>UQNI01000013.1 GCA_900542375.1 uncultured Oscillospiraceae bacterium | reverse complement strand
CTGTAACTTTCACAACGGAGGCTGAAACCGGTTAAGGGAGATATAGCAAATAGGAATTTTGTCCTTTTCCTCTATATATGTTTGTTTTATGATAATTCGAAAACAATTATATTGTGAGATATATTAACAATAAATAGATTTAAAAATAAATTGTGGAATTATTTTGGTTGATTTACTATAAAAGGCTTTATTTTACAGGTAATATGTGGTAAAATGAGAGAAAATTAAAAGTTTCTAAAAGAGGGTGGAGAACCTTATGTCTTTATGGATAAAAGCAGCTTACTCGCAATTTTCACCTGCGCTGCAAAGCCTTGCGGCAAAATCAACTCAAAAAAACACATTGCAGTGGTTGCCGGCATGGGTACATTTTGCAGATACCGCAAATATCATTCGTAAGCTCGTGGTTACATGGCTTCCTACCTCTGTGGTACATGCGACGGATTCCGAAATGAGCCAAGAAGATTTTTTAAATCTATGTACATTTCTGGCTTTGACCCACGATATTGGCAAGTTAACGCCGGTGTTTCAATCGGGAATATCGGAACAGTTTCCAGAATTGAGAACACGTATCGAACACTCTGGTTTATTATTGTACGGAATGAATTCCTTGTTATCAGCGAGCAAATCTCCCCATGCTTTGGCAGGAGAAGCAATTTTATTAGACTTTGATTGCCCTCAGTCTGTAGCGGTGGTAGTAGGAGCACATCATGGAAAACCACAGGGAATCAAGTATGATGTAGAAAATCAAACACGGTACTATGAAGAGAATTACTACGGCTGTAAAGGAAAAGACAGTGAACAAGGAAAGCTTTGGGAGGCAGTCAGACAGGAATGGCTCCAATTTTCTTTGGAAACATCGGGATACACATCTGTAGAAGAATTGCCGCAGTTGGATATGGGGGCACAGATGTTGTTAACAGGACTTCTGATTATGGCTGACTGGATTGCCAGCAATACCAATTATTTTCCCTTGATTGATATAGATGATAACGGAGTGGATAGTTCCGTTGAGTATAGAGCACAAAAGGCTTGGGAAACATTGCATTTACCGGACCTATGGATGCCTTCTTGCTTTTTTATGGATGATGCTCAATTTCAAAGTCGTTTTGGATTTTTACCCAACGAGGTTCAAAAGACAATGATAAAGGTAGCTGAAGATGCTGTACAGCCCGGCATACTGATTTTAGAAGCACAAATGGGTGTAGGAAAAACAGAAGCGGCATTGGCTGCGGCAGAAGTGTTGACCGCTAAAACAGGCAGTGCAGGATTATTTTTTGGATTGCCTACCCAGGCCACTGCCAATGGCATTTTTCCACGGTTGGAGCAGTGGGCGATGGAACAGTCGGAAGATACCCTGCATTCCATTCGATTGGCACATGGTATGGCAGAACTCAATGAGCAATATCAAGCGTTGTTTCATGGTACTTCTCACCTTGCGGAGGATATGAGTTCCTCCGGATTGGTAGCACATCAGTGGTTTGAAGGGCGGAAGCAAGCATTGCTTTCTGATTTTGTCATTGGTACAGTAGACCAATTGTTAATGGCGGCATTAAAACAAAAACATGTCATGCTGCGTCACTTAGGTTTAGCAGGAAAAATCGTGATTGTGGACGAGTGCCATGCCTTCGATGCGTACATGAACACATACTTAGACAGAGCACTGATGTGGCTTGGAAGATATGGTGTTCCTGTGATTCTGCTTTCCGCAACGCTTCCTGAAAAACGACGCTTGGAATTTATCAGTGCGTATCTGGGGCGAAAAAAGTTGAAAGATGACGAATTGCCTGTTAGCAGAGCGTATCCCATATTAACGTGGACAGATGGGGAAACCGTCAAACAGCAAGCCATTGCCGTGGATACACCTTCCAAAACCGTTTCGGTCAAGTGCATTTCTGACGAAGCAATTGCAGAGTGTTTAAAACAAGCGCTATCGGAAGGGGGCTGTGCGGGAGTCATTGTAAATACTGTGCGCAGAGCTCAAAATTTAGCAGATAAACTGAAGGGAATACTGCTTGATACGGAAATTTTAGTGTTTCATTCTCATTTTTTGATGCCTGACCGTGCTCAAAAAGAACATGTATTGTTACAGCGTTTGGGTAAGAAATCTACACCTGATACACGTAATCATTTGATTGTGGTAGGTACTCAAGTTTTGGAGCAGTCTTTGGATATTGATTTTGATTTTCTCATCACAGATTTGTGTCCAATGGATTTGTTGCTGCAGCGATTGGGACGATTACACCGTCATACTCGCAAGCGTCCTGCAAACGTAACCCAACCTTGTTGTGCCGTATTGGGTGCAAACACAGAAACGTTAGAAGAAGGTTCCCGTTTTGTATATGGAGATTGGCTGTTACTGCAAACCAAACGGTTACTGCCAAATTCCATTACGTTACCGCAGGATATACCAATGTTGGTGCAGGATACTTATCAGGAACCGCAGAATACATCAGAGTTGGACGAGATTTCCCAGCAGGCATGGAGCGATTATTGCAGGCACATAGACAGCCAAAAGGAAAAAGCGAAGGTTTATTCCATACCAAAACCCAGTCTCTCAAAACGATATGCTAATTTGAATGTGATTTCAGATTTGCTAAGTACGGATTTGCCCGACAATGAGGAAAGGGCACAGGCAACAGTACGAGACGGAGATGCTTCTATCAGTGTTTTGGTGATGATGCTAAGAAAAGACGGACAAATTTCCTTTTTACCTTGGCAAAATGGAGGTGTCGTTGTTCCTGCAAATCATGTTCCGTCGGAAGAAGAATGCAGGCAAATTGCGCGTCAAAGAATGAACTTGCCCAGAGCGTTTTGTGTTGGTAAAAATTTGGACAGAACCATTGAAGAGTTAGAATGTATGAACAGTCAAATGATTCCAGAATGGCAGGAATCATTTTGGATAAAAGGAGAATTGGTACTATTGTTGAATGAAGCATATAGTGCAGAACTATGTGGATTTCATATCACGTATACACAAGAAGAAGGTCTCAGATATGGAAAGGAGGAAGAACATGGAGAACCGAGAATGTGAATTTAATCTATTGGACGAACCTTGGATAAAAGTGATGAAAAGGGACGGGACCATTGATGAAGTTTCTTTAATAACAGTGTTCGAACAAGCGCATCTTTATACAGATTTGGCAGGTGAACTTGCAACGCAGAATGTAGCGGTACTTCGCTTATTGCTGGCAGTATTGCATACCGTCTTTTCCCGTGTGGACGAACATAGAGAGGATGCACCTATAGAAGAGACGGACGATGCATTGGAGCGTTGGGGAGCATTGTGGAATGCAAACTGTTTTCCAATAGAGCCAATCAAAGCGTATTTACATACACAGCATGAAAAGTTTTGGCTGTTTCATCCGGAACGTCCGTTTGGGCAGGCTTTGTCTGCTGCCAAGGGAACGGAATATTCCGCGGCCAAGCTGATTGGAGAGCTGTCGGAAAGCAGCAACAAAATACGTCTTTTTCCGCCGCGAACAGGAAAGGATAAAACTGAGATTTCCTATGCGGAATCTGCAAGATGGCTGTTATATGTAAACGGATATGACGATACGTCTGCAAAACCAAAAGGAAAAAATTTGCCTTCTCCAGGTGCGGGGTGGCTTGGAAAATTAGGTCTGATTACTGCTAAGGGAAAAACATTATTTGAAACACTGATGCTGAATTTGGTACTTCTAAAAGAGGATTATGAACCTTGGGAACCGAATGTACCTGCATGGGAGCTTCCAAAGGCACGGGAAGGAGAACGAGTGGAAATTACCATTCCGGATAATCCTGCCGCACTGCTTACCTTACAGTCCAGACGATTGCTGCTGGAGAGAAACAATGATAAGGTAACGGGCTACAGATTATTGGGAGGAGATTTTTTCTCCAGAGAAAATGCCTTCAATGAAACAATGACCGTTTGGAAGTCTGTTATGGAAAGAGGAACATCCACAGGACAATACCAACCAAAGCGTCATGATTCCAGCAAACAGATGTGGCGTGATTTTGCTTCTATCGTAGAACAAAATGATACAAAGCATCTGCCGGGGATTGTGACTTGGATGAATCAGTTACAGAAGGCAAAGTTATTGGATAAACATCAAATGGTATGTTTCAGCATTGCTTCTGTTCAATACGGGGATAAAGACTTTTTTGTAACCGATGAATTCAGCGATTCCCTTACATTTTATGCGGAGTTGTTGACAGAGGCAGGAGAAACTTGGAAACAGCTTGCATTAGATGAAATTCAACGATGTGACCAAATAGCGAATATTGTCGGCAGATTGGCCAGAGATTTGGTAAAATCTGCAGGTGGCGATGAAGGAGATGCAGCAAGCTACCGTGCAAAAGAAGAGTTTTATCACCGTTTGGATCTTCCGTTTCGTAAATGGCTGTCCGTATTAGACCCCGGTCAAACTGTAGAGGAAAGAAATCATCTGCAATCCCAATGGCTGACTTATGTTTGGAAAACTGCCGCTGCTTTGGGAGAAGAACTGGTGGAAAATGCGGGAACGGCCGCTTTTGTCGGCAGAATGGTGACAGAAAAAATCAAAGGAAAAGAAGTAACAAACCATTATTGTGCGCCTGAAGTATATAACAAGTTTTCATATTATCTGAAAGAATCATTGAAATAGGAGGAATGAGCATGTCCAGTAAAACGCAAAATGTAGGCCATTTTGTGGAATATCGGTTAAAGCGTATCGTCAATTCGTCTTCAGACGGAGCTGTAAAGGCGTCTTTGGCAAATTTACGCAGGGGAATCGGGACAACCCCGGGAGATATTCCGGAGCTTTGGGAACTGTTTTTACAGGATTTACCCGAAGAAATGTTAAGCAGAAGCGGTGTGCCAACCCATGCACAATGGGCTGTTTATATTGCACTGACGTTGTTTGCGCTTCATCAACAGGGCAAAGATTTGCAGAAGGAATCTATGTATCGGCAAGAAAACGGTCTGGGAAAGGCAGTGGCTTGTTTGATACATGGTGAAGATGATAAAACACGCATTCAAAGGCGATTTAATGTATTGGCAACTTCTGCCGATATACAAGAACTTGCCCACCACCTCAGAGGGATGATACAGCTGCTTCGTTCAGAGGGAATTCCTTTGGATTATCCCGAGTTGGCCAAAGATTTATACTTGTATCAAAACGAGGATTACAGGTCCCAGGTTCGATTAAGATGGGGACAGGATTTCTATAGAAGAAAAACAACAGAAACAGGAAAGGAAGATTCAAATGAATAAGAAAAATTTTTACGTAGATATACACGTACTGCAAACCGTACCACCCAGTTGTGTCAACCGCGATGATACGGGAAGTCCAAAAACAGCCGTATACGGCGGGGCTACCAGAGCAAGGGTTTCCAGTCAATCGTGGAAACATGCTATGCGTGCTATGTTTTCTGACATTTTTGAGAAAAAAGACGTTGGAACACGTACAAAACGTGTGGTAGATATGATTGCTTCCAAAATTCTGCAACATAATCCTGATGTCGATGAGAAAAAAGCAGGAAAGTTAGCTGCAGAAGCTTTAAAATTAGCAGGATTAAAGCTGAAAGACAATGATACAGTCACGGACGCATTGTTTTTTATCAGCGATTCACAGGCAGAGGCGCTTGCTCAACTGGCGGTTTCGGAAGAAAAAGAGAAATCTCTTTATAAAAATGCATTAAAAGAATTTCCAGCCATTGATATTGCTTTGTTCGGCCGTATGGTTGCCAGTGACCCTTCCTTGAACTACGATGCTGCCGCACAAGTGGCGCACAGTATTTCTACTCACAAAATCCAAAATGAATATGATTTTTTTACAGCTGTGGATGACAGAGCTCCCGAAGATAACGACGGTGCAGGTCATCTTGGCACAACAGAGTTTAACTCTTCTACGTTATACCGTTATGCTACGGTCAATGTTGCGGAATTAAACTGTCATTTAGGGAAAGACACTCCTATGGCTGTTCGCGGTTTTGCCCAGGCCTTTTTGTTATCTATGCCTACAGGAAAACAAAACTCATTTGCAAACCGTACTTTGCCGGATGCTGTGTATGTGACGGTTCGCCGTGACCAGCCCATTAACTGTGCGGGCGCATTTGAGAAACCTGTAATTGCCGGTTCAAACGGTTATCTTGCAGAGTCTGAGAAACAATTTGTTTCCTATGTGAAACAGGTTTATCAGAATTTTGCAAATGAGCCGGAAGCAGC
Organism: uncultured Oscillospiraceae bacterium; assembly: GCA_900542375.1. GTDB lineage: Bacteria > Bacillota > Clostridia > Oscillospirales > Acutalibacteraceae > UMGS1071. The sequence continues at coordinate 25,714 of UQNI01000013.1, read as the reverse complement.
ATTTGGAATCGGAACAGCAGAAGCATTTAAAGAAATTGCAGAAATGATGCCATTGCAGCAAATGTTGGATGCCTTGGAGGACCGTGTAGCCGAATATATCGCAGGTGACGGTGAATCCATATGAGTACGCTGTTATTGAGATTAGCGGCTCCTTTGCAGGCTTGGGGTATCAATTCCAAATTTGATATTCGTAAAACGGAACGAGAACCGTCCAAAAGCGGAGTGGTTGGGCTGTTGGCTGCTGCATTGGGACGGCGCAGAGATGAATCGTTGGATGATTTAGCCGCATTGAAATTTGGTATCAGAAGCGACAAAGAAGGAGAGCTGCTAAAGGACTTTCACATGGTACTGAAAGATAAAAAGACCTCTTATGTAACAACAAGATATTATCTTGCAGATGCTATTTTTCTGGTTGGTTTGGAAAGTCAGGATGAAAACTTTTTAAAAATGTTGGATGAGGCTTTGCAGGCACCTGTTTTCCCGTTGTTTCTGGGAAGACGCTCTTGTCCTCCAACCTTACCGTTATCACTGGGAATACGACAAACGGATTTGCTTACAGCTTTGCAAGAAGAACCGTGGCAAGTTTCAAAATGGGAGCAGGAGCGTATCAAACGTAAACAGGATTCTTACACCATGCGAATTGTAACTGACGCATTGAAACAGGAGGCATATCCTGTTTATCAGAAAGATTTGCCCGAATCGTTTAATCCGATGTTCCGAAAGTATGGATATCGCATAGTGAAGGAGCATAAGCCTTTTCACATTACCTTTCAAAACGCAGAGGAACGGTTTCATACCGAACATGATCCGATGAAAGAATTGAGGTGAGTCTATGTATTTGACAAGAATGCGCTTGAATGAATCCAATCCCAATACGGCAAAAGCGTTGGCTTCTCCGCATATTTTCCACGGAACGGTAGAGCGGTGCTTTGGGGGAGAACGCAAGCGTAATTTATGGCGTATCGACCATCTGAATCATCAGCTTTATCTGATGTTGCTCAGTCCCGATAAACCTGATTTATCTGCGGCCGCTGCACAATTTGGTATGTTGGGCACCGACTGCCCATGGGAAACAAAATTGTATACTCCTTTTCTGGAAAGAATAACTCCCGGCAGTGTTTGGCATTTCCGTTTGGTGGCCAATCCCACAAAAAGCTGTGTGTCCGAACCGGGAAAGAGAGGAAAAGTACATGCTCATGTCTCTGTGCCTCATCAAAAAGAATGGCTGCAAACCCGTGCGGCTCACAACGGTTTTTCGTTAAATGAAGAGGATTTTACGGTTGTTCACAGTCAATGGCATATTTTCTGCAAAAACTCTTCCCAAGAAGCACAAGTTCGGTTATTGGCTGTTACGTATGAAGGCGTATTAACGGTTACGGACACAGAATTATTTTGTAAAGCGTTGACAGAAGGAATCGGACGTGGCAAAGCTTACGGTATGGGATTACTGACAGTAGCAAGGGTAGCTTCCAATGAAAAGTAACAAATTAACTGGTATGATTCGTCCCGACTTGCAGGCTTTGCCTCAAATTGGCAACCGAATGACCTTTTTGTATTTGGAGCATTGTCAACTCAATCGGGAAGACAGTGCAATTACGGTAAGAGATGAACGCGGTATTGTATATGTTCCCGCTGCGTCGATTTCTGTACTGCTTTTGGGACCCGGGACTTTGATTACACATCGTGCTATGGAACTAATTGGCGATGCGGGAGTAAGCGTTATTTGGGTAGGTGAACACGGCGTGCGGTATTACGCAAGCGGACGACCGTTAACACATCGTTCCAAATTGTTGATTCGTCAAGCGGAATTGGTGAGCAATCAACGGCTGCATTTGGCAGTGGTCAGAAAGATGTATCAAATGCGCTTTCCCAACGAAGATGTATCGCACTTGACCATGCAGCAGCTGAGAGGACGGGAGGGAAGTCGTGTTCGTTCCGTTTATCGCAAAGCTTCCTATGAATGGAATGTTCCGTGGAACGGACGTACCTATGATCCGGAAGATTTTTCTTCGGGTGACGCTGTTAATCAAGCGCTTTCCGCAGGACATGCATGCCTATACGGTTTGGCTCATGCTGTGATTACCGCACTGGGATGCTCTGCGGGATTGGGATTTATGCATGTAGGGCATGAGTGTTCTTTCGTTTATGACATCGCAGATCTTTACAAAGCCGAAGTTACCATTCCCGTTGCATTTGAAATGGCAGCACAGCAGCCGGATGATTTACCGTCTGCAACACGGCGGAGGGTAAGGGATGCCATGGTATCTGCTCATATTTTGGAAAGAATGGTTCGTGATATTCATATTCTTTTTTCCGATGATGAATGGATTGCAGAAGAAATTACTACAGAAATTGTTTATTTATGGGATGACAAAAAAGGAACGGTTCCTAACGGAATTTCTTATGGTTTTCAGGAAGAGGAATCTACATGATTGTAATTACATTGTCAGATTGTCCGCCCAAAGTACGGGGAGACTTGTCCAAATGGCTGATTGAAATCAATACAGGCGTTTATGTTGGGCAGGTAAGTGCCCGTGTCAGGGAAGAACTTTGGAAACGTATTTGTGAAAATCTTCATGCAGGTAGAGCAACTATGGTGTTTCATACTATGGGGGAACAACAGATGGATTTTCGTGTACACAATACTACGTGGGAACCTGTAGATTTTGATGGTTTGAAACTAATGCGTAGGCCGTTGCCATCTGCAAGAAAACAATCACAGACTATGGTTCTTGAGAAGGGCTTCAGCAAGGCTGCAAAAATGCAAAAAGTCGATAGGATAAACCGGGCACGTAAATATACCTTAAAAGAAGATTCCTATATTGTGTTAGATTTGGAGACAACTGGGTTATCCTGTGCTGTACATGAAATAATTGAGATTGCTGCGATTTGCATTGTACATGATGCAGTGGAAGCGGAACTTAGTATGTTAGTACAATGTCAAACATCGTTGCCTGAGAATATATCAAAACTTACAGGTATTACGGACGAAATGCTTCAGCAGCAAGGAGTTCCTCTGTACCAAGCGCTGTCACAGTTAATATCCTTTGCAGAAAACAGACGTATTGTATGTCATAATGCAGCGTTTGATTTTGGTTTTTTACATGCAGCTTGTCAGCGTGTTGGATTATCTATGTTTCATAATCCGTGTATTGATACATTAACTCTTGCTCGCCGTAAAGTATTTGATGTGGTGGATTATAAACTAAATACAATTGCAAGTTATTTTTCTCTGGATACTTCAAATCATCATAGAGCGCTGGCAGATTGTTACTTAACTTATGGGATCTATAAAAAGTTAAATGAATTGTAGCGTGTGTTGTGAACATCATAACGTATCTACGTCATTTTTTAGTGTTTTCCCCGCAGGTGCGGGGGTGATCCTCAAATTTTATTCATTATCATTTGGAATATCCAGTTTTCCCCGCAGGTGCGGGGGTGATCCCTGAGCGACAATTTCGACAATTTCACCGTGGAGGTTTTCCCCGCAGGTGCGGGGGTGATCCCTGTGCTTTAATCTGTGTAATATCCACTGTTTGGTTTTCCCCGCAGGTGCGGGGGTGATCCTTAAAATGCTTGAAAAAAGTAAAGAAAGAAGAGGTTTTCCCCGCAGGTGCGGGGGTGATCCCGGAGGGGTCGATTTTGCGCGGCTCCTCATGGAGTTTTCCCCGCAGGTGCGGGGGTGATCCCGCATACTATCGAGTACGTACACAGGCGCATGGGTTTTCCCCGCAGGTGCGGGGGTGATCCTGGCAATGATTATCACGACCAAACGATACAAAGGTTTTCCCCGCAGGTGCGGGGGTGATCCCTTGTGCAAGCATGGGCAGCGATACATGAAGATGTTTTCCCCGCAGGTGCGGGGGTGATCCGTCTTTAATACTTTGGAAAGCTCCAGCTCTCCAGTTTTCCCCGCAGGTGCGGGGGTGATCCTGATTAGAGCATTTCAAATTATGTATGATTGCGGTTTTCCCCGCAGGTGCGGGGGTGATCCTGCCTCCTGTAGCGGGCAGCTTTTACACTCATAGTTTTCCCCGCAGGTGCGGGGGTGATCCTATCATCTGCATACCACTCACCCTTTCTCGGTCGTTTTCCCCGCAGGTGCGGGGGTGATCCTTGATGATAATACTTTTTTAGACCCTAATTATGGTTTTCCCCGCAGGTGCGGGGGTGATCCTGTCTTGTAAAGCTTTCAATAGCTTTGTCAGGAGTTTTCCCCGCAGGTGCGGGGGTGATCCTCTCTTTAGAGAAAAGTGACTATTTTACAGCAAGTTTTCCCCGCAGGTGCGGGGGTGATCCCGAGGTCTTTTGATTTCACTGCCTTTTGCCAAAGTTTTCCCCGCAGGTGCGGGGGTGATCCTCATTATCTTTGCAGATAATCGCGCACCCTTTTGTTTTCCCCGCAGGTGCGGGGGTGATCCCGGCTGGTATATCCTCTTTTTCAGGGCGATAATGTTTTCCCCGCAGGTGCGGGGGTGATCCCGAAGCGAGAACGAAGCTAGAGAAAATGGAAGAGTTTTCCCCGCAGGTGCGGGGGTGATCCTATATGGAAACCGGCAGATGGTGGCCCGAAGAAAGTTTTCCCCGCAGGTGCGGGGGTGATCCTGATTATAACGGGTGTTGGTATATAGAAATCGTGTTTTCCCCGCAGGTGCGGGGGTGATCCTCCCACTGACGAAATTTACGTCATCGACCGTGCAAGTTCCCGGAATAACAGGGGTGAGCCTTGCTTATGGCATTCCCATAAATCAATTAGATTTTTCCAGAAAATGGGGTTTTTGTTCCAAGATATATCTGAATGGTGTAATTAATGCTATCTAGGCATCAACATCGTAATCAGGTTTTCCGTAATGCAGGGATAAATTTTATATCAGGGTCAGAGGATCGGTATGATACTGCTTTCCTCTCATTGAGGGGGTGTTCCTTGTGTTATGGTAAAGGAGTTGTCCTGATTGGGTTTCCCTGCTGATGTAGGGGTATTCCTTGTATAGTGGTAAAAGATCTGTCTAGGTTGTTTTTTCTAAAAAATGTCGGAGTATTTTTCATTCATGTCAAGATTTTACTCATTTTCAGAGGTATATATCAATCAAAGATGATTCTATATTCTGTTTATAGTATGATTTTTTGTCTATTTCCCTGCAGCGTAAAAATTTCTTGTTTTTAAGTGCATTGTCATACAGAAAGAAATTTTTTGCAGGCGCAGGGATGTTCCAATGGGACAGATACCCAATTTGGAAAAGCTTATGGCTTTTTGTTGGTTGGTGATTGCTCCTCTTTCGCTGCATATTGACAAAAGAGCTGTATCCTTGCAATGGCAAGGGTGCTCCTGAGGGTGGTGAACCGTATTGGAGCTGGTAAGTTTTCCCTGTATTTGCAGGGGTCATCCTATCATACTCTGGTCCCGGGTGGTCAGGTCATCGTTTCTCTGCAGGTGCAGAGGTGTTCCTTACGGTGGCGGTTATATAGGTTATGTGGCATTTTGATTGATGAGATGGCCGAAAAATAGATAGACGGATATCTTCATAGATATCCGTCTATTTGCTTTTATATCCCGATATGAGAGTTAGATTATACAATATCGTTTAATGTTCCAAATGTGTACCCTTGCTCCTCTAAAGTAGTCAAGAATTCATCTAAAATTTCAGCATTTGTTTTAGAAGTACTGTGCAGTAAAATAACGGCTCCCGGGTGAACCCTCGGCAATAATTTTTCGAGTGCTTCTTCTCGGGTTGGTTGGTTATCTACGTACCAATCTACATAGGCCAGGCTCCAAAACACAGTTTTATATCCCAATTCACTGGCCTGCTTTAAATTGCTTTCACTGAATTTTCCTTGGGGAGGACGATAGAGTTTTTGCATCTCTTGTCCCGTTGTCTGTTGATATAATGCCTCTAAATCCTCCAACTCTTTTTGAAACGAGGTAATGTCCGATATTTTTGACATATCAGGGTGGTGGTACGTATGGTTTCCTACAATGTGTCCTTCCTCCACCATACGATTAATCAAATCAGGACTGGTTTCTATGTAATTGCCCACTACAAAGAAAGTTGCTTTTACATTATGCTTTTTTAAAGTGTCCAAAATTGCCGGAGTATATCCGTTTTCATAACCTGCATCAAATGTAATATATACTTCTTTTTTTGATGTATCTCCTACATAAAAAGAGTTGTATTGTTGCAAAAACTCGGAAGATGCATTTCCTGTAGGAGTTCCGCCGTCTTTTGGAAAACTAAGTCCCCAGTTTGTGTTGGCCGATGTTGACGCCTGTACTGCTTCTGCAGCGTTATTCGTATAATGGATTGCTACAGGAATTGCAATAATGGTTAAAATACAGGCCGCAACTGCAATAATGATTTTCTTTTTTAATACAATAAACATCTTCTCACCACCTCAATCATCCGTGTGTTTTAAACCATATGCGTCACAGCTTGTCATGTATTCTTAAATTATTTACAAAATGTTTGCAGTAATGATACTTCATTCTGGATAGATACGGTATCGGCAATCAATTGTACAGTCGATAAATTTTGTATGAAACAAAGATTGCTTTCTTTCTGAATGTATTTTATAATAACATCTTAAAGAAATTGCTGCATAGAAGACGGATGTAGAAAGGATTTACGATTTATGAAGGAACGTATTCGTATTATAAATACAGAAGGAAAGGCCAGAAGAGGTGAAATTCATACTCCCCATGGAGTGGTGCAAACACCCGCCTTTATGAATGTGGCTACTTGCGGTGCAATTAAGGGTGCGGTTTCTGCTTTGGATTTAAAAGACCTAAAGTGTCAGGTTCAGCTGTGCAATACGTATCACCTGCATTTAAGGCCAGGAGATGAGATTGTCAAACAATTGGGAGGATTGCACAAGTTTACAAACTGGCAAGGTCCAATTTTAACTGACAGCGGCGGCTTTCAAGTGTTCTCTTTGGCAAAACTGAGAAATATTAAAGAAGAAGGGGTAACCTTTGCTTCTCATATAGACGGACGAAAAATTTTTATGGGTCCGGAAGAAAGCATGCGCATTCAGTCTCATTTGGGCTCTACCATTGCAATGGCTTTTGATGAGTGTATTGAAAATCCGGCTGCGTATGAGTATGTAAAGCAATCCTGCGCCAGAACATTGCGCTGGCTATATCGCTGTAAGGAAGAATTGGAACGCCTCAATGCCAAAGCGGATACCATTAATCGAGAACAATGGCTGTGGGGCATTAACCAAGGAAGCACCTATGAAGATTTGAGAAAACAGCATATGTGTGATATTCGAGAGCTGGATTTGGACGGTTATGCAATCGGCGGTTTGGCGGTAGGAGAAACGGCAGAAGAAATGTATCGAATTATAGAAGCGGTAGAACCGGAAATGCCGGCTTGCAAACCACGTTATTTGATGGGAGTGGGTACACCTGCCAATATTTTGGAGGCAGTCTCTCGAGGCATTGATATCTTTGACTGTGTTATGCCAACCCGTAATGCCCGTCACGGACATGCATTTACTATGGAAGGCTGCCGTAATCTGATGAATGCAAAATACGAGTTGGACGAAAATCCGATTGATGAAACTTGTGATTGTCCTGTTTGCACACATCATACACGTGCGTATGTGCATCATCTGTTAAAAAGCAAAGAAATGCTCGGGATGCGTTTGGCTGTCATGCATAATTTATATTTCTATAATTCTTTTATGGAAAAGATAAGAACAGCCTTGGATTCAGGCAGTTTTCAGGCCTTTTACAGTGAAACGATACATAAAGTATCCAGAAGAATATAATTCTACATTTTATGCTTGCAACCGTATGAAAATATTGTTATAATAAACATCGACAACATGGAGGTGTAAAATAAATGGATAATATTTGGGCTTTAGAAGCTGCCGCTGAATCCGGCGGCGGTAATAATAGTTGGTGGATTATGATTATCATTTACGCAGTGATTATTCTCGGTGCGTATTTTCTATTATTCCGTCCAAACTCTAAAAAGAAGAAAAAAGAGGAAGCAAACCGCAAAAATGCGAAAATAGGTGATGAAATTACAACCATTGGTGGTATTGTAGGCCGTATTGTAGCTGTAAAAGATGAAAGTGATACCATTATTATTGAGACAGGTACTGACCGCCAAAGACTGCGTTTAAAACGTTGGGCAATCAGTTCTGTAGAGACACCTCTTGATCGTGTACAGCAGGCAGCTACCGAATCTTCCGAGAATAAACCTGCAGAGAAAAAAGGTTTGTTCGGTCGCAAAAAAGAAGAAACCAAACCAGAAACAAAAGAAGAAAAATAATCTTTTCCTTTTTTGTACATCATAAAATCTCCTTCGTATGAATACCTTTAGGTATGAGGTATTGGTGAGGGGGATTTTTTTATATGAAAAAAAGCAGAGAAACATCGGACAGCACATTTGCCAAGTGTTTAAAATATTTAGTCATCGGCTGTATTGCAGGTTTGTTCCTATGTGCGGCGTTATTGGCCATTTGTGCGTTTGTGTTTGTTTTGGTGAAAACAATTCCTACACAGGCAATTCAGGCAGTAAGTATTGGTATTTCGGCATTAAGCGCTATGTTTGCGGGATTTTTGTCTGCAAAACTATGCCACAGTAAAGGTTTGATTATGGGATTATTCAGCGGATTGATTTTGTTTGCTTGTGTATTGATTTCCGCCTTTTCCACAGGAGGAAATGTATTTACCGTTTCCACTGCAATGAGGTTTCTTCTGATGATGATTGGCGGTGCGTTTGGCGGTGTGCTTGCGGTAAACAAACGTAAAAAAGTAAAATAACATCTTTCATTTTTCGTTTTATTATGATATAATTCAGTCAGTGTAAAAAAGGAGATGTTTATCAATGAAACAAATCAAGACTTTAAACCAAGCAAATTTAAAGCAAAGCGCTGTGAAAGGCGGCTGTGGCGAATGTCAAGCATCTTGTCAATCTGCTTGCAAAACATCTTGCACAGTTGCTAACCAAAAATGTGAGAACGAGAACAATCAATAATTGAATCGAAATCACTTTTCAGGGACAGCGTGCTGTCCCTGAAATTTTTGCAATAATTGGAGAAAGAAAAATGATACATAAATATACGTTAAACGGTTTTCATATTGTATTGGATACCAACAGCGGTGCAGTACATGTATTTGATGATGCGCCATACGATATGTTGGATTATTTAGAGGATGAAGTACCGCAGCAGGCTCCCAAACAGATGATGGATGACCTGCGCAAAAAATATGATGAAGCGACTTTAACCGAGGCTTACGATGAACTAAAGGAGCTGTATGAAAACGGCCAGCTCTATTCGGAGGACGGCTATCACAATTTTTCCGCAATGCTGAAAGAAGCGCCGGTAAAATCCATGTGTTTGAATGTAGCTCATGACTGTAATTTGCGCTGTGAATATTGCTTTGCCGCAAAGGGTGACTTTGGCTGCGGCAGAAAATTGATGCCTTTGGAAGTTGGAAAAAAAGCAATCGACTTTTTAATTGAACATTCCAAAGGAAGACGCAATTTGGAACTGGATTTCTTTGGCGGTGAACCGCTGATGAATTTCAAAGTGGTAAAACAAATTGTGGAATATGCAAGAAGTCAAGAAGAAAAACACAATAAAAAATTCCGCTTTACCATGACAACCAACGGCTTACTGTTGACAGACGATGTCATTGAGTATTTGAATAAAGAAATGTATAATGTTGTTCTGTCATTGGACGGAAGAAAAGAAATTAATGATATGCTGCGTGTACATGCAGACGGAAGCGGCTGCTACGATGCGATTGTACCAAAATACAAAAAGCTGATTGCAACCAGAGGGGACAAGGATTATTATGTGAGAGGTACGTTTACCAAGCATAATTTGGACTTTGCAAAAGATGCGGTTCATATGGCGGAGCTTGGTTTTGACCAAGTATCGGTAGAACCTGTGGTGTCTGACCCTAAACTTCCATACTCTTTGCAGGAAGAAGATTTGCCGGCAGCATTTGCCGAATATGAGAATTTGGCAAATATTTTGATAGACCGCAAAAAGAAAGGAAAAGGGTTTAACTTTTTCCACTTCATGATAGATTTGAACCAAGGTCCGTGTGCCATTAAACGTTTGCGCGGCTGTGGCTGCGGCAATGAGTATGTTTGTGTGACACCGGAAGGAGACATTTATCCATGCCACCAATTTGTTGGGGAAGAAAAATGGAAAATGGGCAATATTATGGAGGATACCTTTGATATTCCCATGAAGCAGGAATTTGCGCTTACCAACGTGTATAGCAAAGAGGATTGCAAAGACTGTTGGGCAAAATTCTACTGTAGCGGTGGTTGTGCAGCCAACAGCTGGCAATATGAAGGCAATATCTTAAAATCGCATAAGCTTTCATGTGATTTAGAGAAAAAACGATTGGAATGTGCCATTATGATGAAAGCTGCTATGGCATAAACAAATATTTGATAGAAAAAGCAGTATGACTTAGGGCGTACTGCTTTTTTATTATGAAATAGCAATTTATAGTTGTGCATAACCATAATAGAGAGAAATCGTTTTTACCTATCTTCACGATTGTTGTTTGTTGACAAAAGGTACTCTTTCATATCTTAGCAGGGTACCAAAGCATCATTGAAAAGAGACAGAAAACAATAAGATGCAGTGCAGAGCAGTAAGGCTCTGTGCTGCCATCCCGACCCCCAAAAAACATTCCGAAAAAAGAAAAATGGATATCGTAGGCGGAAAAAGAAAAGAGAAGAAGCGGAGCGACCCGAAAGGTTTTTTATCTTCAAAAACGTGGAAAATCACTCTCCGAGTTGCCGGACAGACATTCAAAATCCGCGTGGAAATTTCAGATTGTCGGAAGAAAAAGGATAATCGGGTTTGCCTCGGGGATGATTTGGGGTGATTCCCGGAGTCAGATGCGAATTTTTTATTTGCGAAAGATGCGAAAACAGCATATTTTCGATGATTTTAGAGAAAGTGCCCTAAGTCGAAGCATTTCAGCAGGACTGCGGAGAACAGAGGTCGGGTACGGTTAGGGTAGAAAACGTGACGACAGGGGAATTTGCTCTTTTTGGAGTATGGGGTTATCCTCTGACAATTATCGTGAAAAATGGCAATCAAAATGCAGATGTTACAGTTTGATACAGTCATACCAAACATGGTCGCTTTTCCATAATATTAGAAAAAGTAAAAATAATTGTAAAAAATCATTGGGAATAAATGATGAAACATTGCTTTATTTATTTCACTTTGTAGGAATTATGCGAAAATTATCGGATTATGTCTTGCACTCTTTTTCTAAAAGTATTATCATAATAGAACGACAAATGTACAAAAAAGAGGGTAATCGTGTGGAAAATACAGTATTAGGTTTCATTGGCGCAGGAAACATGGCTACTGCCATTATCAACGGAATTGTATCTACTGAGACAATGCGCCCATCTCAAATTGCAGTATTTGATGTCAATGAAGAAAAATGTGCTTATTTTAAACAAATAGGTGTTCAAGCGGCTTCTTCCGCTTCAGAATTGGCAAGTGCTTGCAGCATTATTGTGCTTGCAGTGAAGCCGCAAAATTTTGAAGAAGTTTTAACAGAAATCAAAGAACAAGTAACGGAACAAAAGCTCATGGTTTCTATTGCTGCCGGTATTTCTACCGACTATATTCGTACCACTTTGGGATGTCAATGCCCCGTTATTCGTACCATGCCGAATACACCTTTGCTTTTGAGCCAAGGTGCTACCGCTATGTGCCGCTCTCAAGGTGTAACAGATGAAATGTTCGAAACTGTGGAAGAATTTTTCTCCTCCTGCGGTACCGTTTCAGAGTTGGAAGAATCACAAATGAATGCAGTAATTTCCGTAAACGGCAGCAGCCCGGCATATTTTTATTTGTTTGCAAAAGCAATGCTGGATAACGCTGAAAAGCAAGGAATTGAAAAGGAAGTTGCATTGCCGATGATTGCGCAAACGTTAATCGGCAGCGCAGGCATGCTTGTATATTCCGGTAAAACTCCGGATGAATTAATTGAAATGGTATCCTCTCCGGGAGGAACTACATTGGAAGCGTTAAATGTGTTCTATCAGCATGATTTGGAAAAAATTGTAGACGAGGCAATGCTTGCTTGTACAAAAAGAGCGGAGGAATTAGGAAAATAATTCATAATTGTCCTAAGGTATACATAATTATGAACCAGACAACTTGTTTGGGGGATTATAAATACTATGAGACGGACAAACTTATTTTTTGTAAAAGTACCCAAAGAACATAGAGGCACAAGAACGGTAGGCAGTCGGTCAGGAGGATTTTCTTCCGGTTATCGCGGTGGAATTCTGCAAATTTTCCGTCAGCAGTTCTTGTTGGTGTTTTTGGGATTGTTTTTAATTGCAGGCCTCATTTTAGGAGTCATATTCATTCGCAATGCGGATTATTCTTTATTAAAAACATTGGATTTTGTATTTTTCAGCAATGTGAAAGCAAGAAGCGCATTGCCTGTGTTATCTATCTTTGTAGCATCGTTGGCATCATCTTTTTTGTTTTTATTATTTTGTTTTTTATGTGGACTGTCCATATGGGGGGCCTATTGTGTTCCGTTGGCTCCGTTATTCCGTGGATTTGGCATGGGAATTACAGCCGGATATCTGTATGCTGCCTATGGATTCCAAGGATTTTTATTTCATTTGGCTGTTATTTTACCGGGAGCATTTATTTGTCTGATTGCCATTTTAATCGCTTCCAGAGAAAGCATGCTGTTTTCCAAAAAGATACATCTTGGCAGGAAGACGGAAGAGCAGGAAGCGCAGCCGAAAAACAATGTGCGGCATTTTTTTATTCGTTTTTCTATTTTAACTGGAATATTAATCATAGGCGCTTTGGTAGATGTACTGACCACAGTCTGCTTTTCCGGCTTATTTGTATTTTGATTGAGAGGTGACGTTAAAAATGAGAGAATATGTTTCGCAGTTTCGGGAATATCTGACCGAGAAAAAAGCAGTATCTGAAAATACATTGCAGTCCTATATGCGGGATATTCAACATTTTTTAACGTTTATGAAAGAACATCAATTTACAGATTTGCTCAAAGCGGATGATACCATGATGCATTTATATGTGGAGGAACTGACCCGTCAGAATCTTTCAAATGCGACTATTACACGGCGTTTGGCCTCCATACGTTGTTTTTATCAATTTCTGATGCAGAATTATCATATAACGGTGAATCCGGCAAAACATATTAAGTTAGAAAAATCTCCCAAAAAATTACCTCATTTTTTAAACGGTGCGGAAATTGATTTGTTGTTGGCACAGCCGAACATTGCTGAACCGAAGGGCTGCCGCGACAAAGCAATTTTAGAATTGCTCTATGCAACAGGAATTCGCGCAACAGAGCTGGTTGAACTGAATTTGGGAGACATTAATCTAAAATCAGGTTTGCTTCGCTGTAAGGGAAAGGCAGACCGTATTATTCCCGTATATCCTACGGCAGTCAAAGCGGTTGCGACTTATATTACGCGTGTCAGAAGTGTATCATTATGTGATGACGATACAGAACAACCTTTATTTGTAAATTTAAACGGCAATCGTCTGACGCGGCAGGGCTTTTGGAAAATTGTAAAAGGTTATGCCGAACAAGCAAATATTACCAAGGAAATTACACCTCATACGCTGCGCCATTCTTTTGCCTTGCATTTGCTGGAAAATGGTGCGGATTTAAAAGATATTCAAACGATGATGGGACATGCGGATATCTCTTCTACACAAGTGTATGTTCAGCTTTTGGATTCTCACTTCAAAGAGGTGTATCATAATTGCCATCCGCGTGCGAAAGTATAACTGACAAAACATAAATGAATGTTTTTAAAAATAGGACTAAAATTTTAAAAATACAAAGAAATGCCCCGATGTTACTTTTCCGTAGCATGGGGGCTTTTGGATAAGAGCAAAGAGTACATTTACAATCATGCAATATGGTGCAGCTGAAAGTATAAAATGACGAGAATCGGTACTGGAACAGTGAGTTTTGTTATCTTTGATGATTGACATGTTTGGATTCAATCAAATAAAAAATAAGATGCCAAGCAAACAGGAACTGTCCCTTTATGGCAAATGGTGTGGAACAGCATCAATTCTGTATGAATCTACTTTTCTTGTACGTGAAAATATTTCCCTTGCAGGTTGAATGGGAAAAATGATATTGAAATATCAAATTCAATATGATACTATAAAAACACTTTAAAGGAGTGGTTCAAAATGAACGAGAAAGAATTATTGGAAGAATTGATTAAGTCTGTTAATAGAATGCAAGAAGACATTTCAGAAATCAAAGATAGAACCCTTAAAATTGAGGAGAGAACTTCAAAGATTGAAGATAGAACCCTTAAAATTGAGATTACTTTGGAAAATGAAACCAATAAAAATATTCAGTTGTTAATGGAAGCGCAAAGTTTAAATGCTGAAAAAATGAAAAATGTTGACATGGTTTTAGATGACATTGAATCCAGCGTAGTTGCAACTGAGGCAATTGTAAGACAAAACATTCGAGATATTAATGTATTGAAAAGAAAGGCGCAATAAAAGCTGCTTGCTTATTTAATAGGCAGGTGGCTTTTTTATTTGAAAATAAAGGATATATCCCATAAATATGCGTTTTAAGATTGTATTTCGTTTGGAATTCTGCTTTTTAGACTGTATGAATATTTATTATGCTTTTATCTTTTCACGCTGTTTCTTTTGAAATTGAGAAACGCTTAGAATTTCTTGTTTGGGCGTTGTTTTAATCATAAAAATGAAGCAGAAATATTGAACGGCAAGTATGGCTGCAATGAAAATGCGAACATAAAGGTTCTTGACCAAGTAGATGGAAAGTCCCATGGAGCAGGTGGAGAACATCAAAATGTACACTTTGGTGCGCAGCTTCATTGTTTTGTGTTGTACAAAAGATTCCAAATGTTTATGGTACAGTTTTGTTCCCAAAAACCAACGGTGGAATCGGTCAGAACCTTTGGCAAAGAAAAACGAAGCTGCCAAAAGCAAAGGTGTGGTGGGCAATCCGGGGATTACAATGCCTACAGAACCGCATATCAAACAAAGGAAAGCCAAAGTCAAATAGATATATTTCATCATCAAGACTCCTTTTGCAGTATCTTATGAAGCATATTCTAAAAGGGGTTGTATCTATTCCAAAAGAAAAGCAAGCGATATATTGATATACCGCTTGCCTTTACTGTGTTTTATGCTTTTTTGATTTCACATTTGACAGAGGATTGGATTTCGAGGCTTTTTTCATTTGCTCATCTGAGATGTGTGTATAAATTTCGGTAGTTCCTAAATTTTCATGCCCTAAAATATCTTTCAAAACGCGGATATCCACTTCTCCGTACTGATACATTAACGTTGCAGCAGTATGACGCAGCTTATGTACAGAATAGCCCGGGCCGCCAAGCCCGATTTTCTCCAGATATTTATTGACCATGGCCTGTACCGTTTTGGGGCTGATTCGTTTTCTCTCACGGCTGATGAACAATGCTTCACGGTCAATGAGACCGTCTGCAGGCCGGTCCTTTAAATATGTTTTAATTGCATCCATGCAGGCGTCGTTTAAATAAACCAAACGCTCTTTGTTTCCTTTTCCCGTAATGCGCATCACATGTTCCTTATGATTGATATCATTTAAATTGATATTGACCAATTCGGACAAACGCATGCCGCAGTTTAAAAACAGTGTAATGATGCAGTAATCACGGCTTTGATATGGACCTTCCACTGCATTTAACAAATCCATGCTTTGCTCCAGTGTCAAATATTTGGGAAGTGATTTTTTTGTTTTCGGCGTCTCCAGCTCTGTAATGGGATTGTGCTCCAGTTTATTTACCTTATTGGTCAAATACTGAAAATAAGTACGCAGGCTGGATACTTTTCTGGAACGGGTAGTCGCCTTATTTTTTCGTTGGGTGCTTACAAAATTCATGTATTCGTATACATCGGTTAATGTAATGGTTTTGATAAATTCCAAATCAATATCATCAATGGAAATCTCGTCAAACGGCATATCCTGCGGTACCTGATTGCGGTGCTGTTTCATATAACGAAAGAAGGTACGCAAATCCATAAAGTATTCTTCCACCGTTAAAGGAGATTTCCCTTTTACAGTACCCATATATCCCAAAAACTCTTTGATGATAGGCGGTGCCAATGAGAAACAATCCTGCTTCAATCCATATGCCTCCTTTGATTTGTTGTATTTTGCAAAGAAAAACTCAAATAATGATTTCTATTGCGACGCTTGTGGTAAAGAAGCTCGCGCCAAAATAATCTCTATTGCGATTATTTTAGCATATTTTTGTCTCAACTACAATTATTGTGGATTTTCTATTGCTTCATTCCTGCTTTTTTGATAATATAATACATAATGTTACATATAGTTTGGGGGAAGTTATATGGCAGTAAATCCGAATTTTGACCACGATGCATATGCAAAAAAGTATTTGATTAAAGCACATTTTACAGATACGCTGGGTGCTTTGTTGGGAGCAACCAAAGTTGCCAATTTGCAAGAGCTTGCGGCCAATTATGATGTGAAAAATCGCAGCAAACTCAAAAAAGCAGAGTTAGTTGCGGAATTGGAGCAAATCATTGCAAATCCTGAAGAAATGAAACGCGTCATGAACTATGCAACGGAACAGGAGTTTCAATTGATGCTGCGCATTGCTGCGGATGAAGACTTATCCAACTGCACCATAGAACATGATTTGTATCAATATTTTGCAAAAAACGGTTACTTTTATTTGGTGGAAGAAAAGAAACAGGTTGCTTATGCAATGCCGTTGATTATCAAAGAGATATTTCATAAAATCAATACTGCGAAATATCGTAAAGAACGTGATGAATTCCAAAAAATTTGGAGATACTGTATTGCGTGTTCCAATTTGTACGGCGCAATCACACCTGAGAAAGTATCTGAATTATATAAAGAGCATTACAGCGAGATTGTTACCGCAAAACAAATTGTTGAGGTTATGAATACCTTCGCTTGCCGTAGTGATGCAGCAGCAATTAAAAACGGACATATTGTAAACGGATTTATGTTTGAACATGGCAATGTAGACGCGCTTTTAAAAGAACAAAGAGAAAAAACGTATTATATGCCGGAAAAAGAAGAGCTGCTCCGCTATGAAGACCCGCATTTTTACGAAATGACGCCTCAGTTGGAAAAGTTGGCAGATTATGTACGCAAAACGTATACCAAAAATGAAGAGAAAATCAAAGAATTTTTGGATGACACCATGTTTGCGGTACAGCTAAACGGCAGTTTTCAAGACCACATTCATATTTTTGAGGGATTTGGATTTGCAATTAAAACACAAAAGCAATTACGCCAAATTTCAGAGCTGCTGATGAAAGTAACCAATTACACACGTATGTGGGTAAACCGTGGATATACTCCGTTGGAATATACAGCGCAATTGGAAGCAGAGGCACATTTGGAACATCCTACGCTGAAAGTGGGAAGAAATGACCCTTGTCCATGTGGCAGCGGCAAAAAATATAAAAAATGCTGCGGTGCTTAACAAAATCAATGTGCATTTGATTGCACATGTGCTATGTGATATGCAGTATGTTCCATATGCAGCGCCTGCTGTTTGATTGGTTGTATCAGGAAAAAGACACATTACCGTATAATCACCCGTGAAAATGTTGGAAAACCATATACCGCAGCTAAAAAAGCGGAAAATGTATTGCAATCGTTTTCTGTGGGTATTATAATAAAATAACACAATTTTATAGGAGGAAGTCAAAATGGCTACAGTTACAAAAGACACCTTAATCGGTGATATTCTAGATATGGACAGAGATACCGCACCTTACTTTTTGGAAATGGGAATGCATTGTTTGGGATGCCCATCCGCTCGCGGTGAATCTTTGGAAGAAGCCTGCATGGTGCATGGCGTGGATGTGAATGAATTGATTGAAAAAATCAACAAACATCTGGCAGATAAATAAGTCATTTCATGACAGCGTCAATAACCGCCCGTCAAGGTTTTGTCGGGCGGTTATTTGAATCTATGAAAAATAATGACAAAGGACGGTGCGTTGTGTTATTTTTAAATAAAAAGAAATTATTTCAGCTGGACCGCCGTTTGCAGACATGTGCTTCTATGGTGCGTGAAAATCATGTGCTTGCGGATATTGGAACCGACCACGCGTATTTGCCTATTTGGCTGGTGAAAAAAGAGGTCATCAAAAAGGCAATTGCTTCCGATATCAATATGGGACCTTTACAAAAAGCGGCATTTAACATCAGACGCTACAATGTGGGAAAACAGGTGGACGCCAGGCTATCCGACGGGCTGGAATTGATTTTTCCAAACGAAGCGGACGATATTGTCATTGCGGGTATGGGCGGTGAGTTGATTGCAGACATCATCGAAAAAGCGCCTTGGCTGAAAGATGCAGAAAAACATTTGATTTTACAGCCTATGACTTCCGCACCGGAACTGCGCACCTATTTGTCTGAGCACGGTTTTGCCGTCAAACAAGAGCAGGCGGTGCAGGACGGAGACCATATCTATACGGTTATGCAGGCGGAATATGACCCTGAGCATGTACAAACAGGTCAGGTGTTTCCGTACATAGGAATTTTAAAAGCGGATTCGGACGAAAATAAAGCTTACATTCAGCAGCAATGCAGCCGTTTGCAAAAACGCATCAACGGATTAAGACAGAGTGGAAAGCAGGAAGCATTGGCAAACCAAACAGAACAAATCTTGGAGCAAATACAACAAGTGCTGTCACAGGCAGAGTAAGGAGGAGCACATGGTTACGGTAGGAGATATTTACAATTATATTGACACATTTGCACCGTTTCACACTGCTATGGGATTTGACAATGTAGGACTTTTGGTAGGGGGAAAACATTGTCCCGTGACCTCTGTCATGGTTTCAATGGATATTACCCCCGAGGTTATTTCAGAGGCAGTGTCACAAAAAGCAGAATTGATTATCAGCCATCATCCTGTGATTTTTCAGCCGTTAAAACGACTGTCTCCAACAGATGTGCCGTATTTATTGGTTCAAAACGGCTTATGTGCCATTGCGGCGCATACCAATTATGATTTGGCCTGCGGCGGAGTCAATGCCTGTTTGGCAGAACGATTGCAGTTGAAACAAATTTCCATGTTGGAGGAATACGAGCATTCGGGCTTAGCGGCTTCTTTGATTGGTCAGCTGGAGACAGAGATGAAATCGTCTGAATTTGCTGCATACGTAAAAACACAGCTGGAGTGTAAAGGGTTGAAATTTACCGTAGGAAAAACAAAGGTGAAAAAAGTGGCCGTTGCCTGTGGTGCGGGTTCTTCTTCTATTTTTGCAGCAGGAGCTGCAGGGGCAGATGCTTTTGTCAGCGGAGACAGCAAACACCACGAGCTGCTTGCGGCAAGCAGTATGGGGATTACCATGGTGGACGCAGGACATTTTGCAACGGAAGATATTGCAATCCAGCCTTTATGCAACCGCTTGTCCAAAGAATTTCCGCAAGTACGCTTTATCAAATCACAACAAAAAGACCCTGTGCAGTATTTGGTTTAATTCAATCTCTTTGAAAGGGGGAGAAACATGGCTTTAGACGGCGTATTTTTGCGTCATACAGCAAAGGAAATAGAGCAGGCAGCTTTGGGCGCAAGAGTAGATAAAATTTATCAGCCCAATCGGGAAGAAATTATCGTTTCTCTCCGTTCCAGAGAAGGCGCGGTACGTTTGCTGCTGTCTGCTCGTGCAAACAGTGCGCGTATTCATATCACGGAACATGTGCCTGAAAATCCCAAACAACCTCCCATGCTGTGTATGCTGTTGCGTAAAAAACTGGGCGGTGCAAAACTGACAGGGGTGCATCAAACAGAATTGGAGCGTGCAGTTGCTCTTCAATTTGAAGCTTACAACGAATTGGGCGATTTGGTTCCCTGCACGCTGGTAACGGAAATCATGGGGAGACACAGCAACGTCATTTTGGTTGACCGGGAAGGAAAAATCATTGACGCGCTCAAGCGTGTGGACGAAGACATGAGTTCCCAACGTTTGGTACTGCCTGGTTTGCTTTACCGCAGTCCTCCGCCCCAAGACAAATTATGTATGCTCAATTGTACGGTAAAAGAGGTTTTGCAGGCAATGCAATCCATTGTAAAGGACCAGCCATTGAGCGATGCAATATTGAAAACGCTGCAAGGCGTTTCTCCCATTATATGCAGAGAGTTGGCTTACAGGGCATGTAAGGGAATTGATTTATCCATCTTTCAGCTGGAACCGTGTCATTGGAGTACATTGGAACAACTGCTGGATATCTTATTCGATACGGTAAAAATGAATACGGGAAAACCGTATATGGCGGTGAATCTGAACGGAAAGCCAATGGATTTTTCCTTTATGTCCATAGAACAATACGACAGTGCCGTACATATTTCACAGTTTGATTCGTTTTCCAAACTGCTGGACTTTTTTTATCAGGAGCGTGACCAAATTGAGCGTATGCGGGTGCGCTCGCAGGATTTATCCAAACTGCTCTCCAATGCATCAGAACGTCTGAGTAGGAAAATCAATCTGCAAATGGCGGAATTGGCTCAATGTGAAGAACGGGAAACATTAAAAATGTATGGTGATTTAATCAATGCCAATGTTTATCGTCTGCAAAAAGGAGACAGCCATGCAGAAGTGGAAAACTTTTATGAAGAAGGCAATCCTGTCGTGAGAATTCCCATAGACCCGCTGCTGACACCTTCACAAAATGCGCAGAAGTATTATAAGGATTACAGAAAAGCACGTACTGCTCAGGAAAAACTGACAGAACAAATTCATCAAGCGGAACAAGAACTTGCTTATATTGACTCGGTCAGTGAAGCATTGGGCAGAGCAGAAAACGAACGGGATTTATCCGAAATACGGCAAGAGCTTGCCGAGCAGGGGTATTTACGTCAGCAAAAAACAAAGGGAAAACAAAAAAATACAGCACCTGCCGCGCCGATGAAATTTATAACAAGCGATGGTTTTACCGTACTGGTAGGACGTAATAACCGCCAGAATGATAAATTAACGTTAAAAGATGCCAACAACCATGACATGTGGCTGCATGTAAAAAATATCCCGGGTTCGCATACCATTATTGTATCGGACCGCAGGGAAATTACCGAACAAGCCATTTTGGAAGCTGCGCAGATTGCAGCTTACTACAGCAGGGCAAAAGATTCATCACAGGTTCCTGTTGACTACACATTTGTAAAACACGTTTCAAAACCGCAAGGTGCAAAACCGGGTATGGTAATATACGTAAAAAATAAAACCGTATATGTAACTCCGGCTTTGCCTGAGTCCAATATCACATCGATTACGGGAGGTAATTATGAGTAGAGCATTTTCTTATATTGCAATGATATGTGGGTTTATCTCCTCCATATTATTTGCTATTTTGGCAGCATTGTATCGAGCAGGAAATACCCATTTGTATTTGTGTATTGCGGTGACTTGCATGGCGTTTATTTTTGTTCGATTCAATTTGGTAGCATTGCGAAATGACAAAACAGACCGTTTATTTGTTGTAAACAACGGCGCTGTACTGGTCTTATTTGTTTCGGTTGCCTACTTTATCCGTGTATTCATGGGAGGATTCCCAACCTGGCTGGATATTACCATTGGTGCGGTTGCGGGCGTATATGCCATAGTAATTATTATTTTCTACGTACTCAATGCCAGAAAAGGGAATTTAAGACGTTTATAATAGGGGAGGTACCGTATGTCGCAGTCACTTGGCTGTATGCAGCTGAATGAAAAAAATCATGTTCCGTTCCTTACATTTCCTCGCTTGGATGCATTGCCGTATATCACACATGCCTTTTCCACCAGAAAAGGCGGCGTTAGCCAACAGGAATTTTCTTCTATGAATTTAAATTTCAATCGCGGTGACAGTGATACCAATGTCCTGAAAAATTATCATTTATTCTGCGATGCTGTAGGATTTGATTTTCATAAACTGGTCGCTTCCGCGCAAGACCATCATACGGTGGTACGCCGTGTTACTTCCAAAGAGGCGGGAATCGGCATTTGGCGTCCTAAAGACATGCAGAGCGTAGACGGCCTAATTACCAACGAACCGGGTGTTGTGTTGGTTACTTATTATGCCGATTGCGTACCGTTATACTTTGTGGATACTGCTAAAAAAGCCATTGGTTTGGCACATGCGGGCTGGCGCGGTACAGTAGCGGAAATGGGCGCACGTATGGTGGAAGCGATGCAGACGGAATTTGGCAGCAATCCAAATGATATTCTGGCTGCCATTGGGCCGTCTATCGGACAATGTTGTTATGAGGTGGATGCACCTGTGTATGAAAAAGTAATGGCGCTGACCGAGATTGCACCTGATGAATGTTTACAGCCCAAAGGTGAAGGCAAGTATATGCTGGATTTGTGGGAAGTGAACCGCAGAGTTATCATGCATGCGGGAGTACCTGATGAAAATATAATGGTGGGTCGTGTTTGTACCTGCTGCCACAGCAATTTGCTGTTTTCTCACCGTGTAATGGGAGCAAAACGGGGCGGAATGGCAGCAATGATGGCACTGAATCCATAAAAATAAAAAGCAGTCTTTTCAATCAATACAACAAGGCGGTTGATTGAAAAGGCTGCTTTTTTGCATATTGTTTGAAATTGAGTTCATAATAGCAGTAATGTATTGGCTATGTAAAATGAATGTCAAAGAAGTCTAAACAGTTTATGAACTTTTCTATTTTTCATTGACTTTGCACCTTCATCATATTAAGATGAAGATACATAGTTTTTAAAACTATATCACAAAGTATAAAATATAACAGAAAAGAGTGATGGCATGGAAGGAATCAAACAATTGGCAACAGCCAAACGCCGTGCGGTATTAAATCTTCCGTTCTATTCCCTTGGTGAGGAGATATGGAATGCTGTCAGCCATGGTATAGGCGCAGGATTATCCATTGCGGCTTTGGTTCTGCTTATGGTGTTTACTCCCAAAACTCCTATACACATCTTCAGTTTATTGGTATACAGCATTTCTATGATTTTGCTCTATGTGATTTCCACCTTATATCATGCGCTGCCTGTGACAAAAGGAAAAAAGATCTTTCAAATCTTGGACCACTGTACCATTTTCTTTATGATAGCAGGTACGTATACGCCAATGCTGCTGTTATGCGTAAAAGGAATCACAGGCTGGGTCATGCTGGGTGTGGTATGGGCCGCGTCCGTCATTGGTATCTTATTAAACGCAGTGGACATGAAGCGTTATAAAAAGTTTTCTATGGCTTGTTATATTTGCATCGGTTGGTCATGTGTGTTTATCATAAAGCCGTTGGTACAAAATTTAACTATACTTCAGCTTTGTTTGCTGGTCGGCGGAGGCGTTCTTTACACCATAGGCGCTGTCATTTATGCTAAAGGAAAAAAACTTGCCTATATGCATACCATATTCCACGTGTTTGTGGTCGCTGCCAGTGTTATGCAGTTTTTTGTAGTCTTTACCGTTGCGGTTTGAATATGATATTTTTTGGAGAGTCTGTATCAAAACAGACTCTTTTTTACATCTAAAATGGAAAATTTTATCTGTCCCATTCGTTTTTTTGGAAATAATTGTAGACTTTTTTTAGCAGCTCTGTTATAATATTGAAAAAATAGAAAACCGCTTATTATCGCGAATTGAATTGTATTATCTCAATCCATTTCCCTTGCTAAAAAAAGTCTGCTTTACGTAACAGTATAGAAGAAAACGGTAGGTATATGAGCGGATAACATTGTTTATGAGCATAAGAAAGCATACCCTAAATTCCCTTTTGGCTTTCTTATATCAAATAGCGGTCTGACAAAGACAGCAAAAAAGACAGTTGTAATTTATTACAACTGTCTTTTTGTTTATAAGATTTTGTTTCTTGTATAAGCAAATCTTTTCTAATAGAAACAGTGTGAAACGGTTTTAAAGTCATAAGAAACGGCTTCGTACGAACTGTAAAACTTCATACGGAGCCATTTCATCTTTGAAAGAGTTTGATTGGGTGTTCATTTTTTATGATTTTGTATCGTCTTCAGAAGAAATGGGGAATGCTGAAACGATTTTTACAGCAAAATGAATACTCTTTTTGTTTTTTGGGAAGCAGTATATGATGCAAATGATTAAAGTGGGAAAATATTCATTCTTTTGATTTTTCCGTTTTCTCCCACAGAAGAGATAATGGCGGTAACGGGAATGAATTTTTGTTGATACATAATAAAGTAAGAGACGGTATTTGGTTCCTGGTACTGTACATCTAAAATCTGGAACGGTCCGCCGTTAAAGCCGAATCTGTGATGAAACATCATGTCAACAGCCATTTTTCCTTCCAGATGAATGGTATCTTGTCCTACTTTATTTACGGAAGAATCGTGCAGTACTCCTTTTTCCTCAAATAATTCGGATAGTGCAACGTTGTTACCTTTTTTCATACAATCAATATATTGTTCCAATAAAGTCATAAGTCATAAGCTCCTTTCACTACTAGAAACGTTCAGAACGCAACAGTGCGTCGATTCCGCCGTCCACAAATAAAATGGTTCCGTTTACGCCGCTGGCCATAGGGGAAGATAGAAATACAATTCCATTGGCGATTTCTTCCGCATCCAAGAACTCTTTTTTGCCATATCGTGTGGGAATGGGAATCAGAAGAGCTGCTTCTTTTTGTTCCGGAGTCATATTTTGCGTCATAGGAGTGGTGGTGTTGCCGGGAGCTACTGCATTGATTCGTGTGCCTTCTACTGCCCAAGACGGCGATACACGGCGCATCCAGCGGGTCAAAGCATGTTTTGAGGTACTGTAGCAAGCCGGTCCTGCTTGGGGCGGAATACCCTGCGCAATTTGTGTAAAGCTGTCTTCGTCATGAATATTGGTCAGCATATCCACCCAATCTTGACGGACATACGGAAAGGTGATGGAGTTGGAAGCTGTCATAACACAATTGCCGCGTTTCTTTTTCAATAAAGGCTGTAATCCTTCCGCAAGTTCGGTGGCAGCAAAGTAATTTAATGAAAACAAAGTTGCGGCCGGTACGGTAGGACCAACGCCCGCATTGCTGATAAAACAGTCGATTCCGTCCGGATAACGCTGATATACTGCTTCGATGGCTCCTTTTCGTCCTTCTTTTGTGGATAAGTCGGCAGTATAATCGCCGCCTTTGTAGTCAATATTGAAGACTTCATGCCCTTGTTCTTGCAATTTTTCTCGTGTGGCTGCACCAATTCCGGTTGTGCCGCCCGTAATTACATAAATACTCATAAGTAAATCCCTTCCATCTGTTTTATTTTTTGCTTTGATTATACTGTAGCATATGCAGTTTGGAATGTCAATTTAATCTATTTTTTAACAATCTCGGTTCAAATTATGTGAATTATGCAAAAAATGATAGAAAATGAATCATTTTCTTTGTTTGTCTGTTTTCTTTGTATTCCTTTTTCTATATTTTAGCCTGATTTTTTTAAATGCAAGTTTTTGTATTGTTTCTTGCAAAAATGTACAAATCGGCAATATAGAGGAACAGGTATATAAAATACAGCATTTGAATATGTTTTGGGAAGGAAGTCTATCAAATAAGGAGAGATGTACGTATGTTTTATTCTTTTAAATTTACAAAAAAAGTGTTTGTTGTAATGTGCACTTGCTTTTTAATCGGTTTGGCTGCGGGAGGATTCGGCATCCACAAAGCCGTAACCGCAGTACAAG
>UQNI01000012.1 GCA_900542375.1 uncultured Oscillospiraceae bacterium | reverse complement strand
AGTCGTAACCGATTCCTGTGATGTAGTTTGTGAGGGCATCAAGCCATACATATACAACGTGTTTGGGGTCGAAATCCACAGGAATACCCCATGAAAAGCTGGTGCGGGAAACACAAAGGTCATCCAAACCGTTTTTGATAAAATTAATCATCTCATTCTTACGGCTTTCGGGTTGAATAAACTCAGGATGTTCCTCATATAGTTTTAACAGTTTATCTCCATAATTGGACAGACGGAAGAAATAAGACTCTTCTTCCTCCCATTTTACTTCTCTGCCGCAGTCAGGACATTTGCCGTCTTTTAGCTGAGTTTCTGTCCAGAAAGATTCACATGGAGTGCAGTACCAGCCTTTATAGGCTCCTTTATAAATTTCACCTTTGTCGTAAAGCTCTCTAAAAATTTTTTGTACGCCTTTTACATGGATTTCATCTGTGGTACGAATAAATTTATCATTGGAAATATTTAATAATTTCCAAAGCTCCTGAAATCCATGTACAATGTTATCTACATATTCTTTTGGAGTAACGCCTTCTTTTGCAGCGTTTAATTCAATTTTTTGTCCATGTTCATCTGTGCCGGTTAAAAACATGACGTCATAACCTTGCATTCTTTTATAACGTGCAATTGCATCACTGCCTACCGTGCAGTAACTGTGTCCGATATGGGCTTTTCCTGATGGATAATAAATTGGAGTTGTAATATAAAATGTTTTTTTCTTTTCCATAATATTCTCATCTGTCTTCCATTATAAATTTTTAGTTTGTATTCTTCGCTGAACTGCTTGAACTGTCAGAGCCGTATAAGAATTCTCTTAAACTTGCGCATGTACCGGGTAAATCAGGAACCAAGTTATAGTCTATTTCTGTATAAAGTCCTTCTTCAGGAACGTGCGATGTTTGTACTTCATATCCAAGAATGGTACCGGCTTGTGTTGCAAGAGAAAGAATGTCACTGCTGGATAAGTCTGTTGTAATATACTGTGCATAATTATAGAATACAGAAGTCATCTGCGCAGGGTTTAATGTTTTGAACTTATCAAATATGGCAATCATTACTTGACGTTGACGTCCTGTTCTGCCAAAGTCGCTGTCCAACTTACGGATACGTGCAAATGTCAAGGCGCCTTTTCCGTCCAAATGGTTCATTCCAACTTGCAGGCTGATAGGTTGGCCGTATTCTCCGTAATACCAGCTGCTCATGTAATCTACTTCGTCCTGTGTCATTTCAATATCAATGCCACCCATGGCATCAATTAAGTTAATGAAATTTTCAAAATCAATTTCTACATAATGGTCAATATTGATACGGAAGTTATTTTCAATGGTTTGCATGGTTAAACCGGCTCCGCCTACATCACTTTGACTGCCTATGGTGTATGCAGCATTGATTTTATTTTTTCCTGCGGTTGGAATTTCAACGTATAAATCACGCAGGAAAGAAACCATATTTAAATTTTTCGTTTTACTGTTGATGGAAATCAGCATCATAGTATCTGAACGTTGGGCCGTACCATCTTCGCTTCGGTCAACACCCAATAATAAAATATTGGTAATGGCATTATCGGAAATCACGTCCCAAGTCGGTGCATCGGATGGTTGTTCCACATAGCTGGTAGTATCAACAGGTTTATAATTAATTCGTGAAAGCATAATTGCAACAAAGGCAACAACTCCGATGATAATTGCAACTACAACACATATGATTGCAATGATAATTTTTTTTGCTTTCTTTTTTTTCTTTCTGGGAGGTAAATCATCACCGCCGCCATTTTTTTTGGATTTTTTCGAGGAACTGTAAATATCACGATTGACATAATTATAGCGGTCAATATCTTCGTCGGAAGCAGGGGGTCTGTTTGTTCTTCCGCTGTTTCTCCGTTGATTTTGCTGAGCAGAACTATTTGTTCGTTCAGGACGATTTTGTTGTCTTTGAGTTCTGCTGCGTAATTCATTTGTCTCGTTTGTTCTGTAGCGAGGTGTTCTCTGAGGATTTCTTTGTTCCCTGCTGGAAGAATAAATATCTCTATCATCATCACGGGGACGTCCGCGATTGTTATCTGCCATAGTATACTCCTTTAAGCGATTGGAAAATCGCTATATCCTTATAGTGCTATATTATATATGTATATAAATAAATAGAATCTATTTTATTTTATTGTATTGTGGTACTTATGTCAACTGTCCATGCCATGGAAAGGCTCGTTTTCCTTAAATTCTTACAGTTTAAATACAAAATCAACTTGATTTTGTAAAAACCTTTGATTATCATAAGTATAAATATATTTTATCGGAAAAGAGGCAGCATTTTATGGTTAAAAAGAAGAAAAAGAAAATTGACAAACGAACATGGATGATTCGTATTGTTGCAATGGGTTGCGCATTATTGATGTTAGCTACCGTTATTATTGCCGCTCTTTTCTCCTTTTAATAAATAAAAAGGGTCCGTATGATTTTAATAAAAAGCAAAAAACAGCATTACTTTATTAATAATATTTATGAATAGGAACATGTACCATGGAATACAGAAGATTTGAAAATACAATTATTGCACGCATTGATAAAGGGGAAGAGATACTGGAACAAGTAAAAATAATTGCACTAACAGAAAATATTCAGTTGGCAAGTGTTCAGGCATTAGGTGCAGTTGGCAAATTTACGGTGGGAGTATTCCGAACAGAACAAAAAATTTATCAGTCCAATGAATTTCAAGGTGATTTTGAAATTGTATCTTTAGTTGGCACAATTAATACGATGAACCATGAATTTTATTGCCATTTACATATGAGTGCGGGAAATGAGAAAGGTCAAGTGTTTGGAGGACATCTGAATCAGGCTATCGTCAGTGCAACTTGTGAGATGGTAATCTCTATTGTAAACGGTGATGTGGACAGATGCTACAGTGATGAGATAGGTTTAAATTTGTTTGATTTTAGCCGTTAAATAGATTGATAGAAAAAAGGGAGGAGGATTTTCTCTCTTTTTTCTATGTCAAGGTATTTCATCTTTATTAGAATGTTTCTCTTTCTCGGTAACATTGAAAGTGATATTTACAAATAAATAGCGATTTGCTATTTGTGACAGGGATATATTGAATGACAGTCACCAATAGATTATAGGGTGTCCCTGTCGCTGCTACGCTTTGTTAAATTGGGATTAAAATGACATTCGGTTTTTAAATGAACTCTAAATTATTTTTAACGTAATATTTACAAAAGCGCTGTAAACTAAACTCATCTTAACAAACAGATGAGGAGAAAGAAAAATGAGAAAAACAAAAATCAAAAGAATTGTGACAGCTGTACTTGCTTCTGCTCTCATGGTTTCTACAGCAGCATTATTTGCAGGTTGTGGGTCTACTGATACCGGAACATCCGGAGGCGGCAGTACCGCAGAAAGTTCTTTAAGCGGAAAGCTTACTTTAAATGGTTCTACATCTATGGCAACTGTTTGCCAAGCTTTGGGTGAAGTGTTCCATGAGCAAAATCCAGGTGTTACAGTCGAGAAAAGCGGAACCGGTTCCGGCGATGCTTCCAAAGCTGTACTTGCCGGCACTGCTTTGATTGGCGACCTTTCCCGCGAATTAAAAGACAGTGAAAATCCGGACCAATTTGAAGTAGTTCAAATTGCAACTGACGGTATTGCAATTGCAGTACATAAAGACAATCCGGTAAGTGATTTAACACAAGAGCAAATTGCGAAAATCTTTACAGGCGAAATTACCAACTGGAGCGAAGTTGGCGGACAAGACCAAGCAATTACCGTATTGGGCCGTGAGGCTTCTTCCGGAACCAGAGATGGCTTTGAGGCTATCTTCGGTGTAGAAGGTGAAGCAAAATATGCAGCAGAGTTGACATCAACAGGTGAAGTATTAAACCGTGTAGCAAGCGACCCTGCAGCAGTTGGTTACATCTCTTTGGCATCAGTATCCCCATCTATCAAAGCTGTAAAAGTTGACGGTGTTGAGGCTACAGATGAAAATATCGTAAATGGCACTTATAAAGTATCCAGACCATTCATTCAAATTTATAAAAAAGGTACTGACAGTGAACTTGTAAAAGCTTGGTTTGATTTTGTAAAATCTGACGAAGGCAAACAAGTAATTGAAGATGTTGGACTAATTCCGGCAGAATAATTCAAAGAAATATTCTTTTACTTACTACATTTTCCCTAAAATAGATCAACAAAAATCCCCTTTCCAATGTATTATCATACTTGGAGAGGGGATTTTTGTATGCAAATTATTCTTTTCCAAATAATCTTTGCGCATAATATACAGAACCCATGGCATCTTTGGAATAAAAGTCTGCATGTATCATATCCGCATATTCTTGTGTTAATACAGCGCCTCCTACCATTACTTTGACACAAGGAGCTTTTTCTTTTAATAATCGTATGGTTTCTTCCATATTTACAACAGTGGTTGTCATCAAAGCGCTGAGACCTACCAGCTGAACATTTTGTTCTATGGCGGTATCTACAACCAAACTTGGGTCGACATCTTTTCCAAGGTCAATGACATCGTAGCTGTAGTTTTCCAAAAGTACTTTTACAATGTTTTTTCCAATGTCGTGAATATCACCTTTTACGGTTGCCAGAATAATTTTTTCTCCTTTTTCCTGAACAGTACCGCTTTTTTCAAAATGTACTTTAATTGCTTCAAAAGCAGCTTTGGCAGCTTCGGCGCTCATCAACAATTGAGGAAGGAACAGTGTGCCTTGTTCAAATTCTTTGCCTACAACGTCCAGAGCAGGTACCAACAGTTTGTTGATAATTTCCAACGGTTCCGTTGTTTTTAACAATTCTTGCGCAGCTGCATGTGCGCTTTCTTTTAGTCCCTTGATAACGGCTTGATCCAGAGGCATATCGGCGCCGGCAGGAGCAGCCGTTTCTGTTGTTTGTCCGGAATAAACAGAGATATATTCCATACATTGTTTGTCAACACCGCTTAGTGCACAGTAGGAGTAATATGCTTTCATCATACCTTGTGAACCGGGATTCATAATAGCCGCGCTTAATCCGTTTTGCATAGCCATGGTAAAAAATGCAGCATTGATGTTTTCTCGTTGGGGCAATCCAAAAGAAATGTTGGAAACACCCAAAGAAGTATAAGCTCCCAATTCATCGCGAATGAGCTGCAATGCTTTTAATGTTACGGCAGCCGCTTCTTGTTCAGCGCTGATGGTCATGGCAAGTACGTCAAATATCAAATCTGTTTTTGGAATACCGTATGTTTCAGCTGTAGCAATGATTTTTTTTGCAACTTCCAAACGTCCTTCTGCGGTAGGGGGAATGCCGTTTTCATCTAAGGTTAAGGCGATTACAACACCACCGTATTTTTTTACAAGCGGGAACACTTCATGCATGGAGTGTTCTTTTCCGTTTACAGAGTTAATTAACGGTTTTCCGTTATAAATACGCATGGCTTTTTCCATTGCAATTGGGTCTGTGGTATCAATTTGTAATGGAAGGTCAATTACACTTTGGATTTCTTTGATTGCGTCCTGCATCAACTGTACCTCATCAATTTCAGGTAAGCCTACGTTTACATCCAATACATGCGCGCCGTTTTGCTGCTGGGTGATACCTTCTTTTAAAATATAATCCATATCATGGTCACGCAGTGCTTGCTTAAAACGAGATTTACCCGTTGGATTGATGCGTTCTCCTATGATGATTGGACGGGGACCAAACTGAACGGTATGAGTATAGGAAGAAATGACGGTAAGGTTCTTTTTCTCTATTGGAGCAGGCATAATACCCTTACATACTTTGATGGTTTCCGCAAGATGTGCAGGGGTGGTTCCGCAGCAGCCGCCGATAATCCAAGCGCCTTCCATTACAATATCGAGCATCTCTTTTGCGAATTCTTCAGCATTTACATCATATACGGTTTGTCCGTTTACATTTTTGGGCAGACCTGCATTTGGATTCACAATAATAGGCGTGGAGCAGCAGGCTGTCAGCTCTTTCATAAACGCTTTCATTTGTGTTGGACCAAGTCCGCAGTTAAAGCCGATTCCATCTACGCCAAGCCCCTCCAGCAATGCTACTGCCGCAGGAATATCTCCGCCTGTCAGCAGTTTTGCATTTTCATCAAAGGTCATGGTAACAAATACAGGTAATTTTGTATTTTCTTTTACCGCCAGTACAGCTGCTTTTACTTCATGTGTATCACTCATGGTTTCAATCAGAGCTACATCGGCTCCTGCTTGCTCGCCCACCATAGCCATTTCTTTAAATGCTTCGTATGCTCCGTCAAATTCCAAATCTCCCAATGGGCGAAGCAGTTTGCCTGTTGGACCAATATCCATAGCAACCAACCCATGACCGTTTTCGTTTACTGCTTGTTTTGCAATGGAAACTGCTTTTTCAATCAATTCTTTTGCTGTGTAACCGCTGTCTTCCATTTTAATGGAGTTTGCGCCAAATGTATTTGTTTTGACAATATCGCATCCTGCTTTTAAATATTCCCGATGTACATTTAAAATGAATTCAGGTTTTTCTACGTTCCAGACTTCAGGCAATTCTCCCGGGGCAAGTCCATTTTGCTGTAAAATGGAACCCATGCCGCCCTCAAAGAAAATAATACGTTTTCCAAGTTGCTTTAAAATATCCATGGTCATTCTTCCTTTCTAAACGGACAATTTTTTGCCTGACAAGTCATGCATCTTGCAATATGGCAGGTTGTGGATTCTTCTGTCAATCCAATAACAGCGGTTACGGATTTACTTGGCGCCAAAATAAGACTGTCCATGACAGTAAGACCAATGCGTTTTTGGCAGTTTAAGACACCCAGTAAGTCTTTTTGATAGGTAAGAGGAAAATCTCCATAGCCGGGACTGAAACGAGGACGTAAATAAAGTCCTTGTTTACCTGCTTCTTCTTTCATGAAATCCTGCTGCTCATCACAGTATGCCTCAATCACGGTAGCGGCACAAGCTTGCAGAATAACAGCTTTGCTCATATCCAGCTTGTTGTATTTTTGAATCAGCAAGTCTGTTTGTGCGCCAAGTGTAGCAGCAAAAATGGCTGCTTCTTTGCAGCCGTTAATATGCTGAGACAAATTTTTACTTTGAATGGAAATGGAGCCGATGGTTACCATATGATTTTCACCAAAAGTAACAGGAAAAATTTGATAAATACATTTTGGCGAGATGATTCTCAGTAGTTCGGCAAGACAAGATTCAATGCTGTTTGTAACAATCTCATCGGCAGGTTTTCCGCGGTATCCCAAATAGCGCAGTATTTCTTTGCGACTGATATCCATTACGTAATTCATTCTCCTTAGACCGGAACAGCAGCTGTACGCTTGTCCAAAATTTCAGTTAGATTTGAAACAATGGTTTCGGCAATGTCCGGTTTGTTCATAGTATATAAATGAATGGCTTTTACACCGTTGGCAATCAAATCAATGATTTGTTCTGTGGCATAAGCAATTCCTGCTTGTTTCATTGCAAGCGGACTGTCGCCAAATTTTTCGACCATAGCGCCCAAACGTTCCGGCAAATATGTTCCGGAAAGCTGACAAATACGCTTAATTTGGCTGCTGTTGGTTACAGGCATGATTCCCGCAACAATGGGAACATGGATTCCTTTGGCCAAAGTTTTATACAAAAAATTGTATAAAATTTGGTTATCAAAAAACATTTGTGTGGTTAAAAAATCGCAGCCGCAGTCTACTTTTTGTTTGAGATGGTCAATATCATCCATTTTGCGGTTGCATTCGATATGCCCTTCGGGATAGCATGCTGCGCCTACGCAAAAATCCCCTTGAGATTTGATATCTTCTATCAATTGATATGCATAGCGATAATCTTTCACAGCGTCTTCCGGATTCATGCCTTGAGGGACATCACCGCGCAGGGCCAGTATATTGGTAATGCGCTTGTCCTTTAATTGATGCAATGTAGAGGCAATATCAGATTTGGCAGATGCTACGCAAGTAAGATGCGCCAGCGCCGGAATTTGATACTGTGTTTGAATATGGTCTGCAATTTCAATGGTACGCTTGGAATTGCTGCCGCCTGCACCGTATGTAACGCTGATAAAGTCAGGATTGGTTTTGGCAATTCCTTTGATTACACTTTTACATTCATCCAATGGGATATGTGGTTTTGGAGGAAAAATTTCGCAGGAAAAAGTGACGGAATTTTGTTCAATCAAATCAATTATTTTCATATGTGATAAATCCTCTCTGAAGGATATTTTATGGTTATAAAATCATTTTAGAATCGGTAATATTATACCAAAAAAAAAGATGGAATAAAACCCAAATCAATGAGATGTTTGGATTTTTTCCATCTAAAGTGTATTTAAGAAATAGGATAGAATGATTTGAGAAAATATAAGGGGGCTATTCTCGTTAAAGTTTTGTAAATGCTTGTGTCAAATCTTCAATAATGTCATCAATATGTTCAATACCAATAGAGAGGCGTACTGTGTTAGGGGAAATATCACAGGCTTTTAATTCCTCTGCATTTAATTGAGAATGGGTTGTGCTTGCAGGATGGATGACCAAAGATTTTGCATCCGCCACATTTGCAAGAAGAGAGAAAATTTCAAGGGAGTCAATAAAGCGTTTTGCCTCTTGTTCTCCTCCTTTGATTTCAAATGTGAAGATAGAGCCGGCGCCTTTTGGGAAGTATTGCTGATATAAGTCATAATATTTGCTGTCAGGCAAAGATGGATGGTTGACGCGTTCTACTTGGGGATGTTGTTTCAAAAACTCAACCACTTTCAGCGCATTTTCCGTATGGCGTTCTACACGAAGGGAAAGCGTTTCCAATCCTTGAATGAATAGGAAAGAGTGGAATGGACTCAAGGTTGCACCGGTATCCCGAAGCAAATTGGTGCGGATACGGGTGATATAAGCTGCCGCACCTACATCTTTTGCAAAGTTAATGCCATGATAACTGTCGCAAGGCTGGGACAGTCCCGGGAATTTATCTGAATTCCAATCAAACTTGCCGGCATCTACAATCACACCGCCCAATGCAGCTCCGTGACCGCCAATAAATTTGGTTGCGGAATGTACCACAATGTCAGCGCCGTGTTCAATGGGACGGAATAGGTAAGGGGTTGCAAATGTGTTGTCAATAATCAGAGGAATGCCATGTTTATGGGCAATATCTGCTACTGCTTTTACATCAATAATGCTGGAATTTGGATTGCCCAGAGATTCAATAAAAATCAATTTAGTATTTTCCTGAATGGCATCTTCAAAATTTTGTACGGTATCAGGGTCAACAAAGGTTGTGGTAATGTTATCCTCAGGCAATGTATGGGCAAATAAATTATAAGTGCCCCCATATAGAGTAGAAGCTGCTACAATGTGGTCGCCTGCGCGGGCAATATTTTTTACTGCGTATGTAATGGCTGCAGAACCGGAAGCAGTTGCCAGCGCGGCAATACCGCCTTCCAAAGCGGCAATACGTTTTTCAAATACATCTGTAGTAGGGTTCATCAATCGACTGTAAATATTGCCGCCTTCACTTAACCCAAATCGACCTGCAGCTTGGTCACAGTCTTTAAATACATATGAAGTGGTTTGATAGATTGGAACCGCACGGGCATCTGTTGCAGAATCAGGGGTTTCTTGACCAATATGTAATTGTTGTGTTTCAAATCTCCAATTTTTGTTGCTCATAATAATATACTCACTTTCTATTTATTTTTTATCGTATGAAATATGAGCGTCACATTCGGTCGACTGCGCTGCAACAGCGAAACCGTATTGTAATAGTTTTGATTGGCATAACTGCGCCTCCAATTAATTTGTATAATTCATATCGAATTAGTAATGTTTTTGTTACTGTTATTCTACTCCGTAAATTTACAGATGTCAATAGAAAACTTCAAATATTTTGCAGATAAATTGCCAATAATCGCTTGTTATCAGCTTTATTTATAACCCGTAATAGCCACAGACAATATATCCCTGAATTATATGTTAATTCAGGGATATATCTTGCATTTATGTTTGGTTAGAAATAAAAAAAGACGCTTCAAACAGAAGTGTCTTTTGCATGAATCATACAGTTAAGATAACATTTTTTTCATATCCTGGTCATAACACGGAGCAATTTCTTCATCTCCGTATTCCGCATGATATTTTTCCACTAAATCAGCAAGTGTAATATTGTCCACTACATTTTGAACAGCCTCGTGTATTTGACGCCACACATCCAATGTAATGCAAGCGTTAGAGCGAGGGCAGGTATTTGTTTCATAGTCTAAGCAAGGAACAGGAGAAAGAGTACCCTCCATTACGTTTAAAATCATACCGACGGTGTAATCTTTCGGTTCTCTTGAAAGACGGTAGCCGCCGTTTGCCCCTCTGGCACTTTTTACAAAGCCGGCCTTACAAAGCTGGTTAATAATTTGTTCCAGGTATTTATCAGATATTTCTTGCCTTGTTGAAATATTTTTTATGCTGATATAATTGTCCTTACCGTTCACGGCAAGATCCAACATAAGGCGAAGAGCATATCTACCTTTGGTAGAAATTCTCATATGTACTCCTTCCTAATCAAGTTACAATGATTGAAGTTGAACTTTATATAATAATATATCATTTATAAAATACATTTATTTAACTTGATATTATACAATAATTCTTCCATTTCGTCCATAGTAAAAATAGGTATTATTCGGGAATCCCAAATTTATTTGACGATTCTCGTTGATTTCCTACAGAACTGCAGGAAAAACTTTATACACAATTGCACCGTATTTGCCTTGCCTTTCTGCAATACATTATGTTATGCTAAAAGTACATCTTATCTGGAAGATGATTCTGAAAGAGCAGATGATGTTGCAAAAAAGAATCGTTCTGATATATACAAGGGTTCGTCCCAAGTAAGAAGGCGGTCAAATCGTTACGAATTTAAGACACCTCAAACAAATTTTTTGTTTGGAAGGTGTGTTTCGTGTATGACTCTTATACCGCTTTTGGTATGAGAGTCTTTTTTGTTTACATCATATCAGAAAAGAAAGGATTGGGTTAAATGGAAACCAGAATCGGGTTAATTGGCATTATTGTGGAGGATTTAAACGCAACAGAAAAGTTAAATCAAATATTACATGATTATGGCCCTTATATCATCGGCAGAATGGGTTTGCCTCATCGTGAGAAAAAACTGAGCATTATCAGTGTAGTAGTAGATGCCCCCAATAATGTGATTAGTGCGTTATCCGGAAAACTGGGTATGATTAAAGGGATTACCGTAAAGACCATTTACTCTAAAACATCCGAAGGATAACAGGTATCTGCAGAAGAGGAGTGTATGTTTATGTATGATGTAAAATCAAGAGTAGCTACAGAGTTTATTGACAATAAGGAAATTTTAGATACGATTGCATATGCAAAACAAAACAAGAGTAATCGTAAATTAATTGAGCAGCTGATTCACAGGGCAAAAGATTGTAAAGGGCTTACTCATAGAGAAGCAGCCGTACTGTTAGAATGTGACCAAGCTGATTTAAACGAGCAGATGTTTCATCTTGCAAAACAAATCAAACAAAAATTATACGGCAACCGTATTGTTATGTTTGCGCCGCTGTATTTGTCCAATTATTGTGTCAACGGATGTACCTATTGTCCTTATCATTATAAGAATAAAACGATTTGCAGAAAAAAATTGACGCAAGAGGAAATTCGCAGGGAAGTCATTGCATTGCAGGATATGGGTCACAAACGTTTGGCTTTGGAAGCTGGAGAAGATCCTGTGAATAATCCTCTGGAATATATTTTGGAAAGCATTGAAACCATCTACAGCATTCAGCATAAAAACGGCGCTATCCGCAGGGTAAATGTAAATATTGCGGCAACCACAGTAGAAAACTATAAAAAGTTAAGAGATGCAGGCATTGGAACTTACATTTTGTTTCAGGAAACCTACCATAAAGAAAATTATGAGAAACTGCATCCGACAGGTCCAAAGCATAATTATGCCTATCATACGGAAGCAATGGACAGAGCAATGGAAGCCGGCATCGACGATGTGGGAATCGGCGTTTTATTTGGCTTGAATATGTATCGTTATGATTTTGTGGGTTTGCTGATGCATGCGGAACATTTGGAGGCTGCCATGGGTGTAGGTCCCCATACCATCAGCGTGCCTCGTATCCGTCCTGCAGATGATATTGACGCGGAAGATTTTAAAGATGCAATCAGCGATGAAATTTTTGAGAAAATTGTAGCAGTGCTCCGCATTGCGGTGCCATATACAGGTATGATTATTTCCACAAGGGAATCTCAAAAAACAAGAGAACGCGTTTTGGATTTGGGTGTTTCTCAGCTAAGCGGCGGTTCACGTACCAGTGTAGGAGGATATGCGGAAGAAGAGCCGGAAGAAGAAAATTCTGCACAGTTTGACTTAAATGATACAAGAACTTTGGACCAGATTGTAAACTGGTTATTGGACGGAGGATTTATTCCAAGTTTTTGTACCGCGTGTTACCGTGAAGGTAGAACAGGGGACCGTTTTATGCAGCTTGTGAAATCAGGACAAATTGCAAACTGCTGTCAGCCAAATGCACTTATGACATTAAAAGAATACTTGGAGGACTATGCCAGCGATGACACAAGAAGAAAAGGTGAGCGCGCTATTTTGGAGGAATTGAATCATATTGGCAGCGATAAAGTGCGGCAAATTACAGTCAACCGTTTGGAATTAATGAAAGAGGGAAAACGTGATTTCCGTTTTTGAAGGAAAACAGGAAAGGGGACATTTTCATGAGTTTGGTAAATACTCCTTCTGGAAACAGACTGCACATTGGTATTTTTGGAAAGCGCAACAGTGGAAAATCTTCTTTGCTCAATGCCATTACAGGACAGGAGATTGCCTTGGTCAGTGAGGTAAAAGGAACTACAACAGACCCCGTATCAAAAGCGATGGAAATACATCCGATTGGGCCGTGCTTGCTGATTGATACAGCAGGATTTGATGATACGGGCGACTTAGGCAATATGCGTATTGAAAAGACGAAAGCAGTATTGGACAAAACAGATGTGGCTGTTGTAGTATTTTCAGATATGCAAATGGAATTGGAAACACAATGGATTGCTATGCTAAGACAGCGTAAAATTCCAATACTTGCTGTTGTCAATCAAGTTGACCGTATTGAGCAGGTACAGGAAATCAAACGTCAAATTGAGCAGCGGTTTTCTCTCACTCCCTTATTGGTCAGTGCAAAAGAAAAAACGGGAATTTCACAAATGAAACATGAAATTCTGCGTCTGATGCCTCCCGATTTTGAGGCGCAAAGCTTAACAGGCTCCTTGGTGCAACCTGAAGATGTAGTGCTCTTGGTAATGCCGCAGGATAAACAGGCTCCAAAAGGAAGGCTGATTTTGCCCCAAGTACAAACCATTCGGGATTTACTGGATAATCATTGTGTGGTGATGTGTGTTACCACGGAACAATTGTCCACCGCGCTGCAGGCGCTTGCAAAACCGCCAAAATTAATCATTACAGATTCCCAGGCATTTGCACAGGTTTACCCTTTGAAGCCCGCCGAAACATTGCTGACATCCTTTTCTATATTGCTGGCAGCATATAAAGGGGATTTATCTGCTTTTGTGAAGGGAGCCAATGCGTTGGATTCTCTCACAGATGACAGTCATGTGTTAATTGCGGAAGCCTGTACCCATGCACCGCTTCAGGAGGATATCGGGAGAGTAAAAATTCCCAATATGCTGCGGAAAAAGTATGGAGAACATTTACAGGTGACCGTGGTGAGCGGCTCTCAATTTCCTAAAGATTTAAGCGAGTATCAATTAATCATTCATTGCGGGGCGTGTATGTTTAATCGTAAACATGTGTTAACACGTGTGGAACAAGCCGAGCAACAAGGCGTTCCCATTACCAATTACGGCGTGGTGCTTGCAAAACTGACAGGAATTTTAGACCGAATATCTATGCAGTAATTTGTAAATGAATCGTTTAGAATGCAATGATAAATGAAATATCCGAATTTGGATTGTTATAACTTTATTTAGAATATTGACAATTTCTATAGGTTTGGTATAATACACAAAGTTAGCTTGAACTAACTTTGTGTAGGAGGACTTCATGGTTATTACAATCATTAATCACAGCATCGTTTTCATTTTAATACTACTGTTTCTGTTATGTACGTTAGAACCTGTAAAAAGATTGCAGCTGAATCCAAAGTTTAGATTCTTAAAAGTTATCACGAGGTATTACTCAATATATGCTTGGCTGCTTCTTATTCTTTCTTTGATACATGGCCTTCTTGCAGAAAAAACTTCTGCATCCATCAGTGGAAAAATGGTATGGATGATTTTGCTTTTATTAATTGTTTTTGCATATTTTAGGAAAAAGATGCCGCCTTCTGTATGGAAAACAATACATATTTCCTTTTCCGTAATGCTGACAATAGGAATCATTGCCCATATCACACATGCTGTTTTTATATAATTCATGGATTGTATAAAATGGTAGTAGTAATCAGCATGTATTACTTTTTTTAGGATAAAAAATATGTTTTATGGCTTGACAAAATTCTGAGTAAGGAATATTATTTAAAGTAATAGATGAAATGCATTGAAAGGGAAGTCATACAGAGGGCTTGTGTCAGAGAGCTGTCGGGTGGTGTGAGACAGTACAAGTTCTGTATGGAATCACCCTTGAGCAGGCGGCTGAACCGGAAAGAAGTAAGCTGAGCCCGGTTTCTTACCGTTATCAAAGCATGCATTGTTAGATGCAGTGAGTGATTGTCTTTTGACAATAAATTGAGTGGTACCGCGGAGTTTAGTCTTCGTCTCTATTTTTGTGATAGAGGCGAGGGCTTTTTTTATACTGTAAACTTCTCACTGCCCTATCAATATCACTTGTGTGATATTATTCTAGTACATCATGTAAAGGAGATTGCTACCATGAAATTAACAGGTGCACAAATCATTATGGAATGCTTATTGGAACAGCATGTAGACACCGTATTCGGATATCCGGGCGGTGCTGTTTTAAATATTTACGATGCGCTTTACGAATACAGCGACCGTATCAATCACATTTGTACCGCGCATGAACAAGGTGCTGCGCATGCGGCAGACGGTTATGCTCGTTCCAGCGGAAAAACAGGTGTTTGTATTGCTACGTCAGGTCCGGGAGCTACCAATTTGGTAACCGGTATTGCAACCGCCTATATGGATTCTATTCCAATGGTTGCCATTACAGGTAATGTAAATTTAAACTTATTAGGTTTAGACAGCTTTCAGGAAGTAGATATTACAGGCGTTACCATGCCGATTACAAAACATAACTTTATTGTAAAGAAAATTGAATACTTGGCAGATACCATTCGTCAGGCATTTCGTATTGCACAGGAAGGCAGAAAAGGTCCTGTATTAATTGATGTTCCAAAAGACATTACAGGACAACTATATGAATTCACTCCTGCAACAAAAGCATTGGATGAAGCACAGCAGGAAGCAATGCATTTACCAATCAGCAAAAAGCCGGTAGAGGTAAAAGCATCCAAAATAGAACGCGCATTGGAGTTGATTTCCAAAAGTGAACGTCCCTTTGTTTATACAGGCGGTGGTTTGCTTGCGGCAGAGGCCTGCAATGAGCTGAAAACTTTAGTAGAAAAAATAGATGCGCCGGTTTCTTGTTCGTTGATGTGTCAAGGAGGATTTGACCAAGCAGATGACCGTTATATGGGTATGCTTGGCATGCATGGAACAAAAACAGCGGCAGAGGCGCTAAAGCATTGCGATTTATTTTTAGCAGTAGGCACACGTTTTTCTGACCGTGTCATTTGTAATGCAAATTTGTTTGCACGCCATTGCCCAATTATTCAAATTGATATTGACCCGGCAGAATTTAATAAAAATATTGATGTTACTCTAAAGTTAGGCGGAGATGCCAAGCAGATTTTATCTTTGCTCAATGAAAAGTTGGAGCAGCAGAATCATAAAGAATGGATTGAACAAATCAAAGCTTGGAAGAAAGAATATCCGTTGAGACAAGAAGCAATTGACCCAAATGGCGTAACACCTCAAATGTTGTTTGATGCTTTGAATGAACTGACCAAATCAGAAGCGATTATTGCAACAGAAGTAGGTCAACATCAAATGTGGGCTGCACAGTTTTATGAATTCCGTCATCCGAGACAATTTATTACATCAGGCGGACTGGGCACCATGGGCTTTGGTCTTGGGGCCGCTATGGGTGCCCAGGTAGCAAATCCTGATAAAAAGGTTATCAATATTGCAGGAGACGGCAGTTTCCATATGAACTGTAATGAACTTTCCACCTTGGCAAAATATCAAATTCCGATGATGGAGCTGGTTGTGGATAACTCTGTGCTGGGCATGGTACGCCAATGGCAGAAATTGTTTTATGACAATCGTTTTTCTCAAACAACACAGGATAAGAAAACCGACTTTGTAAAATTAGCCGAAGCATTTGGAGTAAAAGCATTTGAAATCCATACCAAGGATGAGCTGATTCCTGTACTGAAAGAGGCACTCGGTTTGAAAGAGCCTGTTTTGGTTGCTTGTCATATTCATCGTGATTTTAACGTATTGCCAATGGTTCCTGCCGGTGCTTCTGCAGAAGAACCAATACTGGAAATGTAAGAAAGAGAGGTCGCCATAATGAATCATACTGAAGAAAAAGATTATATCTTATCCGTACTGGCACAAAACCATGCAGGCGTCCTGCTTCGCATTGCAGGCTTATTCAGCCGCCGCTGCTACAATATCAAAAGCATTGTAGCAGCGCAAACGGAAGATAATAACAGATCCAGAATTTTAATTGTTGTACAGGGGGATGACCGTATTGTACGGCAGGTGGATAAACAATTGAGTAAACTGGTGGAAATTGAGCAAGTGACTGTACTCAACGATAACGAGGCGGTTGTAAGAGAACACTTATTGATAAAATTGGAGCGCAGCGATATGACCTCCAATCAATTGGTTGCAATTGCAAATGTATTCCATGCAAATATTTTAAATGTTTCCTCTACCGATATGATTGTAGAACTCACAGGAACTCCTTCCACACTGGATTCTTTTGTGGAATGCTGTAAACCATATCATATTGTAAAGATTTTACGTACGGGTACTATGGCAATGGAAAAATAATAGCAGTAACAAAACGGAACACTGCAAAAGGGAGAATGATGATATGCTTACACTAGACAAAATATACCATGCGGCCTACGTATTGCGGGACGTAGTGCGAAAGACAGATTTGATTCTGGCCCCCCATTTAAACCCGGATTGCGAACTGTATTTAAAAACAGAAAATCTGCAAACAACCGGTTCGTTTAAAGTGCGCGGTGCATACTATAAAATTTCACAGCTTTCCGACGAGGAAAAATCAAAAGGCGTTATTGCCTGTTCAGCAGGAAACCATGCACAGGGGGTTGCCTTGGCAGCTGCCAAACATGGAATGAAAGCCTTAATTTGCATTCCGGACGGCGCTCCTATTTCAAAAGTGGAAGCAACAAAACGTTATGGAGCAGATGTTTGCCTTGTCAAAGGTGTATACGATGACGCCTATCAAAAAGCCTGTGAATTGCAGCAGGAAAGCGGAAGTACCTTTATTCATCCGTTTAATGATGAAGATGTGATTGCCGGTCAAGGTAGCATTGGTTTAGAATTATTGGACCAATTGCCGGAATTGGATGCCGTAATTGTGCCTATTGGCGGAGGCGGGTTAATCGGCGGCGTTGCATTTGCAATTAAATCGCTGCGTCCGGAATGTAAGGTATACGGTGTGCAGGCAGTAGGCGCGCCTTCTATGTATAATTCTGTAAGACATCATCACGTAGAAACATTAGATTATGTTTCTACCATTGCAGACGGTATTGCAGTGAAACAGCCGGGAGATTTAACATACGATTTATGTGAAAAATATGTAGACGAAATTGTCACCGTAACAGATGATGAAATCTCCACAGCGATTTTAATGTTAATTGAACAACAAAAACTGATTGCCGAAGGCGCAGGTGCAGTTGCGGTTGCAGCGGCGTTGTTTAATAAAGTAGACGTCAAAGGCAAAAAAGTAGCATGTCTTGTCTCAGGCGGCAACATTGATGTTACCATTTTGTCCCGTGTGATTTCCCGTGGTTTGCTAAAAACAGGGCGCTCTGCCGATATTACTATTGAACTGGTGGATAAACCGGGTCAATTGAGTGATGTATCACGAATTATTGCGGAGACAGGCGGAAACGTAGTGGCTGTACATCATGACAGAAGCGGTGAAAATACAAATGTAAACGGCTGTTATTTACATTTGGTAATGGAAACCAGAGACCATGCGCATATTTTGGAAATTGAAAACGCTCTGACCAATCAGGGTTATAAAATTATAGGAAGAGAGAGACGATGTATATGTTAAAAAAAATAAGTACAGAAAAAGCTCCCGCAGCAATCGGACCATATTCTCAGGCAATTGTAAACGGAAATATGCTGTATACCAGCGGACAAATTCCGATTATTCCGGAAACCGGTGAATTGGTACAGGGGAACATTACCGCGCAGGCAGAGCAGGTGATGAAAAATCTAAACGCAGTGCTGGAGGCTGCAGGTACCACATTTGCAAATGTGATTAAAACAACTTGCTTTTTGGCAGACATGAATGATTTTGCTGCTTTTAATGCAGTATATGAGACGTATTTTACGGAGAAACCGGCTCGTTCTTGTGTAGCTGTAAAACAGTTGCCCAAAAATGCATTGGTAGAAGTTGAGCTGATTGCATCCATATCATAA
This sequence comes from uncultured Oscillospiraceae bacterium, assembly GCA_900542375.1. Taxonomy (GTDB): domain Bacteria; phylum Bacillota; class Clostridia; order Oscillospirales; family Acutalibacteraceae; genus UMGS1071. The sequence goes on along the minus strand of UQNI01000012.1, from coordinate 14,046 downwards.
AAAAAGCTGTCTGATTTCAGACAGCTTTTTTTATGATGAAAGACAGTCTACGCTTGAATAAAGTATAGCGATATGGTATACTTTAAAATATGTGAATTTTAAGGGAGGTTTGATTATGCCTGCATTGGAAGCGAAAAAGAATATCTACTGGGTAGGCGTGTTAGATAAAGAATTGCGCAATTTTGATATTATTATGCATACAGATTACGGTACTACGTATAACTCTTATTTGGTAAGAGGCAGCGAAAAAACAGTTTTGTTTGATACAGTAAAAGAGCCGTTTTTTGAAGAGCATCTCGAACATATTCGTCAAGTATGCGATCCCTCTGAAATTGATTATATTGTAGTAAACCATACGGAACCTGACCATAGCGGAAGTATTTTAAAGCTGTTGGAATATGCGCCGAATGCAAAGGTAGTTGCTGGAAAAGTAGCGCTGAATTACTTGAGCGAAATATTCAACGCCCCTTTTCCTTCTATCATGGTAACAGAAAAAGATACCCTTGATATTGGAGGTATGACCCTTCAGTTTATCAGCGCGCCAATGCTTCATTGGCCGGACAGCACTTATACATATATTCCTCAGGCAAAAGCACTGTTTACATGTGACAGTTTTGGGTGTCATTTTGCAGATGAACGTGTGTTTAACGACCTGATTGATACAGATTTTTCAGAATCCTATCAATATTACTACGATAATATTATAGGACCATATGCACACCCAAGTATGGCAAATGCGTTAAAGAAAATTGAGCCTTTGGAAATAGAGTTGATTGCCAATGGGCATGGTCCTGTTTTGCGCAAAGATATTCCTCATTATATCGAATTATATCAAAAATGGTCTGCTCCTGTTGTGAGAGAAAACAAGCAAGTAGTCATAGCATATGCCTCCTGTTATGGATATACCAAAATGCTGGCAGAAAAAATTGCAGAAGGAATTCGTCATGCAGGTATTGATAATTTAAAAGTATTGGATTTAGAAACAACAGATTTGGAGGAAGCAGGTAAACAACTGCAGCAGGCGGACGGATTTCTATTGGGGTCGCCCACTTTGGTGGCGGATGCATTACCTCCTGTATGGCAGATGCTTACTTACATCAACCCTATTATCCAAAAGGGGCGTTTTGCGGGGGCGTTTGGTTCTTATGCATGGGGAGGAGAAGCAGTACCGAATTTGCTGCATAGAATGGAAAAGTTAAATTTGAAACTGCCGGTGGAAGGTTACCGTGTCAAGTTAAAACCAAGTGATGAACAATTGCAGGAAGCTTTTGTATATGGAGAAAATTTTGCAAAAGCAATGCTGGAATAAGGGGAATCTCATAGTCGATAAAAAGAACTGCAAATTTGCAGTTCTTTTTTTGTCTGTTGTATCCAATAGCAAATAGAACATCATAGTGCTGTCTTTTCATGGATATCATACAAAAATTTCTACTGTCTTGTCAGTTGTATTGACATATAGTTGCGGTTGTGCAATACTGGTATACATAAGTTTAAATCCTACCAATATGCTGTGGCGGGAATCCCAAGAAATGGAGTTGTATTGTATGCAAGCGTTGAAGGAACGAATCCAAAAGTTAAAAAAAGAGCGTGACGCAGTTATTTTAGCGCACTTTTATGTTGACGGCTCGGTACAGGAAATTGCCGATTATGTTGGCGACTCTTACTATTTAAGTAAAAAAGCATCTGAAAGTCCATGTAAAACCATTTTGTTTTGCGGTGTGGAATTTATGGGGGAAAGTGCAAAAATTTTAAATCCCGAAAAAACTGTGATTATGGCAGATGTGGAAGCAGACTGTCCCATGGCACATATGGTAACGCCTGATGATATTAAAAAAGTAAGAGAAGCTTATGACGATTTGTCCGTAGTATGCTATATCAACTCTACCGCACAAACAAAAGCTTATTCCGATGTTTGTGTTACTTCTTCCAATGCGGAAAGAATTGTAAAGGCACTGGAACAAAAAAATATCTTTTTTATTCCGGACGGAAATTTAGGGCGTAATCTTGCAGCAAAAATTCCTGAGAAGAATTTCATCTTTCATACAGGCTATTGCTGTGTGCATCAAGACATTATGGCTTACCATGTACAAGATGCCATGAAAGAATATCCCGATGCAAAGGTGTTGGTGCATCCGGAGTGCAGTCCGGATGTGGTAGCTTTGGCAGACTATGCAGGAAGTACTTCGGGAATCTTAGAGTATGCAACCAAAAGTGACGCACAGGAATTTATTATTTGTACCGAAACAGGAATCTTCTACAATTTGCAAAAGGCAAATCCCGACAAGAAGTTTTATGCGGTGAAAAAGCACCAAGTTTGTGACGATATGAAAAAAATTACACTAGAGAAAGTGGAGCTTGCGCTTAAGCAAGGTGTTCCAATGGAACTTGATGAAAATTTGATGAAAAAAGCAGAAGGTGCATTAAAGCAGATGCATCAAATTGCGCAATAAGAGAGAAGGGCAAGTATGGAACATCAAGCAGATGTTATCATAGTGGGAACAGGCGTGGCAGGGCTTTTTTGTGCGTTACAGCTGCCAAAAGAATTACATATTTTGATGATAACAAAAGACAAAGCGGAACACAGTGATTCTTATTTGGCACAGGGCGGAATTTCCACCTTGAGAACTCCGGAAGATTACGACAGCTATTTTGAAGATACCATGCGTGCAGGTCATTATAAAAACAATCCGGACTCTGTTGATGTTATGATTCGGTCTTCTCCGCAGATTATTCAAAATCTGATTGATTTTGGTGTGGAATTTGAACGTACATCAGATGGACTGTCCTATACCAGGGAAGGCGCCCATTCCACATTCCGTATTTTACATCATAAAGATATTACAGGTTACGAGATTACCAGTAAATTAATGGCACAAGTGCAGCAGCGTCCCTATATCCATATTGAAGAATACACTTCTATGGTCGATATTATAGAACAAAATCACGTATGTACAGGAGTGGTTGTAAGAACCAAAGACGGACAGATACAGCCTATATATGCAAAATCAGTGGTACTTGCTACAGGTGGGCTGGGCGGTTTGTTCCAAAATTCTACCAACTATCCCCATATTACGGGGGACGCTTTGGCAATTGCATTAAAACATCACATTGCATTACAGGATATCAATTATATCCAAATTCATCCTACTACCTTATATTCTGAGAAAAAAGGCCGCAGCTTTTTAATTTCAGAATCAGTCAGGGGAGAAGGCGCTGTCTTGCTCAATGAAAAGGGAGAACGTTTTGTCGACGAACTGCTGCCCAGAGACGTGGTCACAAAAGCAATCAAAGACGAGATGAAAAAAACGAATGCCAAATTTGTGTACTTATCCATGGAACATATGGGAGCAGATGTGATAAAAAAACGTTTTCCCAATATTTATGAATATTGTCTTGCGCAAGGCTACGATATTACAAAGGAACCCATTCCCGTTACTCCCGCTCAGCATTATTTTATGGGCGGCATTCAGGTAGATTTAAACAGTAAAACAGATATGGATTGTTTGTATGCCATAGGTGAAACAGGCTGCAACGGCGTACACGGAGCCAACCGTTTGGCCAGCAATTCTTTATTGGAAAGTTTGGTATTTGCAAAAAGAGCTGCTTTGCATATTAAAGAGAATATGTCAAAAGAAATGCCGCCATCTCAACCAATTGATGTGCAGCCGTATCAAGATGCGGAATTATTAAAACAACAATATAAACAATGTATCTTAAATGAAATTAAAAGAAAGGACCGTGCATTTTATGATCAATGGTGTCACGATGAAAATACTTGCAGATGATTACATTTTACGTGCACTGCAAGAAGATGTAACCAGTGAAGATGTGACGACAAATGCAGTTATGCCTATGCCAAAACAGGGCAAAGCGCAGTTGATTTGTAAAGAAACAGGTATCATTGCAGGACTAACTATCTTTGAACGTGTCTTTCAGCTTCTTGACAGCAAGAGTGAATTTACCGGCTTTTTTCAAGATGGAGATGTGGTAAAAAAGGGAGATATCGTAGGTGAAATCAAAGGCGATATACGCGTTTTGCTTACGGGAGAACGTACTGCATTAAATTATTTACAGCGTATGAGTGGTATTGCTACCATCACAAATGAAATGGCAAAAGAATTGCAGGGGACCAAAACAAAATTGCTGGATACCAGAAAGACAACTCCTAATATGCGTCCTTTTGAAAAATATGCTGTTACCGTAGGGGGAGGCTATAATCATAGATATAACCTCTCAGATGGTATTTTGATTAAAGATAACCATATTGGTGCAGCCGGCAGCATAACAAAAGCCATTCAAATGGCAAAAGAGTATGCTCCGTTTGTTCGTAAAATCGAAGTGGAAGTAGAAACACTTGCAATGCTGGACGAAGCATTGGAAGCAGGAGCCGATATTATTATGCTGGATAATATGGACATTGAAACGATGAAAGAAGCAGTAAAACGAACTGCAGGCCGAGCGGAAACAGAATGCTCAGGCAATGTGACAAAATCCCGACTCAAAGAAATTGCTGCAATTGGGGTAGATTATGTTTCGTGCGGTGCTTTGACCCATTCTGCTCCAATTTTGGATTTTTCCCTGAAAAATTTGTCGCCCATAGAATAGGAGTCATACATATGGAAGGTGATGCAAGACGTCAGGAATTATTACGGTTAATTTCCAAAAGTCAAAAACCCATTTCAGGAACAGAGCTGGCTCAAACATTACATGTGAGCCGTCAGGTTATTGTACAAGATGTTGCTTTATTGAGAGCAAGCAAATACCCTATTTTTGCAACAAACCGTGGTTATGTCTTGCTACAAGACGATACCCACCATGTCACAAGGGTTATCAGAGTAAAACACAATAGCCATCAAATTGAGGAAGAGCTAAATGTCATCGTAGATTGTGGTGCCCGCGTGCTGGATGTAACCGTAGAGCATGAGATATACGGTATCATACGAGCAGATTTAAAAGTTGCTTCCAGGCAGGAAGTAAAGCTGTTTTTAAAGGATTTATACGAAAACCAGACAAAACCACTAACAGACTTAACAAACGGAATTCATTCCCATACCATTGAGGCAAAGTCGGAAGAAATTTTGGATTTAGTGGAAAAAACTCTGAAGGAAAAAGGATTTTTATATTTATAATATTTGGAAGCAGTAAAATGTATACAGATTTTACTGCTATTATTATAACTGTCTATTGTTTATGTTGTATAAAAAATAACAAAGATTGTCTATTTTTTATCTATTATTGACAATGTGTACGGATATGGTATACTAAATACATCAATTTAATGAATAAAATTTCATGCGGATTTTAGACGCTTGAAACAGGAGGAATGTATTATGTCAGAAAGATTTTATATGCCATCAATGAGTTTAATGGGGGCAGGATGTATTGAAGAAGTACCGGCCGAAATCAAAGAACTTGGTTTAACCAAAGCACTTATCGTTACGGATAAAGTGTTAAATCAAATTGGTCTGGTGGGAGAGCTAACAAAACTGTTAGAGCAAAATGGTATTCAATACGCAATTTATGACGGAGTACAACCAAATCCGACTGTTGCAAATGTAAATAACGGTTTAGCTATGCTCAAAGAAGAAAATTGCGACTTCGTAATTTCTTTTGGCGGTGGTTCTTCTCATGACTGCTGTAAAGGTATTGCCTTGCTTGCAACCAACGGCGGAGTCATTGGAGACTATGAAGGTGTAAACCGTTCCAAAAAACCGCAGCTGCCAATGATTGCAGTGAACACAACCGCAGGTACAGCCAGTGAAATGACTATTTTCTGTATCATCACTGATGAAGAACGTCACGTAAAAATGGCTTTGGTAGATAAAAATATGACTCCGATTATTGCAGTCAATGATGCAAACTTAATGTTGAATATTCCAAAGGCACTGACAGCAGCAACAGGTATGGACGCATTGACCCATGCTGTAGAAGCATATGTTTCTACCAATGCAACTCCTGTTACAGATGCTTGTGCACAAAAGGCAATTGAATTAATCACAAAGTATTTAAGAACTGCAGTGCATGAAGGAAAAAATGTAGAAGCAAGAGAAAATATGGCTTATGCTGAGTATTTGGCAGGTATGGCATTCAATAATGCTTCTTTGGGTTATGTACATGCAATGGCTCACCAATTGGGTGGTATGTTTGATTTACCTCACGGTGTATGTAATGCAGTTTTGCTGCCTCATGTACAGGAATATAATGCACAAGTTGCAGCAGGAAGATTGAGGGACATTGCAAAATTCATGGGTGCAGATGTAGAAGGATTAAGCGAGCAAGAAGGTGCAAGAAAAGCAATTGACTTGATTAAAGAACTGTCAAAAGATGTTGAAATTCCTTCCGGTTTGGACGAATTAAAAGTTCCTGAGGATGCTTTTGACGAACTTGCAACCAATGCACTAAAAGATGCTTGTGGTTTTACCAATCCAAAGCAAGCTACTCATGAAGAAATTGTAGCTATTTTTAGAGCTGCACGTTAAACATAAAAAAGAATCAGTTTTACATAAAGAACGCCTATTCATTTGAATAGGCGTTCTTTATGTAAAAGGAAAAAGATTGTTCTAAATGAATCATAGAAATTGCTGCAAACTATCAAAGTGATAGTACAAAGGAAAAAATTACATCAATAAAATAACAGAGCAGAAGAAATTTTACCAGATACGTCTGAAATCAAAGGTAGAACTTTTAAAATCGAAATAACTTTGGAAAATGAAACAGATAAAAATATTCAACCGGTAATAAAAACGTAAAGATGAAATACGAAAAATAAATTATGTAATGCTATTAAATCCGGCGTAGTTGCGCTAGAGACAATCGTAAGACCAACTGTCTAGCAATGATATATCAAAGAGTAAAGCTCAATAACCAAATCTTATCTATAAAGTAGATAAGATTTGGTTATTGATGTATTGCCAAGATAGAATACGAGGAAACTATATTATCTTTTCATTTGTTTTCTTCCATTTCGATAAGGTACAGCAGCATACATTAACAGGTGATAATACAATCAATTTCACATGATTTTGATAGATATGAAAGTGAATATTTTATAAGTATAAAAAACAATTTAGGTTTCGTGATAGATGAAACATATTCGTTTTACATTGAATGATTTTTGTTTGACTACAGTTGGTCAAATGTTTACTGTGTTTTTCAAAGAAACCTATATTGGCATTAAGATATTTTTGAGAGACGATATTTAGGGTGTTGCCTATTGATTTTAGGAGCGCTGTTTTTAAGTAATATTCCCAGTACAAATTTGAAAACATGGGTTGGTTTGCATGCAGTAAATTACGGAATTCCACATGTTTTTTTTCATATGGGTTATATTAGTAATTGACACAAAAATAAAATGGTGGTATAGTATGAACAACACCCCCTGAGGGGTGGGGTGATAAGAGGTGAAAATATATGAAGCAAAAATTTCAAGTAACAGGTATGACTTGCTCTGCATGCTCTGCTACAGTAGAACGAAATGTAAAAAAGTTGGAGGGCGTAAAAGAGGTCACTGTGAATCTTTTGTCCAATTCTATGGTTGTTTCTTATGATGAAGACAAAGTAAATAACCAAACAATTATAGATACAGTGGTAAAGGCTGGATATCAAGCTGCTTTAGAGCAAAAAAATAATCAGAAAAAAGCATCTGCCACACCGAACATTTCACCTGTGGAACAAGATATTAAAAATATGAAATTCAGATTGATTTTATCTTTTGTATTTTTAATACCGCTGATGTATATTTCTATGGGGCATATGTTTGGTGCTCCATTACCCAACTTTTTGACAGGTAATGAAAATGTATTGTCATTCGCTTTGACTCAATTTTTATTAACATTGCCTGTTGTTTATGTAAACCGCAAATATTTTCAGGCGGGTTTTAAAAATTTAGTAAAGCTTCATCCAAATATGGATTCCTTAATTGCAATTGGTTCTTCTGCCGCTTTGATTTACGGTGTATTCGCAATTTATCAAATAGGAATCGGGTTAGGCTATCAAGATATGGAAACGGTTCATCACTATACTATGGATTTGTATTTTGAGTCTTCCGCAATGATATTGGCTTTAATTACGCTTGGTAAATTTTTAGAAACAAAATCTAAAGGCAAAACCTCAGAGGCAATTACAAAGCTATTGCATCTGGCGCCAAAAACAGCAACGGTCATTCGTAACGGAGAAGAGCAAGAGATTCCTGTGGAAGAAGTTGTGGTAGGGGATCGTATTGTGATTAAACCCGGACAAAGTATTCCCGTTGACGGTGTTATTATAGAAGGCAGTTCTTCTGTTGACCAATCTGCGTTAACAGGTGAAAGTATCCCTGTGGAAAAAAATGTTGGAGATAAAGTCATTGCCGCATCTGTTAATAAAATGGGCTCTTTCCATATGGAGGCCCAAAAGGTTGGAGATGATACCACGTTGGCTCAAATTATCCAATTGGTCGAAGATGCAAATGCTTCAAAAGCTCCCATTGCTAAATTAGCAGATAAAATCAGCGGTATTTTTGTTCCTGTGGTCATTACCATTGCCGTAATTGCTACCATTGTATGGCTGATTTTGGGGTATCCGTTTGAGTTTGCACTTTCTATTGGCATTGCTGTATTGGTTATCTCTTGTCCGTGTGCACTTGGTTTGGCCACACCTGTAGCTATCATGGTAGGAACAGGAAAAGGTGCGGAGTATGGTATTTTAATTAAATCGGCAGAAGCTTTGGAAGTGGCTCATAGTGTGAAAACGGTTGTATTGGATAAGACGGGTACCATTACAGAAGGAAAACCGAAGGTAACGGATGTTGTACCTTCTGAGTATATATCCGAACAAGAATTATTGTCTGTGGCGGCTTCCATGGAAAAACCGTCCGAACATCCATTGGCGGATGCAATCGTAGCGTATGCACAAGAGAAAAAAGTGGGTTTTCTTCCAACAGAGCATTTTAAGGCAGTGTCAGGGCAAGGAATTACTGCTTCTATGAATGGAACTGAGTATTATGCAGGTAATATTTCATTTATCAGCCAATATGTAAATGTGGGAAGTTTTGAGGAACTCAGCAACACATTTGCCGATCAAGGGAAGACGCCGCTTTATTTTGCAGACAGCAATCATATCTTAGGGGTAATTGCTGTAGCAGACGTAGTAAAGCCGACCAGCGCAGAGGCAATTTCACAACTGAAAGATATGCACATTGATGTTGTCATGTTAACAGGCGACCATAAGAAAACTGCGCAAGCCATTCAAAAACAGCTAGGAATTGACCGAGTGGTGGCAGAGGTGTTGCCTCAAGATAAGGAACGAGAAATACGCGCATTGCAGGAAGGCGGTCACAAAGTTGCTATGGTTGGAGACGGTATCAATGACGCTCCGGCACTTGCAAGAGCAGACGTTGGTATTGCAATCGGCGCAGGTACGGATATTGCGATTGAATCGGCTGACATTGTGTTGATGAAAAACAGCTTATTGGATGTGGTAACAGCAATCCGTTTAAGTAAAGCAACCATTCGTAATATCAAAGAGAATTTATTTTGGGCCTTTTTTTATAACAGCATTGGAATTCCGTTGGCTGCGGGTGTGTTTTTCTCTTTGCTTGGCTGGAAATTGAATCCTATGTTTGGGGCTGCGGCAATGAGCTTGAGTTCCGTATGCGTTGTATTAAATGCATTGAGATTGAAATTCTTTAAACCACGCCATATGACGAGTGCATCAGAAAATTTGCAAGACAATACAGAAACATGTCCTATTCAAACGGTGGCAGAACGGTCGGCTTCTCCGGCTGTTTCACAAATAGAAAATAATCAGAAAAAAGATGAAGGAGAGAAACAAGTTATGACAAAAATTATGAATATCAATGGCATGAGCTGCGGACATTGTAAAGCAACCGTAGAAAAAATTTTAAATGGATTTGACGGTGTACATGCAACTGTAGATTTAGATAAGAAATGTGCAGTAATGGAAGTAAGCGGACCAATTGATGAAAAAGCGATGATGGATGCAGTGAATGAGGCTGGATTTGAGGCCGTTTCTGTGGAATAAACATAATCGTTATTCATATAAGGTAGGTAAGAAAAATGAAAGCTGATAAAGAAAAGGTAGCTCTTTTGCTAAAAACAGCAAGAGGACAATTGGACGGTTTATTAAAGATGGTAGAAGATGACCGTTATTGCATGGATATCTCCAATCAATTGTTGGCCACTCAAGCAATTTTAAAAAAAGCAAACAGAGAAGTGGTACAGGCGCATTTAGGCAGTTGTGTACGCGATGCATTTGAGAAAGGGAACGAAGAAGAAAAAATTACTGAGATTATGGATTTGTTGGATAAAATGGCAAAATAAACAGCAGGGCTTCAAAAAGAAGCCCTGCTGTTTTTATAGAATAAGGGAGGGAATCTGCATAAGGAAAAGTCATAAAAAATCTCATTCTTCATTTGAAGGAGTTTTCTTTATATAAAGGAAAGTATAGGTATAAAATAAAATGAATTTTTGTTAAAAATTATGAAAAGAAAAATGTTTATTGATACAGCGAAAAATAAATAGTTTCATTTGTTACAATATGGTTTTGAGAAATATGAGAGCCAATCGTTTCCTCTCTGTGTTTTGCAGCATAATAAAAGCTAAGGTAAACTGTAATACTGGTTACTACGACTAATGCGATTAAAATACATAAAAAGACAGCCGGTTTTTTCATCTTTTTAATTTCCTTTTTAATCTGTTAAAATCAGTGCATAGTAAAATACTGCTAATAACCAGAATGAAACTGGCAAAGCTAAAATAGATTAAGGTTTTTTTCATGTTGTATCCCTCCCTTTGCCTATATTGTATTACATTATGCTGCTAACAGAAATCGATTCATCTTACATTAAACTTACAGTTTTGTAAGTTGAACCATAAATGAGAGAGATTGGCATAGACAAGGGCTTTCTTGACTTTTGCAGAAAAATATTTTATCATTGACCTCACAAATATGAATCATATAAGGAGTATCAACTATGGAGTTAAAAAGAGTTGCGGCGATTCACGATATTTCAGGGTTTGGTAAATGCTCATTAACGGTAGCATTGCCTATTATTTCCGCTGCAGGCATTGAAACCAGTGTAATCCCTACGGCGGTGTTATCTACGCATACAGGAGGATTTACGGGGTTTACATACCGTGACTTAACGGAAGACATTATGCCCATTGTAGATCACTGGAAAACATTGGACATTACCTTTGACGGTATTTATACCGGATTTTTAGGTTCCTTTGAGCAAGTGCATTTAATAGAGCAAACCATTGATAAACTGAAAACAGAAAAAACTGTTGTAGTAATTGATCCCGTTATGGCAGATAATGGAGAACTATATGCAATTTTTTCAAAAGAGTTCCCGAAGGAGATGGCAAAACTTTGCAAAAAGGCAGATTTGCTGATTCCGAACTTAACAGAAGCATCCTTGCTGTTGGAAGAACCTTATATGGCAGATGGCACCTATACACAAACTGACATTGAAGGATTACTGAAGCGTTTATCTGATTTATGTCAAGGGGATGTGGTGCTTACAGGTATTTCGTTTGAGCCTGAAAAACTTGGCGCTGCTGTTTACGAAAGAAAAACTGACAAGATTGCATATGCATTCACACAAAGAATTGAAGGTTATTATCATGGTACAGGTGATGTGTTTGCCAGCGCGGTGACGTCCGGTGTGTTAAACGGATTTACGCTTGCTCAATCTGCACAAATAGCGGTAGATTTTACAGCAGCTGCCATTTTACGCACCAAAAATGCAGGAACAGACATTCGTTTCGGCGTGAATTTTGAACAAGAAATTCCTTCTTTCTTAAAGGCCCTAAAATTGGTATAAATCTTCTTTTTCTATTCATAATTATTTTTAATCTGTTATTAAAAATTTCATGATTTTAGTTTTTTGATTTGTTATAATACTGGTAAACTGATTAAAAGAGGTATGCTAATAACTATGATGGATAGAATCGCAAGATTTTTATACGGGAGATATGGTTCAGACCAGCTCAACATTGCACTGATTATTTTTTCGTTGGTGATATCCATAGTCATGCGCTTTACACCTGTTTGGTATTTGGGATATTTATGCTATATCCCGCTTGGCTTTAGTGTTTTCAGGATGCTTTCCCGAAATATTGAAGCAAGAAGAAAAGAAAATTTGATGTTTTTAAAAATTGTTTGGCCATTTAAAAACTGGACTCAATATACCAGCAGAAAAGTAAAAGATAAAACCCATAAATATTATAAATGTCCTAAATGCAAAGCTGTTTTGCGTGTTCCAAAAGGACGCGGCAAAATTCAGATTACCTGCACAAAATGCAAACATGAGTTTATCAAGAAAACTTAAGGGAGATTGATTTATGAGATTATCTGAAGAAGAGCGCGCGTATTTTAAGGCTTGTTCTGATGAATTGCTTGAGCATCATTTGGTGCAAAGTATGAGCAGATATGAACAGCATGGTACTACCAATCGGCTGGATCATAGTGTTCAGGTAGCACAATACAGTTATTGGGTCAGCAAAAAATTAAAGTTAAAATTGGATCAAAAAAGTTTGATTCGAGGCGCTTTGCTCCATGATTTCTTTTTATATGACTGGCGTACGGGCACAGACCATGAAGGAGCCCACGCATTTACTCATCCGGAAACCGCTTTGAGTAATGCAATTGAACATTTTGAAATCAATGAAAAAGAAGCAGATATCATTTTAAATCATATGTGGCCTTTGACCATTACAAAAATGCCGAGTTGCAAAGAAAGTTTTCTTGTAAGCGCTATGGATAAATATTGTTCGCTGAAGGAAAACTTTAACCGGGTCAAAAAAGTCAAATGGATTCCGCAATTTGCAAAATAACAAAAAATCCGTATCAAAACGATACGGATTTTTTATATTTACAAATAAGTTACCAATAGCGTATAATGACAGTATCATGTTGGGGCAAAGGAGAACCATTCAATGTTAAAGGGAAAGAAACTGCTAATTACGGGAGGGACAGGTTCTTTTGGAAATGCAGTGTTAAAACGCTTTTTAGATACAGAGGTGGAAGAAATCCGTATTTTTTCCAGAGATGAAAAAAAGCAGGTAGACATGCGCCGTGTATATCAAAACGATAAAATACAATATTATATTGGTGATGTACGCGATTTAAACAGTATTCGCCAAGCGATGTATGATATTGACTATGTGTTCCATGCAGCAGCGCTCAAACAAGTGCCAAACTGCGAATTTTTTCCTCTTGAAGCCGTAAAGACAAATGTTTTGGGAACAGATAACGTACTGACTGCCGCAATTGATTCAGGAGTGAAAAAAGTAATTTGCCTTTCTACAGATAAGGCTGCATATCCCGTCAATGCAATGGGTGCTTCAAAGGCGCTTATGGAAAAAGTATTCATTGCCAGAGCAAGAACCGTATCACCTGACAGAACTTTAATTTGTGGTACACGTTATGGAAATGTTATGTGCTCCAGAGGCTCTGTGATACCATTGTTTATCGAACAAATCAAAGCAGGTAAACCATTGACGGTTACCAATCCCAATATGACACGCTTTATGATGAGTTTGGAAGAAGCTGTTGATTTGGTATTGTTTACCTTTGTACATGCACAATCAGGGGATATTATGGTACAAAAAGCGCCTGCATGCACCATTGGAATATTGGCTCAGGCATTGCAGGAGTTGTTTGGCGTGAAAAATGAAATACAAGTAATAGGTGTACGTCACGGTGAAAAGCTGTATGAAACATTATTGACGAAAGAAGAATGTATCAATGCGGTAGATATGGGTAATTTTTATCGTGTTCCTATGGACAAAAGAAAGCTGAATTATACTCGTTATCAGATGGAAGAAAGACAAGAAAAGCCGCTTATGTTGGAGGAATTTAACTCTAACAATACGGTACAGCTAACAGTAGCGCAGGTAAAGGAATATTTGTTAAAATTATCATTTGTACAGGAAGAGTTGAAAAATTGGAGTTCTGACAAAAGATAAATTTTATACAAATAGTATTAAAATGGATAAATATATGAAATGTAAAAATCGCTATGCACAGTAAAATCATTGCATA
>UQNI01000011.1 GCA_900542375.1 uncultured Oscillospiraceae bacterium | reverse complement strand
TTATAACAGGCAGTGCCAGAGGGGCAAAACTCTCCACATTAGAAGGAGAAGATGTATTCGCAGTTCCGGTGGACAAGTTACACCGGAAAATTTGGCTCAGGCCAGAATAGACCTCGGCTTAGACCAACCTTTGGTAATACAGTATTTTAATTGGCTGGGAAAAGCAGTCCGTTTTGATTTCGGCAATTCATTTATCAGTGGAAAACCGGTTATAAATGAAATTATGTCTCGTTTTCCTAATACGTTGTATCTCGTTTTGATTGCTTCCATTATGGCTATTGTCATTGCTGTACCCATTGCCTTGCTTTCTGCAAGATATTCCGGAAGTATCTTAGACCAAGGATTGCGTGTTGTTACTACAATCGGAGCTACTATGCCGGAATTTTGGCTTGGATTATTGTTATTATATGTTTTTGCGATTCATTTGGGTATTGTACCCGTAATTGCAGGAAGCAATATTGCGAATATATTTCTTCCAGCTTTTACATTATGCTTAAGTTATTCAGCCGTCTATGTACGTATGCTGCGTACAAATCTGATTGAAGTACGGCGTTCCAATTTTTTTAAGGCTGCTCGCTCTAAAGGAATGAGTGAAGGAAGCGCAATGGTAAGGCATGGTTTAAAAAATGCAATTTTACCTTGTGTTACTTTAATTGCAACTAATTTCGGAGGAATGATTTCCGGTGGTTTTGCAGTTGAAACTATTTTTTCATGGAATGGTGTAGCAAGATATGCAATAGAAAGCGTGAAAGCAAAAGATATACCGGTGATTGAATGCTATTTATTATTGGTAGCTCTTGCGTATATCATTGTCAACTTAATTGTCGATATTATCTATCAATATATTGACCCGAAAATTAAATTACAGGGAGGCCGTCGCAGATTATGGTTCAAGAGATAGATAAGATTCAAAAAGATAACATTCAGAAAATAGATAAAGATTGTTTTATCTTGCAAGTGTTAAAACGATTATTTAAAAATAAACTGGCTTTAGCAGGCGGAATTGTTGTTTTATTATTTTTAATTGTAGGTTGCTTGGCACCTGTGATTGCACCGCATGATCCGTTAGAAGTGAATGTAAGCATCCGTTTGCAAGGTCCTTCTCAAGAATACTGGCTGGGAACAGATCATCTGGGACGATGTATTTTATCACGTTTACTATATGGTGCGCAGACCACTTTATTAAACTCCTTAGTTGTTTTGGCGGGAATATTGCTTATTGGTATTCCTCTAGGGCTCATTTCAGGATTTTGCGGTGGTTGGATTGACAATTTAATTATGAGATTTGCCGATATTGTATCTACATTTCCCTCCAGTTTGTTAGCCTTAGCAGTCGTAAGCGTTTTTGGTGCCGGTCTACAAAATGTAATGATAGTTTTAGTAGCCTTATGGTGGGCTCCGTTCGCCAGAATATTACGCAGCCAGGTATTAAAGATAAAAGAAAAAGATTTTGTAATGGCGGCAAAAGCAAGCGGTACTTCAAAATTTAAGATTGTAATCAATCATGTATTATTAAACTCCATATCACCGATTATTGTTTATTCTACCTTACGTGTTGCTGCGGTTATTATGCATATTGCAAGCTTTTCTTTTATTGGACTTGGCACACAACCACCGGCTGCTGATTGGGGAGTTATGCTCAGCGACAGTAAACAATTTATCAGTACAGCGCCGCTGATGATGATATGGCCGGGTCTGTCGATTATGTTGGTGGTGTTTAGCTTAAATATGTTTGGAGAAGGTTTAAACGAAGCATTAATGCCGGGAGGTAATAAAAAAGCGAAACAATTGGGAGATGGAGAATAAAATGGTTCAAAATTATAAAAATGATGTAATTTTATCTGTTGAACATTTAAAAACTTATTTTTATCAAAAACGTAATCAAGAACCAATTCGTGCAGTAGACGATGTTTCTTTTCAGATTATAAGGGGAAGTATTACTGCTATCGTAGGACAAAGCGGCAGCGGTAAATCGGTAACATCAATGTCTATTTTTAATTTAGTGGATTCGCCGGGGAAAATTGTAGGAGGCTCTATTGTTTTAAACGGAAAAAATTTATTGAAATTATCAAACCGTGAACGAAATAAAATTTATGGTAAAGAAGTAACTATGATTTTTCAGGAGCCGGCGAGCGCTTTAAATCCGGTAGTAAAAGTGAAAAAACAAATGTTAGAGATGATATTTCTCCATCAGAAGATGAATCGAAATGTTGCTCTTGAAAAATGTAGAGAAGCTTTAAAAAGAGTAAATTTAAAAGACACAAACACAATTTTAGAAAAATATCCGTTTGAACTTTCCGGCGGTATGTGTCAGCGCATTATGATTGCCATGGCAATTGTATCAAATGCAGATCTTTTAATTGCAGACGAGCCTACTACTGCATTGGACCTTACCGTACAAGCGGTGGTGCTGAATGAAATTAAAAAACTTCGGGATGCAGGAATGTCTATTATGCTAATAACGCACGATTTGGGAATTGTGGCTCAAATGGCGGATTACGTTTATGTTATGAATGACGGAAAAATTGTGGAAAGTGGAAATGTATTCGACATTTTTGACCATCCGCAGCATGAATATACAAAAACGTTGTTAGGGGCGGCTGAAGAAAAACAGGAGGTTATGGTATGAGTTTAATTATGATTAATAATCTCAAAAAAAGTTATAAAATTTCAAAGACAGAGCGTATTCATGCTGTTAATGACGTGTCTTTTTCCATTCAAAAAGGTGAAATTTTAGGTTTGGTGGGAGAATCCGGCTGCGGAAAAAGTACATTGGGAAAACTTCTTCTTAATTTAGAAACGTCCGATTCCGGAGAGGTACTTTATCACGGAAAAAATATTACCCGGTATTCTTTTTCTCAAATGAGAAAAATCAGGAAAGAGTTGCAAATGGTATTCCAAAACAACTCGGATTCCTTTAATCCTTATTATACGGTCAGACAGATTATCATGGAACCTCTTAAAAATTATAATAGGGGAAACACCAAGAAAAACGACCAATTAGTGGAAGAAATGATTCAACAGGTGGGACTGGATACCACCTATTTAAACCGGTACGGAAATGAGTTATCCGGCGGTCAAAGGCAACGTGTGGGTATTGCCCGTGCTTTAATTTTAACTCCTGAATTTGTCGTATGTGATGAGGCGGTATCTGCATTGGATTATGCTGTGAGAAATAAAATATTAAAACTTTTGATTCAATTAAAACAAGAAAAGCAGCTGACATACCTTTTTATTTCTCATGATCTTTCTGCCATTAATCAAATTTGCAATCGGGTAATTGTAATGTATCGAGGTGAAATTATGGAAATTTTACCTAGCTTAAAGCAAGAAATCCTTCATCCTTATACCAAAGCGCTTTTGGCTGCCGCCTTAGGATTCAATCCAAGAAACAGAACACAAAATCGTATTTTGTTTCGGGAGGAAGAACTTCCAATCGAACCGGAAGGGTGTGCATTTTATCATCGCTGTCTTTATGCCTGTGATAAATGTAAAAAGAAACCACCATTGGTTCATCATAATGATAAGCAGCATTTCGTTGCGTGTCATTTGATATAATACTATTTTAACTGGAGGAATTTGTGTGAAGAAAAAACGATTTTTTACGGCTTTGGCCGGACTGATGGTACTGATTTTAACATTAGGAATATTAAGTGGATGTGGAAACAATACTGAAAATACCAGTCAACCGGATACTAACACCGGAAAAGAAATTACCATCGCAATTTACAGAGATGGCGATATGAATGAACTGGACGCAGCATCTTATAATGGTCCTCACGTAATTTATAAAATGATTTACGAAGGCTTTGTAGAAGACGGTGGAAAAGATGGAATACAATCATTACTTGCTACCAGCTGGGATATATCAGAGGACGGTAAAACATATACCTTTCATTTAAGAGAAGGAGTAACTTTTACAGATGGAACTCCTTTTAATGCAGAGGCAGTATGCTTTAATATGAAACGCTGGATAAATAATGACCGCCATTCTTCTTTAAGTTCCTACAAGGTGGAAAGCTGTACTGCTTTGGATGAGAATACCGTACAGATTCAGTTTGCGGAAGGCGCTTATCCTATTCTGGAAGAAATGACTTATCCCAGACCGGTACGTTTTTTAAGTCCAAGTTCTATCACTGGAGTTGATGGAGATGTCATGGGAGAGTTTACTTCTCCGATAGGAACAGGACAATGGATGTTGGAGAGCTATACTGAAAATGAGGAATTCGTATTGGTAACAAATCCGAATTATTGGGGAGAACAACCTAAAATCTCTAAAATTACATTCAAAGTAATTCCGGACGGTCAGGCTCGCGTTATGGCATTGCAAAGCGGAGAAGTAGATTTAATCGGAGGAGATTTATTGGGCAAAATACCAATGGAAGGTTTGCAGGAATTAAAAAATTCTGGGTATCGCATTGAAGAATTAGACACAATGTGTTCTTATTTTATGGCGTTTAACCAAGAAAATGAGAATTTTCAAGATGTAAAAGTAAGACAGGCGTTAAATTATGCTATTGATAAAAAAACCATGGTGGAAAACTTGTTCTATGGTGTTGGAGAAGCTGCACGCGGATTATACAATTCAGATAACGTTCCGTATGTTACTAAAGATAATAGTCCCGGTTATACATATAATTTAGAGAAAGCAAAAAAACTTTTAGAAGAAGCTGGGTATACTGATTCAAATAACGATGGGATTTTGGAAAAAAACGGTAAAGATTTCAATATTAAATTAGTGTATACGTCAGAAGAATTGCCTGAATGGAAAACTATGGCGGAATATATCCAATCAGAATATGCTAAAATTGGTGTAAATGTAGAACTATCCGAAGTAGATACCAATACTTATAATGAAATTAGTATGACAACTTTTAATTTTGACATGATTATGACTCGTACCTCCTCTGATTCATGGTTGCCGCACGGAGATATGAAGCAACTGTTTTCAGTACTTTCAACCGGAAATCGTGCACGAATTTGGTTGGATGATACTTTAACCGAAAATATTAACCAAACTTTGTTATGCCATGATGAAGACGAAAGACAAGAAGGTTATGATAGAATATTTACACAAATCAATGATGAAGCATTTGTGGTGCCGTTATATTACCCAAAAACATGTTTTGCAATGACAGATAAGGTTACAACTTTCGAGCCGGGGGTCAATAATTATGCTCCAATTAATTGGACGACATTAGATGTAAAATAGGGAGAAGTAATTATGAATTTAAAAAGTGCAGTAGAAAAAAATTGGAGCTGTGAAGCACAACAGTATAGTGAAAATGTAAAAATAGAGTTGGAATCCAATTTACCGAATCAATGGATTTCATTAATTGAAAAATACGTACCCCGTACCGATTACAAAAATGTTTTAGATATTGGAACCGGCCCCGGATTTTTTCCAATTATTTTATCTAAATGCGGCTACACGGTAACAGGAATTGATTGTACTCCTGCTATGCTGGATGAGGCAAAGAAAAATTTACAGTTATATAATGTATCTGCAAATATTTTACATGCCAGTGGAGAATCACTTCCTTTTGATGATAACAGCTTTGATTGCATTATTAGTCGTAACGTTACTTGGACTTTGCTGGATACAAAACAAAGTTATCAGGAATGGCTGCGTGTGTTGCGTCCGGGAGGAAAAATATTAATTTTTGATGCGAATTGGAACTTAAAATATCATGATCAAGAAGTAATGAAACAGTATCAACAAGCGGCAAAAGACTTTCGTGATATTTTTGGTGAGGACTATTCAGTCATTCATGATTTATCAGAGGAAGCGGAAAATTACAGAAGAAATATGCCAATGAGCAAAGTGAAACGGCCACAGTGGGATTTTAACACTCTGTTTGACTTAGGAGCAAAATCAATTTGTTGTGAAACAGATGTTTCCGATTTAATTTGGGGAGAGAAAAAGCAAATTGCTTATCGTGCTACACCAATGTTTTTAATGGTAGCTGAAAAGAGATAATATAAAAATTGTAATAAAAGCGTTCTTTCATAAACTACGAAAGAACGCTTTTATTACATGTGTTTTATTGTGTATTTATGATATGACGTATTTTATAAAAATATAATTTTACAAGTGGTCTTTATTGACACTCAGTAATATTTATGATATCATGAATGTCACTGAGTGTGTATATTTGGCTAATAAAGCACTCCAATTATCCTTTTCATAAGGGCCATTAGCTCAGTTGGTCAGAGCAACCGGCTCATAACCGGTCGGTCCCGGGTTCGAATCCCTGATGGCCCACCATATTTATTTAGTCTGTATTTTTTGCGTATTGTAAAAGAATACAGACTTTTTATTTTTATAATACACAATTGATTTTCTAATACAAAAACATTGCTGTTATGTAAGAAACAGCAATGTTTTTGTATTTTACCTTCTAAATCCTACCACTTACCGTTTTGCTACTGACAAAGTACCTCCCAACTTTTATAATATAAATGACGATAAAATAAGGAGGAGATATATTGAAAGTTAATATCGAAATTTCATCTGAAGTACAACAGCCGTACGCGATAATATATACTGCTGAAGTTACAAAAGAAATTCAAGACGCGGTGATTGCCTTGGAAGGCAATTATCATGTAATTACAGCCTTAGATCATGATAAAATAGTTATTTTAAATCCAGATGAGATTTATATGGCGCGAGTTGAAAACGAACAAGTAGTTCTCTATGGGGAGAAGAGACAATTTTTATCTAATAAAAGATTATATCAGGTTGCAGATCAGCTTGGAAAAGATTTTATACAAATATCAAGATTTACAATTATCAACTTAAAGTGTATAGACAGTGTTAGGCCATGTTTTAATGGTTTGATGCAGATATTTCTAAAAAATGGAGCAACAGACTATATTTCCAGAAAGTACTTGCCGAACTTTAAAGAATATTTAGGTTTATAGGAGGTTTATGATGAAAAAAATTATACTCTATATTTTACGTGGAATTGGACTAGGATGCGTATTCTTTACATTAAGTGGTATCATATTCGATATTATTTTTAAAGGAAGTTTTTTGTTGAATCATTGGTATTATACTAAAATGGCAATAGGTTCTATGATAACAGGAATTGCCTTTTATGTACCGTCATTGGTGTATCAGAATGAAAAACTTTCTAAAGGGTTACAAGTGTTCATCCATATGGGAATTGGATTGGTAACATATATTAGTGTTGGACTTTATGTTGGCTGGATTCCTTTGCAAGCAGGAGCATGGGCTATTACAGGAACTATCGTAATTGCTGTGGTTGTATCTTTTCTTATTTGGTTTGGATTTTATTTGTATTATAGACAAGAGGCAAAACGTATCAATGCAAAACTCAAAGAAAAACAAGGGATTTAATTTGTAGGCAATACTGTATTTTTTAATTTATTATGTTATTCTAAGAGATAATATTTGAGAGGTGATTTTAAGATGTATAAAACAGTCGTAATTGGGTATACTCCGGTAGCAGATTCAATGGCTGAAAAGATAGAAGAAAAATCAAATGAAATGCTGGGCAAAGGATATGAATTGATAACAATGGCAATTACAGGAGGTGCTAAGGCAATATTGGTGTTTAAAACGAAAATGTAATTTGAAGCTAAAATAAAGTAAGATAATTTTTATATGAAATACATGTATAGCATGATTGTTGATATTAGAGTGAATTATCTTATTTTTATTACTTTTATATTGTAAAAACAAAAAGACCAAATCTTACGATTTGGTTTCCTTTTGTACTTGAAAGTATTTGATTGATTGAGGGTAGAGAAATAATCTTGAAATAGTAGCGACTCTATCTCTTGATTACAATTATATTATAACAGTTTTTTGGTTCAGGTTGTGAATCAATTGTAAATAGATTAATATTGTTTTGTAAATAAATTTTCATTTCTTTTTGAACGCGCAAAAAACAGGTATCCAATATTGGATACCTGTTTTTTATTAGTGCTCACCGCAGCCGCAATGGTCATGATGGTCACAATCTTCAATTTTACCTACAATCGGTGTTGGATCAATACCTTGACGGGTATAATAATCTGCTACGGCAGCTTTAATGGCCTGTTCAGCCAATACGGAGCAATGGACTTTTACTGGAGGCAAACCATCCAGAGCTTCCATAACAGCTCGGTTTGTCAGTTTCAAAGCTTCATCTATTGTCTTGCCCTTGATAAGTTCTGTTGCCATAGAGCTGGTTGCGATTGCTGCACCGCAGCCGAAAGTTTTAAATGTTACATCTGTAATTACATTGTTTTCTACTTTAATGTACATTCTCATAATGTCGCCGCATTTAGAGTTACCAACTTCACCAATGCCGTTTGCATCTGCCAGTTCGCCAACGTTTCTTGGATTTGCGAAATGGTCCATAACTCTTTCACTATATGCCATGTTAATCACCTTTCTGTTTCATGTTTATTTATTTTTATTGATAATTTCGTCCCATAACGGAGAGATATCTCTTAGGTAAGATACAATACCTGGAAGCACTTCTAAGATATAATCCACATCTTCTTCAGTGTTTTGGTCACTGAATGAAATTCTCAAAGAACCATGTGCAATTTCATGAGGAAGACCAATTGCCAACAGAACATGGCTTGGATCCAATGAACCGGATGTACAAGCAGAGCCGGAAGAGGCGCAAATACCTGCAAAATCCAATTTCAATAGCAGAGACTCTCCTTCAATGCCTTCAAAGCACATATTAAAGTTGCCGGGCAAACGTTTTACTGCATCGCCGTTCAGGCGAGAACGTTCAATTTTGGAAGCGCCTTCAATTAAACGGTCACGCATACGAATTAATCGAGCATTGCGTTCGCCTAAATTGGCATATGCTTCATCCATGGCTACACTCAATGCAACAATGCCGGCTACATTTTCAGTACCTGCACGTTTGCCACGTTCCTGTGCACCGCCGGAAATTAAATTTGGTAAACGAATACCACGGCGTACATATAAAGCGCCGACACCTTTTGGAGCATGTAATTTATGTCCGGAAAGGGAGAGAAGATCAATGTTTTCTTCTTTTACATTAATTTTCACATTACCTACTGCTTGTACAGCATCTGTATGGAATAGTACACCATGTTTTTTGCAAATGGCTCCAATTTCAGAAATTGGCTGAATTGTGCCGATTTCATTATTGGCATACATAATTGTAACCAAAGCAGTGTCTTCACGGATGGCTTTTTCCACATCTTCCGGTTTTACAATGCCATTTTCATAGACTTCCAAATAGGTTACTTCAAAACCCTCTTTTTCTAAGGCTTCCGTTGTGTGAAGAACTGCATGGTGCTCAAATTTAGAGGTAATAATATGTTTCTTACCTTTTTTGGCAAGCTCGTGAGCGACGCCTTTAATGGCCCAGTTATCAGCTTCACTTCCTCCGGAAGTAAAGAAAATTTCATTGGGAAGCGCACCTAAATGATTTGCTACGTTTTCTCTGGCTTCTTCCAACGCTTTTTTTGCTTCACGACCCACTGCATATAGACTGGAAGGGTTGCCGTATTTTTCTGTATAATAAGGTAGCATTGCGTTTAAGACTGTTTGTGAAACGGGTGTGGTTGCAGCATTATCTGCATATACAAATCGTTTCATATATTATTCACCTTCATTTTCTTAATAAAAAATAGTTTAGCAACATAAGAAAATTTTTCTAAATGTTGTTGATTAAATATAATATACACTAATTTAGTATACATTGCAATACTTTCAGCAAAAAAATTAGTGTGAGGAGGAGTTTTTCATTTTTTCTGCGGCAGCAACTGCCAATTGGTCGCAACGTTCGTTTTCCGGGTGACCGGCATGTCCTTTTACCCAAACGACTGTAAGATGATGAGGTTCAATTAAGGTTAAAAGCTCGTCCCATAATTCAGGATTCAGCGCGGGGGATTTATCACTTTTTCGCAACCCGTTTTTTTTCCAGCTTTTTGCCCAGCCTTTGGAAATACCGTTACAAACATATTGTGAATCACTATATAATGTAACAGCACAAGGTTCTTTCAATCGTTTGAATGCTTCAATCACCGCACTTAATTCCATACGGTTGTTTGTAGTATTTGCATGTCCGCCGCTAATTTCCTTTTCTGTCTGCTGATAACGTAAGATGGCGCCCCAACCACCCGGACCGGGGTTGCCTTGACAGGCGCCATCGGTAAAAATTTCTACCTCTTTCACAAAACTATCTCCAATTCGTATGTTTTGAGTATGAATTCTCATGTTTAAATTATACCAATTTCCAATTAGAATATCAACTAAGTGAAAGAATAAAACTATTTTTTCAATAAAATTATGAAACGGTATAAAATGGTTACAATAATGAAAGATAAATTGGACTACTTTATACTGTCCAATACTTGACAGTATTATGTAATCGGGTTACAATTGAGAAGACGTTTGTGTTCGGATTATATATGAATTATTTTTTAGTGAGATCGTTGCAGAAAATAGATATTTATGTATGGCAAAACATACATTTAAAACAGTTGTTGAAAACAGAACATGAAAATAAAAATATGATTACGGAAATAACCATCTTTACTGAAAAGTGAATAAAAAGCCAGCTTTACACCGTTTGTAGAGCCGGCTTATGATTGTTATGTCCTTAAAATTTGGAGGTTACAAAGTGACAGAAAAGGATATTGGAACAATGATTGAAAAGAAACTGGAATCTACAGAAGATAAAGTTCCTGTTTTTACTCCAGCCCCATCGGCTGTAAAAAATGAACAAAAAAACATGGTGCCTTCCGCGCATCAAACACGAACATCAGATAAAACTTCTGCAACTCAAAATAAATCATGGAATGAACGTATGACAGCAAATTCAAACAGCGGTCGTTCCAAATACGCAAACCAATCAAAACAGCATAAGGTTTTTCCAAAAACTGCCGGAGCAGATGTATCACATAAATCTCATGTTTTACAAGCAAAATCGGTACAGCCAAAACCGTTTGCAGCTAAAACACCACGTTCCAAAGGAGCAGCACCGACAGAGGAAAAAGCAGTTCAAGTGCAAACAAAAGCAGTACAGACCAGGCAACCCAAGCAGCCTGCGGCTAAAAAAACTTCAGCACAAAGACAGCAGCCCGCACAGAATCTGGTTGAAACAAAAATGGCAATCAAACAAATCAGCCAACCTTCCAGAAATACAAAAAGCAAACAACCAAAACCATCTATTAAGGCTTATTTTTTAGGCGGTTTGAATGAAATCGGAAAAAATATTACTGTATTTGAATGCGACAATGATATGGTCGTTGTAGACTGCGGTATGGCCTTTCCGGACGATGATATGATGGGCGTTGATTTGGTTATCCCTGATTTTACATTTATTGAAAAAAATGTGGATAAAATTCGCGGCATTGTCATAACGCACGGACACGAAGACCATATTGGTGCTATGCCGTATTTACTCAAAAAAGTAAAACTTCCAATATACAGTACAGCTTTAACATTGGGATTAATAGATGGAAAATTAAAAGAACACGGTTTACAGAGAAAAGTACAGCTCAATACGGTAAAGCCGGGTCAAACCGTGCGTCTTGGCTGCTTTGGAGTAGAGTTTATTCATGTAAACCATTCTATTTCAGATGCTGTAGGGTTGGCAATTCACTCACCTGCAGGCACACTGCTGCATACCGGTGACTTTAAAATTGACTGTACTCCTTTAAAAGAAGAAATGATTGACCTTGGCAGAATTGCAGAGCTTGGTCAGCAAGGAGTGCTTGCCTTAATGGCGGATTCTACAAACGTAGACCGTCCCGGCTACACCCCAACCGAACGTAAAATCAGTGATGCTTTTGAAAAATTGTTCTTGCAGGCAGCAGAGCAAAGAATCATTATCGCTACCTTTGCATCCAATATCAGCCGTGTACAGCAGATTATCAACTGTGCGGCAAAACATGGTCGCAAGGTGGCGCTTTCAGGAAGAAGCATGATTAATGTAATGGGAATTGCGTCCGAATTGGGATATTTGGATATACCGGAAGGCCTTTTAATTGATATTGACTTGCTAAATCGTTATCCAAAAGATAAAGTGGTATTAATTACAACCGGCAGCCAAGGGGAGCCAATGTCGGCATTAACCCGTATGGCATTTGCTGACCATAGAAAAGTAGAAGTCGGACCGGGTGATTGTATTATCATCTCTGCAAAACCAATTCCGGGTAATGAGAAGATGGTAAGTACCGTAATTGATGAGTTGTTGAAAAGAGGCTGTGATGTAGTTTATGAATCCAGCCATGAAATTCACGTATCGGGTCACGCAAGTCAGGAAGAATTAAAAATTATTCATGGAATTGTAAAACCACAATATTTTATTCCGGTTCACGGTGAACAAAAGCATTTGCGTAAACATGCTGAACTTGCGCGTTCTATGGGTATGAATTCAGAAAATATATTCATTGGAACCATTGGAGATGCTGTAGAGTTAAATCAAGATTATATGAAACAGCTTCCTTCTGTTCCTGCCGGAAGAATTTTGGTAGATGGTCTTGGCGTAGGCGATGTTGGCAGCATTGTACTGCGTGATAGAAAGCACTTGGCAGAAGACGGTTTAATTGTGGTTGTATGTACCATCAGTGAAGGCGATGGTCATGTAGTTGCAGGTCCCGATGTGGTTTCCAGAGGATTTGTATATGTGCGTGAATCGGAACGTCTGATGGTAGAATCAAGAGACTTGGTTACACGAGTATTGGAAGAATGTGCTGAAAATCAAATTCATGATTGGGGCACATTAAAGACCAGAATTAAAGATGATCTTTCTAAACTGCTTTATGAAAAAACCAGAAGAAATCCTATGATTCTTCCGATTATTATGGAAATTTAGTGTGTGTAAATCAAAAACATTCGGTATCAAAAGTGCCATTGTTTGTTTACCAAAGGGGTTATGAGTTTGAAACGAAAAGTTTGGGTTTCGTCTCCAATTCTATATGTACTGGCTGTTGTTATGGCTGGTATGACTGCTGCCAGTTGGTTCTGGAATCCTATTATATTTTTTATTGAATTGGCTTTAACCTTGATTTCGATTGCAATTATAACGGTAATATTTGTACAGTTTAAGTCACATGTAACCGTTGCTATGAAATCGGCCAACAAAATTTTGTCGGGACGGGAATATCAGCTGTTGCAGGATTTTACGCTTCCGGTTGCTATTGTAGGCAATGAAGGTGATATTATTTGGGTAAATACTGCCTTTTTAATGGATGTTGGCAGAGACTCAGAATATAGAGGCGAAAATATCTTAAAATTAATTCAATCGAAAACAATGGAACAGGTAGCTGAATCCGACGGTACCGATATTTCAATTGATGATAAAAAATTCACGGTATTTGCTGCAAAAACCCAATATGCTTACATTGTCTATTTTGTCAATAATACCGATTATAAAAACATCAGCAAAGAATACGAACAAACCCGTCCTTGCGTTATGATTGCGGCATTTGATAATAAAGAGGAATTGGCACATGACTGCAGTGCAACAGAAGAAGCACGTATTAATGCAGAAGTGGAAGCCACCTTAAACAATTGGGCGCAGGATATGGGTGGTTTTGTAAAAAAACTGAGTGGCGGCAATCGTTATTTGCTGGTAAGCGATGAACGTCATGTTGCATGGGCATTGGAAAAACGTTTTGAAATTTTAGATGTCATTCGAAAAATCAAAGCGCCGGGCAACAGAAGCGCTACAGTGTCCATTGGTATCGGACGCGGTGCCGATACATTAACTGAAAGTGAACAATGGGCAAGGCAAGCTTTGGATATGGCGTTGGGACGCGGCGGCGACCAAGTTGCCGTGAAAAAGAAGAACGATGCATATGATTTCTTCGGCGGTCTATCCAAAGGCGTTGAAAAACGCGATAAGGTGCGTACAAGAGTTATCGCCGCATCTATCTCTGACCACATGAAAGCAAGTGATATTGTGTTTATTATGGGACATCAGTTCTCCGATTTAGATGCGGTAGGCTCTGCTGTCGGCATGTGGAGTGCAGCAACAAAAGGCGCGAAAAAGCCTGCTTATATCGTAATTGACCGTAATGCAACCATGGCTATGCCTATTGTAGATGAAATAGAAGCAGCACACGGTCCGGAAGAGACCATTTTTATTTCGGAAGAAGAAGCGTTGGACATGATGACGCAGAGATCTTTGGTAATTGTAGTAGATACGCATTCTCCCGACTTTGTGGAAAGCAAGGAACTTCTCAATGAAGCGCAGCGTGTGGTCGTCATTGATCACCACCGTATGATGGTAAAGCACATTAACAATGCGGTTGTATTTTATCACGAGCCATATGCAAGTTCTGCTTCCGAAATGGTTTCAGAATTGGTTCAATATATTGGAAACACGGTTTTAAGCAAGGAAGAAGCGGACGCACTGTTGGCAGGTATTATGCTGGATACAAAGAACTTTGTATTAAAAAGCGGTGTGCGTACGTTTGAAGCGGCAGCTTATTTAAGGCGCAGAGGTGCCGACACTGTAGTGGTAAAGAAAATGTTTGCAAGTAATATTGATACTTATAAAGAAAAATATTCTTTAATTTCTACAGCAGAAGTTTATAATGGCTGTGCAATAGCATGTACGGATGAATCTACTCCGAATGTGCGTGTTGCCGCTGCTCAGGCAGCAGATGAGCTGCTTTCCATTCAAGGAGTCAATGCATCTTTTGTACTGTTCAAAACAGGAAAAACAGTGAATATCTCTGCTCGTTCTCTTGGAGATATCAATGTTCAAATTATTATTGAAGCTATGGGCGGCGGAGGTCATTTGACTATGGCCGGTGCACAAAAAACAGGAATGACTATGGATGAGGTAAAGAAAGAGTTAATTCAGGTAATTCGCGATATATTGCCTTATGCAAGTAAATTTCCTGCATTAAACGGTAGTAAATCTTAAATGATACGGAGGGTTTTATATGAAAGTAGTACTGCTTGCAGATGTAAAAGGCAGTGGTAAAAAAGGTGAGTTGGTAAACGTTTCCGACGGATATGCCCGCAACTTTTTATTTCCTAAAAAATTGGCAAAAGAAGCAAACGCGCAAGCGTTAAATGAGCTGAAAAATGCGGAAGAGTCAAAAGCATTCAAAATAAAACAAGAGACAGAAGCAGCGCAAGCTTCCGCTGATAAAATTAACGGAAAAAGCGTATCTATTTTGGCAAAAGCGGGTCAAGGCGGAAAACTGTTTGGCTCCGTAACAGCAAAAGAGATTGCGGAAGCAATTAAGAAACAATACGGTGTTGATGTTGACAAACGCAAAATTGATACCAAAGGGGATATGAAAGCATTCGGTACATATGAATGCGAAGTAAAATTATATTCAGGTATTACAGCTACTGTAAAAGCTGTGGTAACGGAAAAAGAATAATACAATTTGATACCTGATGGCATTTTGTCATCAGGTTTTCCCCGTTATAAGGAATGGAACGATAAAAGAGGTGTATGTATGGCAGATGAAAACAGAACGATAAACGAACTCTCCGCAGGAGCCGGAATGCTGGGTTATAATAATGCATTGCCGTTTAGCCCTGAAGCGGAACAATCTGTTTTGGGAGCAATTCTGCTGGATTCCAGTTGTTTGGACCGTGTTGCTGAAATATTGCCAAGACCGGAGTATTTTCATCAAGTCAACAATAGCCTTATTTATGGTGCTATGCTTGAAATGTTTACATTGGGACAGCCGGTGGACTTCGTTACGGTTTTGGAAAAGCTCAAAGAATCAAAATCGTTTGATGAAGCCAGCGGAAAAGCATATTTAGTTCAGTTGGCACAGTTGGTTCCTTCTATTTCTAATGTAGAAACTTATGCTAAAATTGTAAGGGATAAATATGATATTCGCAGCTTGATTTTAACAGCCAGAGAGATTTTGGAAGATGCAGCCGACGGTTCTGCAGATGCATCTCAACTGTTAGATGCTGCGGAACAGAGAATCTTTGATATTCGTCGCGGAAAAAATATGCAAGGATTACAGAGAGTCAATGAATTGGTTATCCAGACATTTGACCGTTTGGACTTGTTAAACTCTCCCGAAAGTGATATGTTTAAGGGCGTACCGACAGGCATCAAGGAATTGGATGATACGATTACAGGACTGAACCGTTCTGATTTGATTTTGCTTGCGGCACGTCCGGGTATGGGTAAAACCAGCTTTGCACTGAATATTATGCGTCATGCTGCAGTTGTTGCAAAAAAACGTGTTGCGTTTTTTTCATTGGAAATGTCAAAAGAACAATTGGCATCTCGTTTGTTATCTACTGAAAGTATGGTAAGCAGCATTAAACTGCGGACAGGGAAGCTGGATGAAGGAGAATGGATGCGTTTGATTGAAGGAGGAGATATTCTCTCCAAAACGCAAATGTACTTTGACGACAGTTCCCAAATTACAGTTCCTGAAATGAAGGCAAAACTGCGTCGTTTAAAAGATGTTGACCTTGTGATTATCGACTATTTGCAGTTGATGTCAGGCAGCAGAAGAACGGATAACCGTGTACAGGAAATTTCAGAAATCACGAGAAATCTTAAAATCATGGCAAAAGAACTGATGGTTCCGGTTATCACGCTTTCACAGCTGTCTCGTGACAGTGAAAAACGTACCACCAATGCGCACAGACCGGTGTTATCTGACTTAAGAGATTCCGGCTCTATTGAGCAGGACGCAGATATTGTACTGTTTTTGTATCGTGACGATTATTACAGCGGCGACCAGGCGCCCGGCGAAGAAACAGATAAAAATCGCGGAGAATGTATTATTGCAAAGAACCGTCACGG
The DNA here is from genome assembly GCA_900542375.1 of uncultured Oscillospiraceae bacterium. Taxonomy (GTDB): domain Bacteria; phylum Bacillota; class Clostridia; order Oscillospirales; family Acutalibacteraceae; genus UMGS1071. The sequence continues at coordinate 22,315 of UQNI01000011.1, read as the reverse complement.
CGAGACAAAAACAGTACCGCTTCATTGGCAAGGTGAATTCATGCGTTTTACTTCGCAGGAGGTTATTCGTCGTGAGCCGTTCTAATTCTGTGGAACCTATCGTTTTAAAAGTAAAGCAGACATTACAGCAATATCAAATGCTTGTCGATGCAAAGCCAATTGTTGTTGGTTTTTCCGGCGGTGCAGATTCTATGATGCTGCTGCATTTGCTGCATCAAATGCAATTGCCGGTTTTAGCTGCTCATGTACATCATGGTTTGCGAGGCGTAGAAGCGGACAGAGACGAAAAAGCGGCAGAATTATTTTGTGAAAAGTTTAAGATACCTTTGGAAATCCTGCATACAGACGTCCAAAAACGGGCAAACCAATTAGGGATTGGTATAGAAGAATGCGGCAGAGAAGTACGCTATTCTTTTTTTCAGGAATTGGCAGGTTTAAAAGGCGGAAAAATTGCTACAGCGCATACGTTGTCAGATGTATGTGAAACTGTTTTGCTGCATATGACCAGAGGAACCGGTCTGAAAGGTTTATGCGGAATTCCTCCAATCCGAAATAATATTATTCGTCCTCTCATTGGAATTACGCGTCATGAGGTGGAACAATATTGCGGCTATTACCAATTGCCGTATGTAACAGACAGTACGAATTTTGAGAAACATTATACAAGGAATCGAATTCGTTTAGATGTGGTTCCTGTTTTAAAGCAAATCAATCCTTTGTGCGAGGAGGCAATCTTACATCTTACACAGCAATGCAAAGATGATATAGATTATTTGGAACAGCAAGCTGAAGATGCGCTGTCCAAAGCTGAAGTCAAGGATGGTTATTGTACGGATGTTTTTTTACAAATGCCCAAAGCAATTCGCTCAAGAGCAATTTTCTTGGCACTCAAAAAAGTAAAAGATATTACTCCATCCTATGTACAAATGGAGCAGATTCACAAAGCAATTGAAGCAAAACGTGGGTCTGTAACGGTAACAGGCATGATTCAATTTTGCGTAGAAGGAAATTTTATTTTTTTGCGTGTGGGAAAAATGGATAAATCTCAATGGGAGTTTTTAGCAAATTCGACTGAAATCGCATTAAAAGATGGCCGTATAATTCATTTAAATCATCAAATTGTAAATAATTATAAAAATGATATAAATTTTAAAAAAATGTTGTTTCATAATTCCGTTGATTATGGTACAATATCTGATAACGCAACTTTTCGAAATCGCAGAGAGGGCGATTATTTTCGTCCTGCAGGGCGAGGAGTTACGAAATCATTAAAAAAGCTGTTCAATGAAGCAAAAATTCCACCGTCTAAACGAGATGATATCGTCATTTTAGCAGACGGTGACCGTATCTTGTGGATAGAAGGGTTTGGTCCATCTGAATTTGGATGTATTACATCCAATACCAAAGAACTGGTTGCCATTGACATTGAGGGAGCAAACATTGAATCATCAAATTGAAAAAGTGCTGTTTTCCGAATCTGATATTGCATCTATGGTGCAAAAACTTGGTCAAGCAATCAGTCGCGACTACCAAAATAAGAATTTGGTTTTGGTGTCTTTAATGAAAGGCTCTTTGGTATTTACAGCTGACTTAATGAGAAAAATTACTGTCCCATGTCAATTGGAATGTATGACTGTCTCCAGTTATAAAGGGGCACAGACTTCAGGGAATATAACTGTTTTGCAAGATATTTCCGTATCATTGAAACATACTGATGTTTTAGTGGTAGAAGATATGTTGGATACCGGTTTGACCTTGCAGTACATACTCGGGCATTTAAAACAGAAACATGCTAAGAGTGTGCGCATTTGTACTTTATTTGATAAACCCGAAGGGCGCAAAGTGTGTATCAAAGCTGATTATGTTGGTGCCCAAGTTCCCAATGCTTTTTTGGTTGGGTACGGTTTGGATTATAATGAGTATTACAGAAATTTGCCTTATGTGGGTATATTGTCTTCGGCGGTAATTGATAGAGACTGCCAACAAAATTCATCGCAATCTAAGGAGTGAACTTTATTTGGATAATAAGAAGACTTTAAGAAATCTTGCTATCTACTTGGGTATCCCGATTATTATCATTATCGTGGTAGCATCCATCTACGGAGGTCGCCCAAGATCTACTGAAACCTATTCTCAAATTCTAACTTATTTTGAAGACGGCAACGTAAAGAAATATACCATGGATTTGGGAAGCGGAGAAATGCAAATTACTTTGCGTGATGACACGACAAAGTCTTATACAGCACCAAGCGTATCATGGCTGTATGAGGATATTAAACCGTATGTGGATGCATATAACGCCCAACATCCGGATGATCAAATTGAATTTGATTTGAAGAGACCGGCCGAAACTTCTTGGATTATGAATTTCTTACCGACCATTCTGCTGTTTATAGGTATGATTGTGTTCTGGTGGTTCATCATGAAAAAGATGGGCGGCGGAATGGGAGCCGGCGGCGGCCAAATGAATTTTGGCAAAGCCAAAATAAAAAATATGAATGACGAGAAGCGCAAGACAACCTTCCAGGATGTTGCCGGCGCTGATGAGGAGAAAGAGGAACTGGAAGAAATTGTTCAGTTCCTGAAAGATCCGAAACGTTATAATGAGTTGGGCGCACGCATTCCAAAGGGCGTATTGTTGGTAGGTCCTCCAGGTACAGGTAAAACATTGCTGGCCAGAGCAGTTGCGGGAGAAGCGGGTGTACCGTTCTTCTCCATGTCAGGTTCTGACTTTGTTGAAATGTTTGTTGGTGTTGGTGCTTCCCGTGTTCGTGACTTGTTTGACCAAGCGAAAAAGAACAGCCCTTGTATTATTTTCATCGATGAAATTGATGCTGTGGGACGTCAGCGTGGCGCAGGTTTAGGTGGCGGTCATGATGAACGTGAGCAAACCTTGAACCAATTGCTTGTTGAAATGGATGGCTTTGGCGCCAATGAAGGCATTATTATGATTGCTGCTACCAACCGTCCTGACATTCTGGACCCTGCTTTGATGCGTCCGGGTCGTTTTGACAGGCAGGTTATGGTAGGCTATCCTGATGTAAAAGGCAGAGAAGCAATTTTGAAAGTTCATGCAAGAGGTAAGCCGCTTGCTCCAAATGTTGATTTGGCTACCATTGCAAAATCAACCGCAGGGTTTACAGGCGCTGACCTTGAGAACTTGCTGAATGAAGCTGCTTTGCTTGCTGCAAGAAAACATTTAAAAGCAATTACAATGGATGAAATAGAAGAAGCAACCATCAAAGTTGTTGTGGGTGCAGAGAAGAAGAGTCATGTTATGACAGACAAGGAAAAAACTTTAACTGCATACCACGAAGCGGGTCATGCTATTGCGGCATACAGCTGTAAGACACAAGACCCGGTTCATCAAATTTCTATCATTCCACGCGGTCGAGCAGGCGGATATACCATGCAGCTGCCAAGTGAGGATCGCTCTTATAAATCACGTTCCGAAATGCTGGAAAGTTTGGTTGTATTATTGGGCGGACGCGTAGCGGAAGCTTTGGTTTTGGGAGATATCTCAACAGGCGCTTCCAACGATATTGAGCGTGCAACACAAACGGTTCGCGCTATGATTACCAAATACGGTATGACAGATGAGCTTGGTCCAATCACATATGGTTCTGATAACAGCGAACCGTTCCTCGGAAGAGATATGGGCCATGTGCGTGATTACTCTGAAGAGACTGCTTCTGAAATTGATGCAGTATTGAGAAAGATGATTTCCAATGCATATCATCAAACAGAGCAAGTGCTAAAAGAGCATATGTCAAAGCTTCATGAAGTTGCAAAACAGTTGTTCCTAAATGAAAAAATGAGCGGCGAAGAATTTTATGCAATTATGGAAGGTCCTTCTCCTGCAGAAGTGCCTCAGGAAGCTGGTACAACAACAGAAAATTCCGTTTCTGAGAATACAGAAGAAAAAACGGAAGAATAATATAAGAGAGATGCATTTGCATCTCTTCTTTTTTTGAAATTTTAATTGAAATTTGCTTTCAACTATTCTTTGTGGTATTCTAGATACGCTTGACAATATGTGGTACATGTGATACATATTTTTATATGTATATCGTAATACCAATGAAATAGAGATTATAAATTTAAGGGGATTATGTTTGAATGAAAAAGCAAGCCGCATATGGAAATGAAAGTATTTCCTCCTTAAAAGGCGCAGACCGTGTTCGTAAACGTCCTGCTGTTATATTTGGTTCCGATGGTATAGAAGGCTGTGAGCATTCTATATTTGAGATTCTGTCCAACTCCATTGACGAGGCAAGAGAGGGATACGGCAGCCGTATTATTGTAACACGTTATGAAGACCAGTCTGTAGAGGTGGAGGACTTTGGACGTGGCATTCCTGTGGATTACAATACAAAAGAACAGCGTTTTAACTGGGAGCTTTTGTTTTGTGAACTATATGCAGGCGGAAAATATAACAATGATGCGGACGAAAGTTACGAGTATTCGCTTGGTTTAAATGGTTTGGGACTTTGTTCTACACAATATGCGTCGGAATATATGGATGTAGATATCCGCAGGGACGGTGTTCAATACCTGCTTCACTTTGAAAAAGGTGAAAATGTAGGAGGATTAAAAAAAGAATCTTACACAAAAAAGGATACAGGAACCCGTATTCGCTGGAAACCCGACTTGGAAGTCTTTACAGACATTCATGTACCGGTAGAATATTTCTTGGATATCATCAAACGCCAGGCGATTGTCAATGACGGCGTTACTTTTGTATTTCGCAATCAAGTAGGCAATCAGTTTGAAACGACAGAATTTTGTTATCAAAACGGTATTGTAGACCATGTAAAAGAAATTGCAGGGGAAGATGCGCTTACCTCCGTACAGTTTTGGCAAACGGAACGCAAAGTACGAGATAGGGATGACAAAGATGAATACCGTACCAAAATCAATGTAGCTTGTGCGTTTTCCAACAGAACAAAAGCGATTGAATATTACCATAATTCCAGCTGGCTGGAATATGGCGGTGCACCCGATAAAGCGGTTAGAAACGCATTTGTATATCAAATTGATGCATATCTCAAACAAACCTCCAAATATAATAAAAATGAAAGCAAGATTACCTTTGCCGATGTGGAAGATTGCTTGATTTTGGTGATTTCTTCTTTTTCCAATCGTACCAGTTATGAAAACCAAACGAAAAAAGCAATTACCAATAAAGGAATCCAAGAGGCTATGACAGAGATGCTGCGTCATAATCTTGAAATATACTTTTTGGAAAATCCTTTGGAAGCGGACAAAATTGCGGCACAGGTATTAATCAATAAACGCAGTCGTGAAGATGCGGAAAAGACACGTTTGAATCTAAAGAAAAAATTGACCAGCAATTTGGATATTACAAATCGTGTAGCAAAATTTGTAGACTGCCGAAGCAAAGATATCAACGAACGTGAAATTTTTATCGTAGAGGGAGACTCTGCTCTCGGCGCATGTAAACAGGCCAGAAATCCTGATTTTCAGGCTATTATGCCTATTAGGGGAAAGATTTTAAACTGTTTGAAAGCAGATTACGATAAAATATTCAAAAGCGATATTATTACAGATTTGATGAAAGTTTTGGGATGCGGCGTGGAGGTCAAAAGCAAAGCAAATAAGAACTTATCCACATTTGATTTATCTGCACTGCGTTGGAACAAAGTCATCTTATGCACCGATGCCGATGTGGACGGATTCCAAATTCGGACCTTGTTGCTTACTATGCTGTATCGTCTAACGCCTACTTTGATTGAGGAAGGTAAAGTATTTATCGCAGAATCACCGTTATTTGAAATAACAACAAAAGACCAGACATATTTTGCTTATACGGAAGCGGAAAAAGAGACTTTTTTAAAACAGATAGAGGGTCAAAAATGTACCATACAGCGCTCCAAAGGCCTTGGTGAAAATGAGCCGGATATGATGAGCTTTACTACCATGAATCCTGAAACCCGTCGTTTAATTCAGGTCATGCCGGAAGATGCTGCAAGAACTTCCGAAATGTTTGACCTGCTGTTGGGAGATAATTTATCAGGAAGAAAAACGTACATTGCCGAAAACGGATATTTGTATATTGATTCTGCAGACGTAAGCTGATGCAGATGATAGGATTGGAGTGAATACACAATGCCTCCAAGAAGGAGAAACACAGAATCTAAAAAGAAAACTACAAGCGTAAAAGGTGTCATTGAAGGTGCAGGCGAGGTAGTGGAACAACCCATTACCGATACTCTGGAAAAAAACTATATGCCGTATGCCATGAGTGTCATTATGTCCCGTGCCATTCCGGAAATCGATGGCTTTAAACCGTCTCACCGTAAATTGCTGTACACCATGTACAAAATGGGGCTGCTTGGTTCTGCAAGAACAAAATCAGCCAATATTGTGGGACAAACCATGAAGTTAAATCCTCATGGCGATTCTGCAAGTTACGACACTATGGTGCGCTTAAGCCGCGGATATGAAGCGTTATTGCACCCCTATATTGACTCAAAGGGTAACTTTGGTAAATATTATTCCCGCGACATGGCTTGGGCAGCTTCCCGTTATACAGAAGCCAGATTGGATGATATTTGTCAAGAGTTGTTCCGTGACATAGATAAAGATACCGTTGATTTTGTAGATAACTATGATAATACGATGAAAGAGCCAACTTTACTTCCGGCCAGTTATCCTTCCGTATTGGTCAATGCAAATACGGGTATTGCCGTTGGTATGGCCAGCTCTATTTGTCCGTTTAATTTAGAGGAAGTTTGTCAAACTACCATTGCGTTCATGAAAGATGAAAATCATGATATTGCTTCTACATTGTTAGCGCCGGATTTTCCGGGCGGCGGACAAATTATATATGATAAACAAGCCATTGATACCATTTATCAAACGGGACGCGGCGGTATCCGTGTTCGTTCCCGCTATTCCTACGATAAGTCTGCAAACTGTATTGATATTACACAAATTCCGCCTACCACGACCATTGAAGTCATTGTAGAAAAAGTAGTCGATTTGGTAAAACAAGGGAAATTAAAGGAAATTTCAGACATCAGGGACGAAACAGGTTTGGATGGCTTGAAAATTACTATTGATTTAAAACGTGGTGTAGACCCGGATAAATTGATGCAGCGTCTGTTTAAAATGACAACGCTGGAAGATACCTTTTCCTGTAACTTTAACGTCTTGGTAGCAGGAATGCCAAAGGTAATGGGTATCAGAGAGCTTCTGGAAGAATGGGTGGCTTTCCGTGTTGAATGTGTACGCCGCAGAACACACTTTGACTTGAAGAAAAAACAGGACAAATTGCACTTGCTCAAAGGTTTGCAGGCAATTTTGCTTGATATTGATAAAGCTGTGAAAATTGTGCGTGAAACAGCGGAAGAGGCAAATGTTGTTCCGAATCTGATGTCAGGCTTTGGCATTGATGAAATTCAGGCAGAATATGTTGCCGAAATCAAACTGCGCCATTTAAACCGCGAATATATTTTAAAACGCACGGAAGAAATTGCACAGTTGGAAAAAGATATTGCTGCACTTCAGGATATTTTGGCAAGCAAAGCAAAGATAAAACAAATTATCGTGGCCGAATTAAAGGATGTAGCAAAGAAATATGCACAGCCGCGCCGCAGCATGCTGCTTTACGCCGATGAAATAGAAGAATCGGATGTAGAAGAAGCGGTACCGGATTATCCTGTACATTTATTCTTTACACAAGAAGGTTATTTCAAGAAGATTACGCCTCAGTCTCTGCGTATGAGCGGAGAGCAAAAGTTAAAAGAAGGCGATAAAATCACAGAGCAGATTGAAGCAACCAATAATACAGAATTATTATTCTTTACCAATCAAGCTACTGTTTATAAGACAAGAGCCAATGAGTTTTCAGATACAAAAGCCAGTGTTCTGGGAGATTATGTAGCTGCAAAACTGGGAATGGAAGAGGACGAAGCGGCAATTTATATGGCTGCTACCAAAGCGTACGAAGGTTTCATGATATTCATTTTTGAGAACGGTAAAATTGCAAAAGTAGAAATGAATACGTATACAACCAAAACCAATCGTAAAAAGCTTGTAGGCGCTTACAGTGATAAGTCCCCATTGTTTGCTATGTTTTATTGTAAACAGGAATGTGAAATTTTGCTTACTACCACAGAAGGCAGAATGCTGTTGGTAAACACTGCGGCCATTCAGTCTAAAACAACACGTTCCACACAAGGTGTGGCAGGCATTACATTAAAACGCGGAAAGATACTTGCAAAAGCAGTGGTGTATGAAGATGGAATGCTTTCCAACCCTGCACGTTACAGAAAAAATATTCCTGCAATCGGTGCACTGCCTACTGCACAGGAATATGAAGGAGAACAGCTGACTTTGAAATAAAAAACCGTTTTTGCAGTGCCAATAGCAAAGCAAAAACGGCGGGCAAAAAACGGCAAACGCGTTTCTTCGTTTTTCTGCCTAGATGTAGCTTTTCCAAGATAAGAAACTTTATGCAAAAAATATTTTATAATATGTGGAAAGTATGTTGAAAAAATGTTTCACATGTGGTATGATAATTTAAGTTATTTGATCGAACAGATACTCGGAGGTACAAAATGGGAGCTTTAGAACTAGGCTTTGGCATAGTCCTTCTAGTTTTTGCCGTTGGTATTATCGCCTTGGTTCTTCTTCAGGAAGGTCAGCAGCAGAATGAAAATAGAGTTGGCGGAGGTTCTTCTTCCGACACATTTTTATCTAAAAATAAAGGCCGTACCATTGATGCATTTTTATCTAGATGGACAACAATAATTGCACTTGGCTTTTTTGCATTTGTAATTGTAATTAATGCAATTATTTTCTTTACTACAGGAAGTTCCGGCCAATAATGCATGTGAAAACCCTCGTTTGGCATCGTGCTAAGCGAGGTTTTTTATTGTTAAATTTTTAAATCCATATTCTATTGTATAAATGAGTAAAAATAGGTTAACGTTAAATGATAAAGGCAGGGAAAAATATGACGATAGACGATATGAAGACCAGAATTTTAACTACGTTGCAAAAAGAACGCGGTCCGCTGCCATATGTGCAGCTACAGGAAAAAGCGCGTTTACAGCAGGAAAATGACTTTGCAAAAGCAATGGCAGAGCTGAAATATGAAGATAAAATTTCAGTAGATGACAAACAAATGGTTTCCCTTGTGTTTGGGGATATCCGTGCGCGTGTATCTTCTTTATCAAAAGGGTTCGCGTTTGTCAGACCCGAAGAAGGATTCGGAGATATCTTTGTCCACGGCAGTAATTTGAAAAATGCCATGCTTAATGATATTGTTATTTTAACCAATATTACCGAGTCTGACCGCGGCCGCAGCGGAGAAGTAAAAGAAATTGTGGAGCAAGGCAGCCGCTATACCACAGGTACACTGGTTTATAATGAAGGTTATTGGGAATTCGCAGCAGATATTCCGATTCGCTATAATCTGCAAGTCAACCGCAATACGCTCAACGGCGCACAGATTGGCGATAAAGTATATGTGCACATTACACGTAATCCAAAAAACAATAAATTAGTTGCCAATATTGTAAAAGTATTCGGAAAAGCAAGCAGTGCCAAAGTATGCGCAGATGCCATTGTAGAACAAAATGGCATCCGTATGGCTTTTCCGGAGGAAGTATTGGAGGAAGCCAGACAAATTGCTGCCCGCGGAGTGACACAGGAAGACATGCAAGGCAGAATTGATTTGCGTGATGAAGCCATCTTTACCATAGACAGCGCCAGTGCAAAAGATTTGGATGATGCCATCTCCTGTAAAAAAACGGAACATGGCTTTGAACTTGGCGTTCACATTGCGGACGTTTCTCATTATGTCAAAGAAGGTAGTGCAATGGATAAAGAGGCACAACTAAGAGGAACATCCGTGTATTTTGCAGATAGAGTGATTCCAATGCTGCCACCGGAAATATCAAACGGGGTATGCTCTTTAACACCGGACAGTGATAAACTGGCTTTTTCTGCTATCATACAAGTAGATATGGACGGTGCCATTACGGGCTATCGTTTTGAAAAAACTGTGATAAGAACCAAAGTACGCGGTATTTACAGTGAAGTAAACGAAATTTTTAAAGGAACCGCAACACAGGATTTGCTGGATAAATATAAACCTGTGATGAAAGGCCTTATGACAGCCAGGGAAATGGCGTCTATCACAAAAGAACGTTCCAGAAGAAACGGAACCATGGAACTGGAAAGTAACGAACCGAAATTTATCTTAAATGAAGACGGTATTTGTATTGATGTACAGCCTAGACAAACAGGTGAATCGGAACAGATGATTGAACAGTTGATGGTTACTGCAAACCAAGCGGCAGCAAAATTGGCAGAAAAAGAGCATCTTCCGTTTGTATATCGTGTTCATGAAAACCCAAAATCGTTAAAAATTGAAACGTTAATCGAACTTGTTTCTTCTTTGGGGCTGGATTTCTCAGGTATCAAAAAGGAGAATCCATCCACTGCGGAGTTTGCGGCAATTTTAGACCAAGCGGTAGGTACGCCTGCTCAAAAAATTGTTTCTTATCAAATTCTGCGTACCATGGAAAAGGCCAGATATGCCACTGACCCGCTTGGTCATTTTGGTTTGGCTTTGGCAGATTACTGCCATTATACTTCTCCGATTCGACGCTATCCCGATACAGCAATTCACCGTATTTTAACGGCATTTGTCAATAAAAAGGGCAGAAATTATATTAATGAGCATTATGCAACTTATGCGCAGGACAGTGCAACCAATTCCTCTGAGGCAGAAGTAAAAGCCTTGGTAGCAGAGCGCAGTGCGGAGGATTGCTATATGGCAGAGTATATGACACAGCATATTGGAGAACAATTTGACGGTATTATCAGCGGAGTTACCAACCGTGGATTATTTGTACAGTTAACCAACAGCGTAGAAGGTTTTGTACCGATAGATACCTTTGTGGATTCCGAATTTGAATTTGACGGTATGATGACGCAGGTAGACCGTTTGACAGGTGATAAACTGACCATAGGAATGCCAATATGCATTCAGGTTGTTGCAGCGGATGTATCTTCAGGCAGAATCGATTTTATGCCGGCATCCGAGGTCGGTAAGATTATAAAAGAAAATAAATAAAAGAGAGCGTAAGCCGTGATATGCGGCCTGCGCTCTTTTTTTTATAAGTCTACTTTTTCAAACTGTTTGGCTGCAATGATATTCGTAAGAATCATAGAAATCGCATAGCATATGATGCCGCCTGCCAAAACCGGAAGCTGTAACAGCAAATCAAAAGAAATGGTACTGTTTAGCCAATCTGTTCCGGGCAGATGAGGAAGCACCTCCATAGCAATCATACAAATAACGGCCGGTATGATTCCAAATATAAATGCTTTACCCGTTTTGTAAGCAGTTTTAAAAAATTCTGTGAGAAATATAAAATGAAAGATGGCATATATCATAAGTCCAAATCCGTAGTAAGCGATGTTTGGATTGAGTCCTACCACATTGCTTTGTGGGAGATAAACAGCATGTAAAATTGTAAAAGGAATCGAAAATAACAATTGACTAAGTTGTGTAACCGCAAATAAAAAGCACTTTGAAGTGACAATTTTTCTTTTTTCTATGGGCAACAATGCCATGTAATAAATATCATTGGTTTCTCTTCCGTACATCATGGTAATAAATGGAGCCAAACAGCCAAAAAAGAATACGAGACTATACGGATAAGAGGGAACGATTACCAAAGCACCCAGTAATATAAATATATAAAGTGTTGGGTGTGCGGCAAGACGTAAATCTTTATAAAGACATTGTATCATAATCAGACTGCCTTTCTGTACGTATCATAATTTGCTCCAGAGATAGCGGTTCTGTTTCATCGGGTTTCTTTAAGTGCTCAAATGATTGCAGAAATGTTGCTTTGTCTGCGCAGGCCAAAACAGTGCTGTTTTTGATATAACAGATATCATCAGCACATTATAAATGCAAAAATATAAGCCGTAAATGAAAGTCAATATTCAAGCCCTTGAATCCTGTATCCAGAGAGAATTTGCTAGAATTGTTTCAAAGCATTGTAACAGACAACAAACTTAATCTTTTTTTATTTATATTGCAACAGGATTGGATAAATATGCCATCTTACTTACTGTCTGCATTGTCACTAATTACTATGTAGAGGATATTACAACTATGATTTCTGCCAAGATAGGAAAGGAATTTTGTCACAATATAGCAGATTTTGTTTATCTCTATAATCTCAATTATTCATTTGAAATTTAATCTTTCAGAATTTATTCTCGGTCAGCCGTCATTAGTATATTCGTTAATGGCACCCAAAATACTTTTTGTATATAAACACGATATGTCCCTTCTGTATAGCAATCTAGAATATTTGCTCTAAAACCCATTATCATAAGAAAAGTGAAGTGGTGTTAATGTATTATATAAGATAGGTTATTTTTTATTATTCAATTTATTCCTTACAACTATACCAATTTTGTGTGATAATCTGTTTTATCTTTTTCAGTATGACATCAATTAAAAGTTATTCTATTGATTTTCTATATTATTTTTACATTTATTCAGATTTTATCTATTGATGTGGAATTTTCCGTCAACCTTGATTATGGAGAGTCAAAAATATTTTTTAATCAATTCAGTATCGTTCATATTAATTTTTCTAATAAAAAAGGGATACGCTTGTGTGAGCATATCCCTTTTTTATCGTATTTTAAGCTGTATGACATTTTAACTTGTCTAGTAGAGAATTTATATGGTGTGAGACATAAGTAAAGTTTGTATATCGTTATAAATCGTGATACGTCTGTGTGTTTGAATATTGTGGGTCTTTTTGTAAGAGTAGCCCCTTTACCAAATAATGGAGCTGTATATTACCATGAGCACTGTTACCCTTTTTAAATATGGAATATTAGACACCTAAAGACGCTGATATTATTAACTCTTAATTGACAACACTTTATCTGTTAAATTTTTTTTTGTTATATAGCAATACAAGCAGCAGAACAAATCCACCTAATAAAATACCTAATAGCAGTAAAATTTGTGTAGTGTCTCCGGTTTTAGGGGAAGAGAGATTACTTTTTATTTCTTCCTTTACCGTATCCTTTTTCTCTTCATCCTTTTTCTCTTCGATTTTACTCATTTGATTTTTAGGTATTGAAGAAATTTCTTCCTGCATAGTATTCTCTGTTATATCCTTTTCAATTGGTTGAGATGGTACCAACGGTGGCTCATCTTTTTTTGGATCATTATTTTCGTGCGTTATATAGAATTCCATTGGTAGGCTGTATTCTTTTTTACTTTGATTTACAGCAAGAATTATTGTATATGTTCCCGGTTCTAAATTTCCATCACATATAATTATATCCAGCAGAGATAAATCATCATAATCTTGTAAAACTTCCATCTTAGAACTTGATGGTGTTATAGAAGTGCCACTTGGATCTAAGACATCCATAACATCGATTACTATATCATTTTTTTCAATTACTTGATTTCTAACATCTTTATAAATTAGTTTAAAAGATTTTTTGGCATCTTTTACAATCTCCATTTTAGCATCAGTGATGTCTATGTTCGCAATTTCTAATGGTACTATTTGTGTATTGTCTGCTGAAACTGTTAATGTTGAAATAATTTCAGATTTGCTATTATCCGGATATTTAACAAGTATTTTAATCTCTTTCTTGTCTATTTCCACATTTGTAACAGGTGCTTCATCAGCAAAAGTAATTGTTGTATCTTTTGGTAATTCTGATATATTATCGATAAAATTTTCTGCTTGCACAGTACTTCCTTTTGTAATAACTACATCTTTGCCTAAAGGTTTATATATTTCTGAATCTTTTAAAAATACTAACTCGTTTTTTGCTTTTTCTAAAGTAATTCTTGCATTAAAAAGAGCCTGTTCTAATTTTGCAACAGTAATTTTTTTTGCATTTTTATCGTTTAAAATTGTTTTTGCTTTTTCAATTTCTTCTTCTCCAGCTTTATGTGCTGCAGTGTAAGCATTTAAAGAATCTGCAGTCGCTCTTGTAGTATCTTCTGATTTGAGAACAACAGCCTCTAATTTTTGGAGAGCCGCTTTTAAAGAAGCTCTATCTGACTCGGATGCCTCTGCTTCTTCCAAAAATATAGGTTTTGCTTTTTTCAAAGAGTTATGTGCATAAGATAGATTCCACCATTGGAGTTTAAGGCTATTTAGAGTTGTATTTTCCTCAGCTAATACCTTCTTTGCTTTTGCCAATTCTTGCCTAACAGCCATTGCCAACTTATCATAGCGAACAACACTGTCTGGAGTATAATAAAAAGGATTTATTTTTTCTTCTAAGGTTTTTTCCAGAGAAGTAATTTCGTCTTCTAATTTCTTTTTGGCATTAGAAATATCTGGTATTGGAGCTTCCATATCCTTAAGATTTGCTTTGGCGATTTCTAATTTCTTAATACATTGCTCCACCGTCATTGTGCCTTCAATTAATTGTTCTACTGTAGTATCAGAATTTAGTAATAAACTATCTATGTTCATTTGTACTTTTTTAGCTTCTATTACTGCTAGCTGGTAATCAACGACACTTTCAGGCGTAAGATTCTGGATGTCGATTTCTCTTTCGCTCAACTTCTTGAGTGCCTCTACAGAATTTTTCAAGTTTTCTTTTGCTTTACTTATCTCTTCTATTTCAGCAGGAGGGACTGTTTCTAAATCACTAACAGTTCTGTATTTAGCTATTATGTTATCGTTAGAATCCATAGGAATTCCACTTATGTCTGGAACATCAGTTTCACGCCAATACCAACCTTCAAATATCTTATTTTCAGGTGGATTTACTTCTGGAACTCGTTTTCCTGCACCAGTAATGCTTTGCCCTTTCGGAATTATAATTATTTTGGTCTTTGAATTATCATCCTTGAATGTTCCTTCTCCCGCTTCCAACGTTACTGTTATGTTTTCGGTCTTATTAGACTCTGCATGTACTGCTAATAATGACTGTCCAACGCCAACAAAGACGATTAATGCTACCAAAAAAAGTGAAAGCATCTTTTGATTTTGTAATTTCATCTTCATGTTTTACTCCTTGATTTTTATTAACTTTAAAATCCGATGACTATTATCTATATACCTTAATATCACTTCCTCCCAAAAACGAATAAAATATGACTGTTTGAACGGACAATCATGTTAGATATTCTTTCCCGACAATTTTTCGATAAAATTTAATCAAAGCTCGAAAATTTCTAAGCATAATTTGTCATGAATATTAGTTTAATTTATGTTTGGTTAGAATGTCTACTATATTATCTAATTATGTATAAATGAATCGATTATTACATGTTTTATGCAGTATGTCCAATATTTATCATAAAAACATATAGCAGTATATGGAGAAGTAGCGTTCGGTTTGGATACAGAAAAAGTGCTGATGCTAAATATTAAAAGAATTTCTATCCTACTTAATAAGGTATATTTTATAAGCAGATTGTATGGAAAGTTTTTTATATCCTTTAGTTTGGAAAACGCTAGTTCCCATTTTGCAATTGCTTGTCTGCTTACACCTATTTTGTCCGCTATCTCTTCTTGTGACCGTTTTTATGATATTTTCTTAGTGTAAATAAATTTGAGGAAATATTATTTTTAAGATTTATCATATTTTCACACCTTCATGGCAGTATTATATTGTACGGAATAGGGAATATCCACCAACCAAAGCAAACAATTTATGTTATATTTGGTTGCACACGTAAAGGAATAATGGATTTACTGGTAATTTTTTATAATTTTCTAAAAAAGGTATATTTGGGGCATATTTGTCCATTCTACCTGCATAAGTATCATTGGAAGGGCGGAAGCTGATATGATGGAACATACAGATGCAAATAAACACGTTTTAAAATTAAGCGAAGAAAAACAACATGAACATTTGTTAGACGAAATCAAAGAAGTAAGTCGTTTGCTCGCCTGCAATCGCCAATGGTTTGAGTTGGAAAGCAACCAGGATATGATTGAGGCGTGTATTTATGAAGATAGGGCACTTCAGGCGCGTTACCGTCATTTGCTGGATGTCGCAAAACAGCAGGGAATCGCTGTTCCTCCTTTCGAAACGTATTTTTAATATAAGCGAGGGGATAAAATGTGCGGATTTTTATTGGCATTTTAATCGCGCTGGGTATTTTTGCAGCGCTTGTTTTAGTACAAGTAATTGCCAAGTCAAAAAAACCGGTTCGGAAAACAGTTATCAGTATTTGTGTAGGGCTTTGCGCTTTGCTGGCCGTAAATCTATCCGGATATTTTACGGGTGTGCGCTTGCCTCTCAATCCACTCAGTATCGGAGTTTCAGCCGTAGGAGGTATTCCCGGCGTTACCACTATGCTGCTGTTAAATTTAATCTTTATTTAAGGAAAACAGAACATCCGACCATAATAGTTTTGGATGTTCTGTTTTTCTTTCAAAAAATTTTTCAGAAACATGTATAAATAAAATAAAATCTGTCCATTCTGTTAGTAACATTTCAAACAGAAAGAGGTTTTATTCATGACAAAGTTGAAATACATAGAAAAGGCATTGTTGATTGGATTCGTAATTGCAATTTTATTTTCTTTCACCAGCTTTACGGCATTTGCCGCACAATGTGAGCAAATTCCAAATGAAGTATTTCGTTTACATGTATTGGCAAATTCCGATTCAGAAGAAGACCAAGCACTAAAATTAAAAGTAAGAGACAGGCTTTTGGACGAAACGGGAACATTGTTCAGCGAATGTACGACCAAAGAAGAAGCAATGAGCGCAGCAAAAGCGAATATTGCGTATTTGGAACAAGTAGCGCAGGATGAAATTTACAAACAAGGATATACTTATGGCGTAACGGTAGAAGTAGAAAATATATTTTTCAATAACAGACAGTACGATGATATTACGATGCCTGCCGGAAATTATGATGCCTTGCGCGTGTTAATTGGAGAGGGTGCGGGACAAAATTGGTGGTGTGTATTGTTCCCTGCAATGTGTCTTCCGGCAGCCGAAAAGCGAGAAGGCATGCCGGAATTGGATGATGTTTTAACCGATGAGCAGATGAGCGCGGTAGAAGGAAATCAATATGAGGTAAAATTTAAAACGGTAGAAATTTATGAAAGTATAAAAAGCTGGTTTGGATGGTAACTTCAAATAAAAAGCCTGTATGACATGTCATACAGGCTTTTTAATCTCATTTTGTATGTTCAGGAACGACTGCAAAAAAGGTCAGGTTATCATTACTGTCATTGATTAAACTATGGGAACATCCCTGTGGACAATAGTGACATAATCCGGCAGAAACCAGTTCGTATTCTCCCTCAAACAGAACTTTGCCTTTTCCGCTTAAGATATAAATGATTTCGCTGTTGGTTTCATGGGTATGCAAACCGATGGAAGCGCCGGGTTCCAATGTTCCCAACAAAATTTTATTGTTTTTATCAATGTTCATATGTGCTTTTAATTGTTTTTCTCCACCATAAAACTGTGTCTTCACAGTTTCTTCTATTTTAGAAAAATCCAGTATCATGTTTGTCTCCTTTTTCTTGTTTGCTGATATTCTATCGTATTTGTCATTACATCGTTTTAAACAATTTACAATTTTAGTATAGCATTTTTATATAGTCAATGACAACTATACGGCATACATTTTCTCGCGAAAGGAAAAAGGTGTCTTCTTTTTTTTGATGCACAATTGTGATATACTAAAAGATAAAATAATGTATTTCACGCAAACAGGAGAGAGTTCATGTTACAACTGATATTAGGTCGTGCAGGAAGTGGAAAAACTTACAGGATTCGAGAGCAAGTAAAACAGCTTGCAGAACAAAATACAGAAAAGGTTATGCTGTTGGTTCCGGAACAATATTCCTTTGAATCAGAAAAAGCAATGCTCAAGCTGCTTGGTCCAAAACAAGTAAACAAGGTACAGGTAATGAGTTTTACTCGTCTTACAGATATGGCGTTTCGCGCTTATGGGGGCAGCGGAATTGCAAAATTGGATGACGGAGGACGAAATATTTTCATGAGTCTGGCTTTGGAAGAAGTAAAAGCCGAGCTGGAGTTTTATGTAACACGCGTGGAAGAATTGATTCCCCTGATGCTCTCTGTGTCTGCCGAATTAAAAATGTGTGCAATAGCGCCTGCTGTATTGCTGGAAATGGCACAGCAAACAGAAGATAAAAAGCTGAAACAAAAATTGAAGGAAGTTGGTCTGATTTTATCCGCATATGATGCTTTGGTAGCGCAAAGCTATTTAGACCCATTAGACGACCTTCAACGTTTGAAACATACGTTTACGGAACATCGCTTTTTTGAGGGTTACCATATTTATATTGACTCTTTTGAGGGGTTTACGCAGCAGGAATTTGACTTAATCGAACTCATGTTGTCTCAAGCATGCGAGGTAACAGTATCTCTTTCGTGTGACACTTTAGATAATCAAATGGGAGCGGAGGTGTTTGCTCGTGTACGCCATACAGCAAATGTGCTGATGCGAATGGCAAGACAACATCACGTACAAGTATCTGCACCTATTGTGCTGGAACCAGGAATTCGCTTTGCAACGGAAGATTTAAAGCATTTGGAACATCAAATCTTTCGTGTGGAGAAAGAACCGCTTTCCAATGTACCGGATGTGATTACGTTATACAGCGGAGAAACCGTATATCATGAAGCTGCGTATATCGGTGCAACCATTCGACATTTGATGATGAATGAGGGATATCAATATCAAGATTTTGCTATCATTGCCAGAAGTTTAGACCATTACCGCGGCGTACTGGATGTTGCGTTGGAACAATATGAGGTGCCGTATTTTATGGATACGCCACGTTCTGTTTATGCGGAACCTTTGATGTGTTTGGTGCTGTATGCACTGCAAATATTAAAAAGCAATTTTTCTTCGGACGATATGTTTGTATATTTAAAAACAGGATTGGCCGGGCTTACTCCGTATGAAATTTCTTTGTTGGAAAACTATACGTTTTTATGGAATCTTTCAGGAAAAAAATGGCTGAAGGAATGGACTGCCAATGTAGACGGCTTTGTAGAACGACAGACAGAACAGCAGGAAAAACGGTTGGAAGAACTGAATCAATTGCGTGAGAGAGCAGTAAAACCGTTGGTGCGTCTGCAAAAACGGTTGAAAGATGGGGACGGGTTGATATATGCAAAAGCACTGTACCAATTTTTAGAAGAGCTGGATGTTCCGTCTTCTTTGCAAAATTTATCCAATCAACTGGAACAAATGGGACGACTGGATACAGCGGAACAACAAACCCAGTTATGGAATATTTTAATGGATATTCTGGATCAATGCGCGTCGGGATTGGAACATGAAGCATTAACGGTACAGCGGTTTGCTGAATTGCTGCGCCTGATGATTTTATCTTATGATGTTGTAGGTATTCCGCAAAGTCTTGACCATGTGACTGTAGGTACCGCAGACCGTATGCGCCCTGCACAACCAAAAGTTGTATTTGTCATTGGTACAGTACAAGGTGAATTTCCTGCTGTACCGAGCAGCAGAGGCGTATTCAGTGATTTGGAACGGCAATCTTTGATTCAATTGGGATTGCCTTTGAGCGATACTGCTCAAGAGGCCGCCATAGAAGAACAGCATTTAGCGTATGCGGCACTTACCAGTGCTTCTCATAGATTATATGTCACTTGGCATCGTGCAGGACTTACGGGAGAAGCAAAGGCTCCTTCTGCCATTGTAAGTGAAGTAAAAGGCGTGTTTCCGCTATTAGAGATGCAAACGGAACAACAAATAGAAAAAGCCTATTTTGCATGTTCCAAAGAGTCAGCGTTTACTATGGCCGCAAAAGAATATCGCAATCAAACGCAGCTGAAATCCACTTTAAAAGCAGTATTTGAGGACAAAGACGGATATGCCGAGCGCATGGAGGCTTTGGACCGTGCATATACGAAAAATGTGCATCGTTTTATGCAGCCTGAGTACGCAAAACAGTTGTTTCAAAATCAAATGTCTGTTTCCGCTACACAAATTGAACAATATCATTTGTGTCCGTTCCAATATTTTTGTCGTTATGGGCTGAATCTAAAAGAACGCAGACCTGCAGAAATGGATCAGCTGGAATATGGCAGTTTAATCCATTATCTTTTACAGCAGATATTTCAAGCGTATTGCGCAGAAGAAATTGCTGCGATGTCGAAAGAAACATTGATTCAGGCAATTCAAGAATATATTGCTGTATATGTCAATATGAAATTAGGCGGAAGTGAGGATAAAACCCAGCGGTTTCAGTTTGTATTTCGGCGCATTGCAGATTCTGCCCATGTTGTCATTCACCATATTGCAAAAGAACTTTCCCAGAGCAAGTTTCAGCCCATTGGTCATGAGTTATCTTTAAAGGAAAACGGAGGCGATTTCTCTCCTTTGACCATCTCTTTGGAGGATGGCACAGTGGTTCAAGTGGAGGGTAAAATTGACCGTACGGACGTCATGGAGCAAGACGGCGTGCAATATGTGCGTGTTGTGGACTATAAAACAGGAAAAAAAGAATTTAAAATAGGAGATATTCTGCATGGTATTAACATGCAAATGCTTATTTATCTTGCCGCCTTGATTCAAAACGGACAATATCAGCCGGCAGGTGTACTGTATATGTCTGCTTCACGACCGATTATTTCTATCTCGCGGTCAGCAAAACCTGACGCAGTGGAAAAGGAAATCAATAAACAGCTTCGCATGAACGGCGTTGTAGTCAATGATACTTCTGTAATTTGCGGTATGGAAGAACATGCACAGGGCATTTATATCCCTGTTGCATTGAAGGACGGTGTGCCGAAATCGCAGGAATCCTTACTTAATGCTGATGAAATGCAGCGCGTGCTAAATCACATTGAATCGCTTATTGGCAATATGGCTCAAAATTTACAGCAGGGAAATGTGCAGGCGAATCCTTTGCAGGGAGCTTATGACGGCTGTTTATACTGTCCTTACTTTGCAGTTTGCCAACATGAAAAAGAGGATGGAGGTAATCCGCAATTTTGTCATAAAAAAGAAGAGGTATTGGAGCAATTGAAACAGAAAGGAGGAGAAAACGGGTGAGCCGAGCATGGACACAGGAACAAAAAAATGCAATTGATGCCCGCGACGGTACTTTGCTGGTATCTGCGGCGGCAGGGTCAGGTAAAACGGCGGTATTGGTTCAGCGTGTGATAGAACGGTTGACTGACCCTGTTCATCCCAGTGACGCGGACAGGCTGCTTGTAGTAACGTTTACAAAAGCAGCAGCAGCAGAGATGAAGGACCGTATTGCTGCAAGAATTTCGGAATTGTTGGCGCAAGACCCTACAAATCGTAATTTACAGCGGCAGCAATTGTTACTGGGACGTGCCCAAATCAGTACCATACATAGTTTTTGTAATGAATTAATCAAAGAAAACTTTTATAAACTCAATCTGTCTCCGGAATTGCGCATTGTAGACAGCAGTGAGCTTACATTATTAAAGCAAACCGCCATTACAAATGTGCTGGAACGGAATTATGAACAGCAGGACCAAGCGTTTGCCGACTTGGTAGAAGCGTTCAGTTCCGACCGTGATGACAGCCGAATCATACAAACGGTGGAAGCCTTATATGAGTTTACCCGTTCCCATCCTTTCCCTCAAAAATG
Source organism: uncultured Oscillospiraceae bacterium (assembly GCA_900542375.1). GTDB lineage: Bacteria > Bacillota > Clostridia > Oscillospirales > Acutalibacteraceae > UMGS1071. The sequence goes on along the minus strand of UQNI01000011.1, from coordinate 669 downwards.
GTTGGATGAAAAAGCGGCTATGTATCAACATATCGAACAGGTTGCTGATACTCCTTGGGGACAAACTTTGCTTTTCTATGCACAGGAAGCGGTACATTACTGTATTACCCTTACAAAACATGCGCTGGAGTTGATGAAACAGGACGCCAAACTATTAGAAACGTATGAAAATACGTATCAAAGCGATTTGGCGGAATTGAACCATCTGAAAGATGTGCTGGAACATGGAGCGTGGGACGAAGCGGCAAAAGCGGCAGAGAATGTGACCTTTGTACGATTACCGTCACTGCGGGGATACAGTGAAGATGAACTGAAAATACGCATCAGTGACTGCCGCAAGCAGGTCAAAGAAACCGTTGATAAAAAGATAGCAAAATTATTCTGTGCCACAGAACAGGAGACAAAGGACGACTTGTCTCGCTTGTCACCTATGGTACAAAAACTCTTTGCGATTACCAAGGAATTTTCAGAAGAATTGCGGCGTTTAAAGACAGAACGCAAAGCGGCGGACTTTAGTGATTTGGAACACTGGGCGTTGGAATTGCTCATCAAAGAGACAGAAAATGGTTTTGTCCGCACGGAAGAAGCGGAGAAGTTATCTCAACGGTTTGATGAAGTGATGGTGGACGAATACCAGGATACCAACGAAGCGCAGGACATGCTGTTTCG
>UQNI01000010.1 GCA_900542375.1 uncultured Oscillospiraceae bacterium | reverse complement strand
TGTTCCCACACTCTATATCAACAACTACTGAAACATTGATATAGTTTTTTATCTCCTTATTTCTGATTTTATCGCCCTCACTTGTAAACACGATATGCTTGAAAAAGTGCCTAAAATAAAGGATTTCTACATAGTTTTTCGTTGTAGCAACACACAAGTCTCTATATGTGCTGTCCTTGGAAACATATCCACAGGAGTAACTTCTTGCGGCATATACCCTTCTTCCGTAAACCATTTCAAATCTCTTGCCAGTGTAGCCGGATCGCATGACACATATACTACTCTGTCAGGTGCCATACGTGAAATAGTTTTTATTAAAGACTGGTCACATCCTTTACGAGGAGGGTCAATTACAATGACATTAGGGCGTAATCCCTGTTGCTCGAGCATTTCTGCAGCATTGGCAGCATCTCCACAAATAAACTCTGCGTTTTCTATGCCATTAACCTGTGCATTTTTCCTTGCATTGTCCACTGCCGCCTCAATTACTTCTACACCAATCAATTTTTTTGCTTGATGTGCCATAGAAAGCCCAATGGTTCCTGTCCCGCAATATAAATCAAGCAATATTTCTTCTCCTGTCAAACCTGCATACTCTTTTGCAATGGCATATAATTTTTCTGTCTGCACACGGTTCACCTGATAAAAAGAAAGCGGAGATATATGAAATGTTAATCCGCACAATGTATCTTTTATGGTATCGCTTCCCCAAACTGTACGGCATTTTTTTCCTAATATGACGTTGGTATTTTCACGATTGCTATTGATAATCACGCTTTTTAAACCACGTACACACTCTCTTAATTGTTTGACTAACGTATCTTCGTGGTATAATCCGTTTCCGTTTACTACCACACACGCCATTACTTCTCCTGTTGCACCGGCTTCTCTTAAATAAAGATGACGCATGCGCCCTTTGCCCGTTTGTTCCCTATATATATCATTTCCGCTTGTATCTGCCCATTTTCGGAATGCATCCATCGCTTGTGTAAACGATTGCGGCTGCAATGCACAAGATTCGCAGTCTATAATACGATGGCTTCTATTGGAGTAAAACCCCATAATCATAGATTGATTATCATCTATACCAATAGGCAACTGTGCTTTATTTCTATAATGATCAGGCTGCTTTGCTCCTACAATCGGTTTCATCGGTAAATCAGAAAATCCGCCAATTCGGTTCAATGCATCTTTCACACGCTGTTCTTTTACTGCCAATTCCGCTTCATATGTCATATGTCTATATGTACAGCCGCCACATTTTGTAAAATACTTACAGTCAATTTCTATTCTATCTTGTGATGCTGTCATCAAAGAAATTATTTTACCAAACGCATATGTTTTTGCTACCTTTAAAATTTTAGCTTCAATGATATCACCAATCGCAGTGTAAGGAACAAATACTGCAATTTCTTCGCAGCGTCCTACCCCACAACCCTCTGCTGTCATTCCTGTAATTTCCAATTGAACTACATCATTTTTCTTAATAGGAAAGTGAATTTTATGTTTCAACTATATTTCGTCCTCTATATTTTTTATTTTTATTGTATCATCGCAGTTGTCAAAATACAACAGTATGCTTTTCAAAACAACTGAACAATCAGGATAAAAACAAATATACATTAAAAAATTACCTGCCTTTTAACACTTACCAAGTCAACTGACGAAAGGCATTTCCGAATATCTCCAAAAGGGCACCTTAACATAACCTAAGAGAGACAGAAGAAAGAATAAAAAAGACTCAGTATAGAACTTGAACAGGCTCTGTACCGGGTCTTTTTTGATTTATATAAGGTGTAAAAATGGCGTGTTTCCGGCTCTTTCAGGGAATGCACTTGGCTCGTAATGGACTCAGAAGGAGCTATGGGGAATTGCAGTAAGGACAAACTCGGTACGATACGGGAGTTTGCCCTTTTTTGGATATATTAGGCTGCCCACTAACATCAACTATGGCATAAATAAAAATAGTAGTTCCCTTAAACCAGCATAAAAAGGAAAACCCTCTAATGAAACTTTAATCTAAGGCAGATAAAATAAAGTACAAGAAATAAAAAGGAGGAAAGAGAAATGTATATTGTAAAAGAAGGAGACAGTCTTTTAAGCATTGCAAAAAATAAATTTGGATGCCACAAAAAATATTTTGACTTAATCCGTATGAATCAACTGGAAAGCACAATTATTTATCCCGGACAGATTTTAAGATGTTCTGAATAAAAACAACTGTTAGTTTTATTGTTTTATTACGATTCATATGACTTTTTACACATATTTTCCTAGATATCTTTTCTGATAGTAGCTTTATGTGTAAAATTTATATCTGTTATTTGATAAAAAGTACCATTGCTTTACATAAACAATCTGGTTATACTTATGGACATGAAGCAAGCATATGTGAAAATATGTATATAGTTTTAAACAACATCATATATGATAATACAAATAAAACATATAATAATAAAATTTCTTTCAGAAATGTATTCTGCATTCCTGTTTTTTGTTATATAAAATTATTATGTATACGTGTGATAAATACAAATATTCATATTGCTTAATATGCGGTTGCTTCTTACAGGTTGAATACAAAATATAAAAAATCTCTGGAATAAATGTGTAAACATGTAAATCAAACTAACTGTAACATCATCTTAGGCTATATTTTTAAATCTTTAAAAATATTCACCTATAATTCGCGTTTTTTTTTGCACCAAATCACTTATACTGTAGCCATTGAAGGACGTCCAAAATCTTGTATAAACAAGGAAATAATGGGAAAAATACATCATATTGAGAATGTATTTTAAATCTCAAAAAGAAAGGTATGTTAAATATGAAAAAGGTTCTTATTGCAATTTTAGCATGTAGTGCATTACTGGTAGGAACAACTGCATGCGGTACAACAAACAACACCACGTCTTCTACCAACTCTACTACAGAAACTACTTCCTCAGTAGTTTCCCAAGTAACAAATCCGGACTATCAAAAACCGGAAAATATTTCTACAGCAGATGATGCGAAAAAAGCTCTTGAAGCCGGAAACAAAGCTTACAAAGATGGTAACATTGATATCACTGCTACTAATGCAGACAGAACAGATCTGTCTGAAAACGGCCAAAAACCTTATGCTGTCGTTATTACATGCTCTGATTCCCGCGTTCCACCCGAATTGATTTTTAACAGCGGTCTTGGAGAACTATTCACCATTCGTACTGCAGGCAATGTAGTTGCAGATTTTGAAACAGGCAGTGTTGAGTATGGCGTTGACCACCTTGGCGCACCATTGGTAGTGGTAATGGGTCATACAAAATGCGGTGCTGTTGCCGGTGCAATTGAAGGACATGCGGAAGGACACGTTGAAGATATTATTCACGATATTCTTCCATCTGTGGAACAAGCAAGACAAAATGCAAAAGGTGAAGATGAGATTGCTACTTTAGCAGAAACTTATAATGTTCAAAACAGCATTAACCAACTAAGAGAAAGCGAAATTTTATCCAAAGCAGAGCAAGAGGGTAAAATTCAAATTGTTGGAGCTATCTACGATATTACAACAGGTGAAGTTAAATTCCTATAAGGTAAAATATCAATCACTATTTTGTGAGTTCTCTCTAATATAAAAAGAAGACCTGCCATCTCATATGAGATGGCAGGTCTTTTATCTGTTTTACATATTGGGGGGAATATAAAACAATTTGTATTAAAGGGTAGTATAAAATTTTTAAGATAGAAAAATGAGATAGAAATAAGCTCTATATTGTTAAAAATGTATATCAAAGAATGATATATCGTTATTAAATTTAAATAGGATGATACTACTATCCTTAAATATCAAATGCTATAATAATGAAATTAAGAGCGATTTGAAACAGAAGATAGTATGATATTCGACAAAAATATGGCTTTTATTTCATGCAAACACCAATTAAAACATGTAATAAAGCTGGGACAATGGCAATTTGTCCACTGGTTCAGAAGTAATTTTGATTCCGTCTGCTGTGACTTCGCAGGTCTTTGGATCAATTTCAATTTTTGGAACAGTATTGTTTAGAATCATATCCTTTTTACCAACGCTACGACAGTTGGAAACAGGAAGTACTATTTTTTCTAGACCCAATTCGCTCTTAATTCCTTTTTCGTAAGCTGCCTTTGATACAAATGTAATGCAAGTTCTGGCTCTTGCTTTACCAAGTGCACCAAACATCGGCTTCATAATTACCGGTTGTGGAGTTGGAATAGAAGCATTTGCATCACCCATTTTAGCAGCAATCATCATACCACCTTTGATTACAACTTCAGGTTTTACACCAAAAAGAGCCGGTTTCCAAATTACCAAATCTGCAAATTTTCCAACTTCCAAAGAACCGATGACATCAGAGGTACCTGTTGCCAAAGCAGGGTTAATTGTATATTTAGCTATATATCTTTTTGCGCGGAAATTATCGTTGTCAGCGTTTTGCTCCTCCGGTAATTTACCGCGCTGTTTTTTATTTTTATCTGCTAATTGCCATGTACGTGTAATTACCTCTGCAGGCCGTCCCATGGCTTGGGAGTCAGAGTTAATAATAGAAATTGCACCAATATCATGAAGCACATCTTCCGCCGCAATGGTCTGTTTACGAATACGAGATTTGCCGAACGCAATATCTTCCGGAATATCAGAATCCATATGATGGCAAACCATTAACATATCCAAATGTTCATCATATGTATTAATGGTGTAAGGAATTGTAGGAGTTGTTGTAGATGGCAGTACATTGGTTTCACCAACCACTCTCATAACGTCCGGTGCATGACCGCCGCCTGCACCTTCACTATGAAACGTATGAATAGTGCGGCCATCAAATGCATTGATTGTATTTTCTACATTACCAGCCTCATTGATAGAGTCTGTATGAATGGCAATAGAAATATCCATTTTATCTGCAACAGTTAATGCCGTATCAATACATGCCGGTGTTGTACCCCAGTCCTCATGTAATTTCAAACCGCAGGCACCTGCTTCAATTTGTTCTACCAGCGCTTCTTCCTGAGAAGAGTTTGCTTTACCTAAGAACATGTAGTTCATTGGAAGCTCTTCCACAGATTCCAGCATCTTTTTCATATTCCAAGGCCCCGGTGTACATGTGGTTGCATAAGAGCCGTCTGCCGGACCATCTCCTCCACCATACATAGTAGTTACGCCTGAAAACAATGCAGTTTCGGTCTGTTGTGGACAAATGTAGTGTACATGTGTATCAATTGCGCCGGCTGTTACAATTAATCCTTCAGCTGACAACACTTCTGTACCGGTTCCAACAACCAATCTAGGGTTGACCCCGTCCATTGTGTCAGGATTACCCGCTTTTCCGATACCTGCAATTTTTCCATCTTTAATACCAATATCGGCTTTTACAATGCCCCAATAATCCAACACAATTGCATTGGTTAAGCAAAAATCCAATGCACCTTCATGATTGGTCATACCAGACTTTTGTCCCATACCGTCACGAATGGATTTGCTGCCTCCAAATTTGAGTTCGTCACCGTAAACTGTGAAATCTTTTTCAATTTCAACCCACAAATCGGTGTCACCCAATCTTACTTTATCTCCTACAGTCGGACCGAACATGGAACTGTAGTTTTTTCTGTCAATTTTATGACTCATATGATATACACTCCTTTTTTATATCCGCTTGAACAATTTGGCTTAGATAAATCCTTTGGTTCTTGCATTCAGCATTGCTTTCCCTTTGGTTAAATCATTAATTTGGCCATTTGTTAAATTGTTCAAACCGTAAATCACACGGTTTCCTCCAAATGGGACCAATTGTACTGTTTTTGTTTCTTTTGCCTCGAAGCGGATACTTGTACCGGAAGGAATATCAAGATGATATCCAAACGTTGCCTCTCTGTCAAAAGACATAAACTTATTTACTTCAAAGAAATGATAGTGGGAACCAACCGCAATCGGTCTGTCATCTGTATTGGTAACCTTTACAGTAATGGACTCTTTCCCTTGATTACATTCCAAATCCTCTTTTTTTAATTTGTATTCTCCTGGAATCATAATAAAACACCCCTTCTTCTCATTGTACCGGATCGTGGATTGTGAGCAGCTTGGTTCCGTCAGGGAAAGTTGCTTCAATTTGAACGTTTGAAATCATCTCAGGCACACCTTCCATAACGTCATTGCGGGTTAGCAAGTGTTTGCCTTCCTCCATTAAAGATGCCACCGTTTTTCCTTCTCTGGCACTTTCATAGAGTTCAGCGGTGATGTAGGCTATAGTCTCAACATAGTTGAGTTTTAAGCCTTTTTCTTTACGTTTTCTTGCTAAATCCCCTGCTGTGTGTAACATCAGTCTCTCGATTTCTCTTGGAGTAAGATGCATAATGTTCAGCCTCCTTTAATATTTTGGGATGTTTTTATTATATTATCGTAATTATAATAAGACAACTTTTTTCTGCATAAATATTCTCAATAAAGAAATTGCATTAAATCTCGAGCATTATTAAAAACGATTAACAATTACCCTATGCTAACATTAGACCCGCAATAACACTTATTATTTCTTATCCAAAAAATTAATCCGGATAAATCATATTAAATCAGTATTTGTATATTTATTATTTTATTGAATATTTATTCTTAATTATTGAGAATCAGTAATTATTATCATTATCAATAAGAGATATTACTGTTAATATCATACAATAATTCATGTATAAGCTCATACAGCTTTCATAATTATTTTTAATAGGAACCAAAATTTAAAGTATATAGTGAATTAAAATAAATACATTTTTATTCAAAATCCAAATTCTATATAAAAAAGGAAGAGCTGTGATATCACAACTCTTCCTTTTTTATATAAAATATTCATTTATCAGTTCTTTTTGTTCTTTTTACCTGTTCTCCAAAAAGCTTCCTCATCGTGTAATGGTTCTTTTGGATAGGCCTTACCACCAATCTCCAATAGATGATTCATTTCAGCTTCTACATCTTCCCTTAATTTGCGTACTGTTTTACGGTGTGAACCGCAGTCTTCAGGATATACAGGATCTCCAACTGTAATGGTAATGCAGGAACCACGTTTTAGCAGCTTCCATAACCCCTTTCTCTCCCTTGGCGTAATTACCACAGGAAGTACCGGGGCATTGGCATCTACTGCAATTGTAAATGCCCCATCGCTGAATTTGCGCAAATGGTCACAATACATCTCGATACTGCCTTCCGGATACATTCCAACAACCCTGCCTCTTTTTACTGCATCAGTCATTTCATTCATGAAATTACGCAAGCCTTTAATTGTAGTGCTGATTGGAACACAGTCAAAAAAACGAATAAATGGACCTACAACAGGAATTTTAAAATTTCCTTCCATAGACGTATATACCATTTTTCTGGGTGTTGTCAGTACACCTAACCATGTACAGTCCATAGGGTGTACATGGTTACAAGTAAGCACAAACCCTTTGTTCTTTTTGCTTAATTCTTGTATTTTTCCTTTTCCCTCTTGTTTTAGTCCAAATACAAATGTATTCATAATCGTCAAAATAGGAATAACAAGGCCAAAATACATTAAAAAGCTTAGTGCTCTGCGCAAAAAATTGGTAGGAAGCAGTTTTTTCATTTCCGCTACATTTTTAGCCGCAAATTTACCAGCTGCTTCTTTTACATTTCCCGCAACTTCCTTCACATTTTCGGCAGCTTCCTTTACATTGATTAATTCTTTTTTGGGAACCTCAACAAACTCAGGGTCTACTGCAGACTTTTCCTGCTTTACCTGAGTTTTATCTTCATTTATCACAGTATCTGCGTTATGTAGCTGTTCGGAATTGGAAACAGGAGCGTTTAAGGTCTCCTGATTTTCAAATGCCGGATCTGATAGTGTTGCATTCATACTATCTGCCATAACCACCATTCTCCTTAAAATCGTTAATCGCATCGTTAAACATAAGCTCTGCTTGTTTTACAGATTCTGAAACACGATATGTATTGCCTTGCATGGCGTATTTGGTAGACATAATTGCTTTCATTTCAGGATTTTCAATCCAATAATCAATCTTACGTGCTAAATCATCCGGATTATCTGCCTCAAATAAACTTCTGTCATCCAAAGCAAACTGTACGGTTGCAGATTTCGGCGAATTACTGATAACAGGTACCAAACCGCAGGCAAAAGCTTCCATACAAGCAATCGCTTCACTTTCTATATATGCCGCATGTACATACAAATCACAAGAATTAATCAGTCTGATTAATTCTTCTTTGGTGTAAAAACCAAAAATAGGCGGATTTTTCATTGTCTCACCTTGTTTACGCAAGGCTTTTTCACATGGACCGTGTCCGGCCAAATAAACTTGTATTTTATCCGCATATTTAGAGCATTCCACAGCCTTTAACAGTATGTCTTGTTTTTTCTCATAAGACAGCCTGCCAATCATCAAAATATTAAATTTTTCGGGGTCTGTTACCTTTTCCACTTCCATCGGACGGAACTCATCGTCTACACCATTACTAATTACATATAGCTTTTGTTTATAACCGTTTTTACGCAATTCTCCCGCAATAAATTTTGACGGACAGTGAATATGGTTAAAATCTTTGTAAAAGTATCTGTGGGCAAACCGATAAAATCCTACGGAAAGAAGCTCAACTTTTTCACAATGAATATTATAGGTAATATTCTCCGGCTGCAAATGAAACGCCGCCGATGTAGGAATTCCCATCTGTCTCGCAATTTTAGCCGCTTTGCGTTCAAATGGAAATGGAAGGAAAAAGTGAACGATATCTGCTCCCTTAAACGCCTTTCTGAACACCTTTTCATCAGGAGTGGCAAAACAAAAACCTTGTTTATGACTAATTCTGGTTACAAGTTTATAATGTGCTTCCGGTACACCGAACTTATCTTTTCCGGACTCACCAATAGAAACAACTCTTACCTGATGCCCTCTTTGCCTTAGCATATCGGCAAAGCGACGGGCAGTCATAGTGGTTCCGTTATTCTCCTCATCAAACATGTCAACTACAAGAACAATTCTCAAGTTAAACCTCCAACTACTCCAATCAATCGAATGCCTGTTACGAAAGCTAACAAAAAACAGGTATCCTTATCTCAATCTTTCTATATATCAAAACAATAAACACTTTCAAAATACTATTAAATAATCATACATAATTATTCATCATTCGTCAACATCTGAGTAAAAACGTCCTTTATTTTCCATAAAGAACACAATCTTTTTCTAAATTACCAGCTATTTTGCTACATTATTCTGTACGCTTCCGTTGACAAAAGCAGTAATATTGTCCGCAGCAATTCTAATCAATCTGCTTCTGGCGTCTTTAGATGCCCATGCAATGTGCGGTGTAATCACACAATTTTTTGCCGTTAATAACGGATTACCTTCTTTTGGTGGCTCCTGAGACAATACATCCAAAGCAGCTGCATACAGCTTATCTTGATTTAACGCATCTGCCAACGCCTGCTCATCTATCACCTGACCGCGCGAGGTATTAATTAGAATGGCCGTTGGTTTCATCAACGCCAAAGCTTCCCGATTAATCATACGCTCTGTATCCGGAGTCAAAGGACAATGAATGGTTACAACATCACTTTCACGAAGCAGTTCTTCTCTGCTTACCTGACGGCAGCCTTCCGGCATATCCTTTGCAGAACGGCTGTTCACCAGTACGTTCATCTCCAATGCACGGGCAATTTTAGCAACCGCACGCCCAATATTACCAAAACCGATAATACCCAATGTACTGCCTGCAACGTCAATTAAGTCTGAGTTCCAGTAACAAAAATGACGACTGTTAACCCAATCTCCTTTGTGAACACTTTGATTATGCAACTCTACTTTATTGGTAATGTTAAATAACATAGCAAATGTAAACTGCGCAACTGCAGTTGTACAGTAAGTTGGCACATTACATACAGGTATTCCTCTTTGTTTTGCCGCCTGGCAATCAATTACATTAAAACCTGTAGACAGCGTACCAATATACTGTAACTTGGGCAAAGCATTTATGGTTTCAGCCGATAATACTGTTTTATTTGTAATTAAAATTTCGGCATCTTTTGCTCTTTCCACAATGTCTTCCGGCTTTGTAAACTCATAAATTGTAACGTTACCCTGTGCCTCCAGAGGAGCCCAGCTAACATCTCCCGGATTCGTGGTATAGCCGTCTAAAATACATATATTCAAAGGAATACCTCCCTATTTGTAAATTAAATTAGATTTTCTACTAATTGTATTTTATTGTACCATAAGGATAGTGGTTTTGCAATTTCTAATGTGTGACAAAACAACTGCTCACTTTTGCCCATATCCGCCAAATAATTGCATATACATCATATCATAAAAGAAAATACAACACTCAAATTCCGGTTTTTTCAATTGATATTTTCAGAAGAAAAATATAGTTTACAAATGATAAATGATTGACCATTGTCCCATTTCAAAATATAATATATAAATAATATTCAGCAGAGCGCTTTATACCCAAAAACAAAAAATAATTGTCTGGGAAGGAAATAATAACAATGAAACAAACCATTCAGACCAAACATCTTTTGAATTTAAATGAAACTTGTGCAGCTCCTTTGCTTGAACAGTTTGAATATCCATGGCAGGCACTTCCTCATATTTCCGACTTTATTATATCTCTTGGAAAAACACTTTCTCCGGACGAATATGAGCAAAAGGAAGAACATGTTTGGATTGCACGGTCCGCCACTGTATTCCCTTCAGCCTATATTACAGGTCCAACCATTATTGGTCCGAACACAGAAGTGCGCCATTGTGCATTCATCAGAGGAAATGCTTTGGTTGGCGCCAATTGTGTTGTGGGCAATTCTACCGAATTGAAAAACGTGATTCTGTTCAACCATGTACAAGTGCCCCACTATAACTATGTTGGAGATTCTATTTTAGGTTATAAAGCGCATATGGGTGCCGGTTCCATTACGTCCAACGTAAAATCCAACAAATCTTTGGTAGAAGTAAACTGTGACGGAGAAAAAATAGCCACAGGATTAAAAAAATTCGGTGCTATTTTAGGGGACCACACTGAAATTGGATGTAATTCTGTATTAAATCCCGGCTGCGTCATTGGAAAAGGCTCTCAAATTTATCCTGTTTCCACGGTGCGGGGAGTTGTACCGGAATATCATATTTATAAACAACCAAATGAAATTGTAGCCATAAAAGACTGATATGCAAAATCAGAGGTTTTTCCCTTCCATTTTCTTTTGATTTTTTGTATAATAGAAACAATATATCAGTTGTATACGAAACAGGAAAGCAGGGAATTTCATGCCAAAACAAAAAAAGGTTGCCATTATCGGCAACATATCCAGCTTTGATAAATGTTCTATTACAACCGCTTTGCCTATTTTTGCGGCCAGCGGAGGAATTGAAACCTATCCGCTTTTAACTGCCATTGTAGCCTCCCGTGATAATGACATTGATAGTCCTGATTATTGTGATTTAACCAATAATATGCCTACGGTTGCAGAGTATTGGCGTTCACAGCAACTGAAACTGGACGGTCTTATCAGCGGATTTTTAGGCTCTCCCGAACAGGCAAATGTGGTTTCCGATATTTTAACCCATTGTAAAGCTCAGGATTCACTGGCATTGGTCGACCCAATCATGGGAGACCACGGGCAAATGTATGGGTCAAGCTCCCCCAAAATGGTAGATGCCATGCGCAATTTATGTAAACATGCAGACATTATCGTTCCAAACATAACAGAAGCATGTTTAATGTTGGACGAACCTTATCAGCCGGGGCCGTATACCAGAGAATATATTCAAGATTTATTGGTACGATTAAGCCAATTGGGACCGAGCATGGTGGTCATTTCAGGCGTTTGGTTCAGCAAATTTTTATCAGGTGCTGCCGGTTATGATACTGTAGACGGAAGTTTTACATATGCATTTTCAAAGCATATCAAAGGTGAATACAAAGGTGTGGGAGATGTTTTTGACAGTGTACTGTTAAGCGCTTTGTTGCATAATATGAAGTTTAGAAACGCTTTACAGTTTGCTGTAGATTTTACCCACAAAAGTATTTTAACCCAAACAAATGCAGAAAAGAAAAATATTGATATGTTTCAATATGGTATTGACTTTGAAATGAATTTACCTTGGATTATTAAAACATTTAAATCAGACAGAACATAAAAAGGAGCGGAGTATTCTGCTCCTTTTTCTAACAAAATTCGTCACAAAAAATGGAGAGAAAGTGAAGAATTATTTACATACATCACAAATTACGATATAATGTTACAAAGTCTTCTGAAAAGTGATAAAATGTTCATATATTTATGGTACGTTAACATATGGAACCGAAACAATATGAAAAATCAACAGAAAGGGGGCTTTTCCATCTATGTTCAGCAGCCAGGTGTTTGAAAGCGCATTGAGTATTACTATGTTTGTGCTGAGAATCTTGGTACCTTTATTATCTACAGTAGTGCTGGTACGGTGTTTCGTTTCTCTAAAACGGGGCCGACGAAAAGAAGAGCCCGTTGTTTTATTAGAGGATTTGGCCAGCGGCCTTTCCATTCCCGTTTTATATTGGGAAAACTCGATTGGACGAAGCAAAAGCTGCGACATCGTTTTACCTGACAGTACCTGCAGCCGCGATCACGCTGTTCTATACAGACGAGCCAGCGGTTGGATGATTACAGACACCAACTCCAAAGCAGGTACGTATGTAAATGATAAAAAAATTAAAGAAGCCACACAGATTATTCCCGGCGATGTGATTACCATGGGAACATCACGGTTTGCATTACGCCGTGTAAGCGAAGGCACAGTGATTCAGCAGAAGAAAAAAATAAAACAGCCCAAAATTTCCAATAAAAAAGCGCCATCCCCTGCCGGGTTATTGGGTTTAACGAATGTTATCCATTTACTGCTTACGGTACAGTGCTGTTTTGTAGGCGGAGAATTTAACGCTATGCCATTCATACCATTTGCTTTATTATTGGCAATGTCATGGGGCTTATACCTGATTTCCCGAAAACTGCTGGGTCGCGTCAGTTTTGAGATTGAAACATTCGGTTTCTTGTTAAGCGGCGTTGGTATTATGCTGCTTTGCGCAGAAGACTTTTCTCTCATTTACGTTCAAATGGGAAGTATGCTTCTCGGTCTGTGCCTATTTGGATTTTTAATTTGGTTTATGGGCGATTTAAAACGTGTTATGAAGGCACGATTATGGATAGCCATTGCCGCAATTGTATTGTTTGCTGTAAACTTAGTCATCGGTACAGAAGCAAACGGTTCTAAAAACTGGATTAACCTCGGCCCTATCAGTATTCAGCCTTCGGAATTTATTAAAATTGCTTTTATCTTTGTAGGCGCCTCTACATTGGATAAATTGCAAACAGCAAAAAACTTATGGGGATTCTTGGGATTTACCGCTGTTTGTCTCGGCGCTTTGATGTTAATGAAGGATTTCGGTACTGCTTGTATTTTCTTTATTACATTTATTATCATTGCATTCATGCGCTCAGGCAGTATCCGTACCATATTATTGACTGTATCCGGTTCCGCGCTCGGTGTATTCCTGATTTTACGGTTTAAACCATATATTGCAGAGCGTTTTAAGGCATGGCGGCATGTTTGGGAATATGCCGATACTACCGGTTATCAGCAAACAAAGGTGTTGATGTATGCCGCCAGCGGAGGACTATTCGGTGTTGGACTTGGCAACGGATATTTAAAAGATATTTTTGCAGGTGACAGCGACCTTGTATTCGGTATGCTTTGTGAAGAAATGGGTCTTGTTATGGGTGTTATTGTTGTAGTTGCAATTGCAATGCTGATTTTATTTGCACGTAATGATGCAACAAGAAGCCGTTCTACATTTTACTCTATTTCAGCATGTGCAGCCGCAGGATTACTGCTGTTCCAAACCTGTTTGAATGTATTCGGCGCTACCGACGTGTTACCTCTTACAGGCGTTACACTACCTTTTATCAGTCTTGGCGGTTCCAGTATGATGGCTGTTTGGGGATTGTTGGCCTTTATTAAAGCTTCCGACGAACGCACTTATGCAGTAAGGAGGAAAGGCAAATGAAAACAACAGGCTGGCGCTCTTTAATCTTGTATATCATAGGCGCAGGTTTTTTGGTAGGAATTATATTCTTTATCTGTAGTTATTTTATACAAGGCGGTTCTTGGGCAATTCGTCCCTCCAATGCGCATATTACCAACAATGGTCAGTTAACCTATTCCGGTGAAATTACAGACCGTGACAGCAATTTGCTTTCTTACAGCAAAGACGGGGTACAGCAGTATAATGACAATGCATTAATCCGCAAAGCAACCTTGCATGTAGTGGGTGACCCCAACGGATATATTTCAACAGGAGCACAGTATGCATTTCGTACTCAATTGTCCGGCTTTAATCCGATTACAGGCGTAGTATCACCATTCGGCAGTTCGGTTACAGGCAGTAATATTAAACTTACCATCAGTTCAGATGTTTCTGCCGCGGCATTACAAGCGTTAAATGGTAAGAAAGGCGCGGTTGCTGTATATAACTATAAAACCGGAGAGGTACTATGTATGGTTAGCAGCCCTACATTTGACCCTCTGAATATCCCCAGCGATATTGAAACTAACAGTGCATATGAAGGCGTTTACTTAAACAATGCATTATCTTCTACCTATACTCCCGGTTCTATCTTTAAAGTAATTACTGCAGCTGCTGCTATTGAAAACATCCCAGATTTAGACAGCCGTACATTTCATTGTTCCGGCTCTACCATAATCAATGGTGAGAAAATTACTTGTGATTCTGTCCATGGAGATATCAGCTTCCAAAATGGTCTGGCACAGTCTTGTAACGTAGTGTTCGCCGAATTAGCTGTAGAACTAGGCAAAGATACTATGACAAAATATGCCGACCAGTTGGGCTGCAACACCAATTTCTATTTAGATGGCAATCCAAATAAAATGAGTTCTTATAATGTTGAGCAGGCAGATGACAACTCCTTGGCTTGGTCAGGCATCGGCCAATATACCGATACCGTTAATCCATATCATATGATGATATTAATGGGTGCCATTGCAAACGGAGGTACCCCTGTGAATCCATACATCATCCAAAGTGTTACCAACAGCATTGGTTTACAAACCAAAACAGGTAAAACCTCAAACGGAGATAACATGCTGAAACAATCTACAGCAGAAGAACTTCAACGTCTTATGAGATATACCGTAAGCAATTATTACGGAGATTCCATGTTTCCGAACCTACAGGTAGCTGCAAAAACAGGTACCGCAGAAGTTGGTGACAATAAAATTCCAACCGGATGGATTGTAGGATATTCTGAACGCGACGATTTGCCTTTGGCTTTCGCCGTTGTTGTGGAAGAAGGTAACTACGGAAGAAATTCTGCAGGTGTCGTTGCCAATACAGTGCTGCAAAAAGCTGCAGCGCTTTATACATAAAAATATCAAGAAATGAAAAACTAAACTTACTATGAATTAAAGGAGAATGAAAAATGGCAGTTATTGAATTAACAACACAAAATTTTAACGAAGAAGTATTACAGTCCGATGTACCTGTTATGGTTGACTTTTGGGCATCATGGTGCGGTCCATGCCGCATGGTTTCTCCAATTGTGGATGAAATTGCAGAAGAAGTACAAGGTAAGGCAAAAGTAGGCAAAGTAAACGTAGATGAGCAAGGTGACTTGGCTTCTCAATTTGGTGTTATGAGCATTCCGACCATTATGGTATTTAAAAATGGAGAAGCTGTTGCAACTTCTGTTGGTGCGAAATCAAAAGCAGAATTGCTTGCATTGTTAGATTAAAGAACATAGAAAAGCCTGCGAGAAGCAATTTCGCAGGCTTTTTTGTTTGCTATAAAATTTCCGGGGTGATAGAATGTCTACTTCCAAAGAATTTGTAGAGTACGTATGTGAACAAATACATGAGGTCGGCTTTCTCCGTTACAAAAAAATGTTCGGAGAATATATGATATATGTAAATGATAAACCTATTTTATTGGTGTGCGACAATACTGTCTATATAAAAAAATTAGACTGCTTGGCAGAACTTATGAAAGAAGCACCGATAGCAATTCCATATCCCGGTGCCAAAGAGCGTTACATTCTTGATATTGAAAATCATCAGCTTACCAAAGAAATTATTTCCATTTTAGAGCCAATCACGCCTTTACCTAACCCTAAAAAGAAAAAATAAAATTTTTTGTCTGAAAAATGTTTCCTATCAGGAGTTATTTATATTATTCTATATCAGAACTATAATAGACACAATATATCCTATAATGGGAACAATTCGTAAAGGAGAGATGAAAATGAAATCAAAATTTATGATATTGTTTGCCTCTGTTTTGGCTGTAAGTACAATTGGGTTAGCCGGATGCGCGAGCGATGGAAATGCAACATCATCTACTGATATAAATTCTGCTGCAGTATCAGAAACTGCATCTGAAGCAACCAGTCTTACTCCAACAGAAGACGCCGTTTCTTCTACCGCTTCTGACAATGAACATCGTGGTGAAATTATAAACGGTGTCTTTACCTCTACTGATGGGATTTACAAAATAACTGTGCCGGAAGGAGTTACTTTGCTTACCGCAGCAGACACTACTACCGTATTTACTGCAAACGAAGGAAACACTACTATTACAATATCCTCCGAAGTCAATAACGGACCCTATCAAGATTTAAAACAGGAAACATTTGAAACCATTTACAGTCAATTATATACAGAATATGCTACTACTGGCTTTGAATCGAAAGTAATAGATGAAAAACGAACTGACTATCGCCTTTCTTTTACCGGAAAGAACAAAGAAACCCCGCTGCAAGTGAACGTATTTAAAGCTATGACCAATCAAAGAGCAATTACAATTCAAATTTCTTCACCGCAGGACAATCAACCGGACAGCACTATGATGGATACCTTGATTCGCTCTTTAAAATTTTAACACAAAACGGCCGATAACATATCATCGGCCGTTTTTTATAAAAATTTTTATTCACTATATTAAAGTGTATATCCTTTAGTCCTCATCAATATCATATTCAAGAATTGCGCCGCTTACTGCGTCAATTACATACTCATACTCTGTTTCCTCTATATGAAATTCTATTTCATACTCAACACGGTCATTGTCTTTCTCAAATTTGGCTTTAGAAAAACGAACTTGATTTATTGTTAATCCAGCATGACTCACCGCAATATTTTTTGCTTCATCCACACTTATAAACCGAACCTTATCAGATACATTCTCGTTTACATCTGTTGCAGAGGAACTTTCTGTTTGTGGTTCTTCTTTTATCTGTACATCAACCGTAGGATTCTCGGTTGGTTGATGATTGTTCGTGAGAGGCTCCGAACTTTTTTTGATAATTTCACCAGTAACTTCATTCATTTGATAATCGTAGTGATGTGTTAACGTCGAGAATGCAATGTGATATATAGAATTTCCATTTTCTGTTATAAGTTCTTCCTTATAAAAAACGGCTTCTGCTATATTGACCTGTGCATCAGTTAAAGCAACTTGTTTAGCCATATCCAGTGTAATCACAGAGGGTTTCTCTTCTATTTGTCCCGTACTCTGAGATTGATTTTCATTAGGAACTGTAATTATGGTATTTGACGATTCGGATTGTTCTGCTACTGTATCTGGGGCTGTATGATACATAAAAGCGTTCACAAGCAAGATAGAAGATACAAGTATACTACACAATATGAATACTATAAAAATAAAAACCCATTTTTTATTTTTTAGAATATTTCTCATTTTTCTCACAACCATAAAATACATCTTTTCGTACATGTCTCTTTCATCTACAAAAGCGCATTCATTGCAGTGAATGCGCTTTTGTTATTAATCAGAACATTTTAATACTTGTCCCGGATAAATAATTGTACTTTGAAGTTGATTCCTACGAACCAACTCTACATATTTTGTATGACAACCCAGTTCTTTTCTTGCAATGCTCAATAGGTTATCGCCTTCTTTTACAATGTACATAATTTTACCTCCTTTTTGATTGTATCTATATGATATCTATCATTTATTAAAACTTTATTAGAAGTCTGACTTTGTAAATCTTAACACTTGGCCGGGATAAATAATGGTGCTTTCCAATTTATTTGCGCGAACCAGCTCCGCATATTTTGTATGGCAGCCCAGCTCTTTTCTTGCAATACTTAATAGATTATCTCCTGTTTTTACAATATACATATTTATATTATCTCCTTTTTCTTTTTTATCTTATCTTCAATCTATCTTTATGATATCCATTGTTTATTAAAGCTCTATTAGAAGTCTCATTTTGTATATCTCAACACTTGGCCGGGATAAATAACAGTGCTTTCCAATTTGTTTACTTCAACCAGCTCTGCATATTTTATATGGCAGTCCATCTCTTTTCTTACAATGCTCAATAGATTATCTCCTGCTTTTACAATATACATTTATTTCACCTCCTTTTGTTTGATTATATTCACTATTAATTAAAGCCTGATTAGAACCTATAAAAATAAAAAAAGCATATCTACAATAAATGTAGAGTATGCTTTTTCTTTTTATTATTTAATGAGGAGATTTTGAAATGATAAACAAGAATGTGCTACCTTCTCCCAAAATACTATTGACAGATATAGTACCTTTATGGAGTTCGGCAATTTCATTCACCATAGCCAAACCAATACCTGTTCCCTTGCTTGCTCTGGACTTATCCGCCCTATAAAAACGTTGGAATATATTTTTTTGATCTTCGCTTGAAATACCAATGCCATTATCTTTCACGGAAAGAACCACTTGTTCCGGAGATTCTGATAATTCTACGAAAATATATCCATTGTTTTTTCCATAACGATATGCATTTCCAATCAAGTTGCTAAGCAATCTGGTTAACAAATGTTCATTACCTGCTATAAAAACATCATCATCAGTTTTCCAAGTAAGTGTAATGTTTTTATCTTGTATTTGTGCCATATCTTCACATACAGCAGAAACCAACTTTGTAAGGTTAACTTTATGCATTTCAAAACTATCTATTTGAAATTCCAAACGTGCAAAAGCCAACATATCGGTAATTAAGTTCGTCATCTTTTTACTTTGACGTTGAATTAGTTTAATAGCGTCTTCATATTCTTCTGTACTTCTCTGTTTTTCCAATAAATATTCACATTGCGCCATAATAACAGCCATTGGGGTTCTTAATTCATGTGAAACATCGGAAGTAAATTGGCGTTCTGCCTCAAATGAAGAATCTAAACGCTCAAACATAGCATTGAATGTATCTGCAAGTTGATGAATTTCATCTGTTCCTTCTCCCAACTCAATACGTTTTTTTAGGTCCCGCCCCTGACCGATTTGGGACGCGGTAGTAGCAATTTTACGTATAGGAGCCAAAGAACGTCGGGCAATAAAATATCCGCCCAAAATAGCCAATATTAGAAAAATAGGGATAAATATCAACGAAAAATTTATGATAGACGCAAAATGTGTATCTCCTTGCTGAGCAGAAACAACGCCCCTGAGCCACAAACCGTCTAATCCGTTACCTACTAATTTTCGGTCATAGATATACCATGTAACTCCGTTTACGTTTTTGGTTTGGATTTGTAAATCCGAAAATTTCATATCTGAAAGTTCTTGAGAGAGGGGATTTTCTCCATATAGTAAGGAACCGTTTTCCTGATATACCGCAACGGAAACTTCGTTTACTTTTCCTAAGAAATCATCGTCTATTTCTAAGTAACCGTTTCTAAAAGACAGATACACATCCAAATCATAATCATTTTCTTTGTCTTGAATAGAAGGGAAATATTCTATTTCATCTACGTCATTTTCTACAATTTCAATTAAATTGTCTTGAATGACTTTTTGAATCATAAAATCATTGATATACAATATTACTCCGCAAGTTAATGCAACCAGTATAATCAAAACTGTACTGAACCATAATGTTATTTTTAGTCTAAGTGGGAAACGGTTCATATTTCCTCACGTATCACATATCCTCTTCCTCTGACTGTATGAATTAACTTATTATTGTAGTCATCATCCAGCTTTTTACGGAGGTAACGAATATAAACATCTACAACATTGGTTCCTCCTTCATAATCGAAATCCCATATATGGTCTTCAATTTTTTCCCTTGATAGTACAATTCCTTTGTTTTGAAGTAAATATTCCAGTAATGCATACTCTTTTGCGGAAAGAGAAATTTCTTGTCCTGCTCGTGTGACTGTATGGGCAGCACAATCCATGGTTAAATCGGCCACAGTGATTGTATTGTCGGTCATACCAAATGAATTGCGAATGATAGCGCGGAGTCTTGCCATGAGTTCATCAAACGAAAAGGGTTTGACTAAATAATCATTTGCTCCACTATCAAGACCTTTTACCCGGTCAGGAACTGCGTCTTTTGCTGTGAGAAATAAAACGGGGGTTGTTTTACCTGTCTGACGAAATGAACGCAATACTTCCAGTCCATCGATTTTCGGCATCATAATATCTAAAATGATTGCATCGTAGTCTACTACAGCCAATGCGTCCAATGCTTCCTCTCCGTCATAACAGCTGTCTACACTGTATCCTTCTGATCTTAACTTTTGTGTAATGATAAAATTTAAATCTTCTTCGTCTTCTGCCAGTAAAACTCTCATGACAAACACCTCCTTATACAGAGTAAAGCTATTATATTAAAATACCATTAGAATCAAATACTATGTATTACATGCACGCAATTTGTTTTAGTCTGTCTATAATTGGAAGCTTTTGTGTACAAAGTGTCTCACATTTTCCACATGCCACACAACGTGCTGCTGTGCTGTTGTCCATACTCCACTGCACTTTTAGACGCTCCTTAACAGCTCCACTGTCTCCCCCTGTCAAAACAAATTCATTATATGCATCCATTAATTTAGGGATTGCAATGTCTACCGGACATTCATCACAATAACTGCAGCCTGTACATAAGGCATCCAATTCCTGTGTTAGATGCTTTCCCATGTTCTCCAGTAAATCCGGTGTTGCAGGAATAATATGTTCTCCCGCAATTACACTTTCTTCTACATCCTTCACGGAATTCATTCCTACTAAGGCAATTGTAATTTCAGGTTGAGCCAAAATGAATTTTAAGGCAGAAACAGCAATGGGTTCCTCTGTATTTTGACGAATAAAAGAAAAGCGGTCCGGATGCTGTGGGATAATTCCTCCACCCAACGGATTCATCGTCGTAATACCCATTCCTGCCTTTGCACAGGCTTCTACCCCTTTACGGCGGTATGCAAAGTTTACGGCATTATATCCTAATGTTACACCTTCAAAAACGCCCTCCTGTGCAACTTTTGCAATATCGTCACCGTTTAAATGCGTAGAAAAACAGATATGGTCAACCAGACCCTCTTCTTTTGCTTTCAGTATTCCTTCATAAATGCCGCCTTTTTTCATATATGCTGCGTAATCTTCCATTGTTTTAATCGCCCAGATATGAAAAAAATCTATTTTTTGCAATCCCATTTTGGTAAGGGATTTTTCCAAAACTTTTCTTGCCTCATCGCCATCAGCAGCATTCCACAGTCCACATTTAGTAGAAACATAAAATGTACTGCGGTCCATTGTTTGAAATGCTTGTCCAAAAATATCCTCGCTGTGTTCATCGCAATAATCAGGAGCTGTATCAAAATAATTCACACCCAACTCATGGGCACGATGAATTATTTTGACACTGTTTTCATAGTTTCCTGACTGATAATCTTCTTTTGGAAAACGCAAACCGCCAAAACCAATTGCGGAAACTTTCTTGCCGGTTCTGCCGTATTCTCTATAATCCATGTTCATTCATCCTTCATTTCATTTTTCTGTCAGCTAAAAAATGTTTAATTGCATAAGCTACGCCATCCGCTTCATTGGACAGGGTAATAAAATCAGCTGCTTGTTTTACTTCATTCACACCGTTTTCCATTGCTACAGAGTATCCTGCCTGTTGAAGCAACATAACATCATTTAAACTGTCTCCTATTGCCATAACCTCGTTCATGGTAACTCCTAATACTTTGCATAGATGTACAATGGCCTGAGCCTTTCCTGTATTGACAGCGCTTACCTCAATATTCATGGAGGAAGATGAGGTAATGGAAACAGTCTGCATCAATGCTAACTCATGCCATAATCTTTTCCGCAAAGCGCTATCCGCTGTTTTTAAATTGATATTTTCTATATTTTGAGGCGACTGCTCTACGAGTGAACGAATGTCGTTCACCGGATTCCGGGTACTGAGCACATATGGAATATAATCTTTCGAGGTGCCGTAATGGGGCAAATTTTCTAAAAACCTTTGTTCCGTATATGCCTTTCCCTGTATGAATACTTCCACCATTATATCCTGAGAAGATAATGTATCCAGAATAGACAAAGATGTCCCTTTATCCAGTAAATTACAATAAATTCTCTGTCCCAGTGATAAATTCTCAATCGCCGCCCCATTAGAAGTTACTGCATAAGTGATTCCAGGGATTGCTGTCACTTCAGGAGATAAGGAACCTAACGCTCTGCCTGTACAAGGCACCACAAAGATATCTTGTTGTATGGCATACTCCAGTGCCTTTTTTACATTTGACGATAAAGAGGCATCATTACGCAACGTGGTTCCATCCAAGTCAATTGCCAGTAATTGAATTTTTGTATTATCATTCATACCACTGTTTCACCCTTTTTCGGTGTTTTCTTACACTCTCGCAACCCCTGTTTTTCTTGCAGCTTCTTTTACTGCGTTTGCAACTGCAGGTGCAACTTCTTTATTTAGCGGATTTGGAATAATAAATTCCGGACATAGTTCATCTTCTTTCACCAAACCGGCAATGGCATATGCAGCCGCAATTTTCATTTCGTCATTGATTTCTTTTGCCCGCACATCCAATGCTCCACGGAAAATTCCAGGGAATACCAATACATTGTTAATTTGATTTGGAAAATCGGAACGTCCGGTTCCTACAACTTTGGCACCTGCTTCAATTGCTTCGTCAGGGAAAATTTCAGGCACAGGATTTGCCATAGCAAAAATAATAGGATCTTTTGCCATAGAACGAACCATATCTTTTGTCACACAGCCCGGTGCCGAAACTCCAAGCAGCATATCCGCACCCTGAATAATTTCAGCCAAGGAACCTTTTTTGTGCTCTCGGTTTGTAACCGCGGCCATTGCTTTTTGGCCTTCGTTCAGGCCTTCTTTCCCTTCATAGATAGCCCCGTCACGGTCACATAAAATAACATGTTTCAATCCCATTGCCATAAACAGTTTAGTACAAGCAATACCTGCAGAACCTGCACCATTTACCACAACACGGATATCTTCTATTTTTTTATCCACAATTTTCAAAGCGTTCACCATAGCTGCTGCAGCTACAATGGCAGTACCGTGCTGGTCATCATGAAATACAGGAATATCCAATTCTTCTTTTAAGCGTTTTTCAATTTCAAAGCAGCGAGGAGCTGCAATATCTTCCAAATTAATACCGCCAAAGGTAGGGGCAATCATTTTTACTGCCTGTACAATTTCTTCTACATCCTTAGAAGCCAAACAAATCGGGAACGCATCCACATCTCCAAAGGCTTTAAACAGAACTGATTTTCCCTCCATAACAGGCATACCTGCTTCAGGACCAATATCGCCCAATCCCAACACAGCGGTTCCGTCTGTTACAACCGCAACCAAATTCCATTTGCGGCAGTATTCATATGCATCATTTACATCTTTATTAATCTGTATACATGGTGCAGCTACGCCCGGTGTATAAGCAATAGAAAGGTCATCCTTTGTCTCTACGGGACAAGTTGGTACAATTTCTATTTTTCCTTTCCATTGTAAATGTTTTTCTAAAGCAACTTTTGCATAATCCATAATAAAATACCTCTTTCTATATCTATAAACATATACGAAATAAGAATCATTCTTTAAAATGACCATTTTCAGTATAACAATAATCATTTAAAACCGCAATAGGAAACGCCTGTGCGATTTCAATTCACAAAAAGTCTTTACAATAGCATGATATATCCGTATAATAAATAAGAAGGTGGAAACGAAAAATGATAAAAGCATGTATTTTTGATTTAGACGGTACTTTATGCAATACGTTGGATTCCATTGCATATTTTTGTAATCAAACATTAAAACAATTAGGATATTCAAATATACCAACAGATAAATACAGAAGTCTTGTCGGTAATGGTGCCGAGCAATTAATACATAACATGTTTCATATCGTTCATCCTACTTATACTCCGGAAGATGTACACACAGCGAAACAAATGTTTATGGACTTATATCAGGAAAATCCATTAAAATGTGTAACATTATATGATGGCATCTTACCATTGCTTTATACACTAAAAAGCAATGGAATTCTTTTGGCAATTCTCTCCAATAAACCACATGTTTTGACCAGACTATCCGTTCCAAAATTATTTGGTGAGCATCTGTTTGATATATGGTATGGTCAAAGAGATGAAATTCCCCGCAAACCTGCACCCGACGGAGCACTTATGATTGCAAAAGAATTATCGGTACAACCAAGTCAATGTTTATTCATCGGGGACAGTGATGTAGATATGCACACCGGTAACAGTGCAGGTATGAAAACCGCAGGTGTGCTGTGGGGATATCGCAGCAGAGAAGAACTGCTTCATGCAGGTGCACAAATGATTGCTTCTACTCCGTCGGATATTCAAAATTTTATTTTTCAATAGTTTTCCCAATTCTCAGCAAACTTATGAATAATCATCACATAGTTATCACAATCAAGAGACATAATATAGGCATAGTCAATCAATTTATGATATCTTGAAGGAGAGATAACCACTATGAATCGTGATCATTCATATTATCCATATAATAACAATGAACAACCGTTAGAAGTAGAATGGCAAGCACCTGAACAAAATGATATTGCTGGGAATACCCAATGGAATGGCAGTACTTATCACGGCTCTTATCAAAACCATAATCGTTATTCCGGTGGTTCCGGAGAGCCGCCAAAACAAAAGCCACCTAAAAAACCAATCAAACTTTGGGTGAAAATTGTCTGTGGTGCAGCAGCATGTTTGGTAATATCAGCAGGCTCCATTGGTGGATTCATAGGTTTGGTAAATATGGGAGCAATCCCATTTTCCGCTTCCGGTACAAACAGTTCCAATTCTATTGTGAATACTACCAAAGTAGAAAATAACAATACCAGCGAAACATCTACTATTACCGGAAAACTATCAACAGAAGAAGCTGCACAGAAAGTAATCCCTTCTGTTGTGTGTATACAGGCTTACAGCAATACCAATGGATATTTAGGCACTTCTTCTGAAACGGGAGAAGGTTCCGGTATTATTGCATCATCTGACGGGTATATTATTACAAATGCTCATGTTATTGAGGGAGCATCTGCTTTAAAAGTAATTTTATCTGACGGTACCAGTTATGAGGCAACGGTAGTAGGCTCCGACACTGCAACTGACTTAGCATTAATTAAAATTGATGCTACCGGTTTACAAGCTGCTGAATTCGGTTCATCTGAAGATTTACAGGTTGGAGAACAAGTCATTGCAATCGGTAATCCCGGAGGTATTCAATTTAATTCTTCCGTTACAGTCGGTTATGTATCTGCATTAAATCGTTCCATTACTTATAATGGTTACGATATGGAGTGTATCCAAACCGATGCTGCAATTAACCCAGGCAATTCCGGCGGTGCGCTTGTAAACATGTATGGCCAAGTAATCGGCATTAACTCTGCAAAGATTACTGCAACCGGATATGAAGGTTTGGGTTTTGCAATTCCGATTAATACCGTTCAACCTATTATCAATAATTTAAAACAATATGGTTATGTAAAAGACCGTGCTATGCTAGGCATAACCGGTCAGTATATAGATGCAACTACTGCACGTTTTTATGGTTTAACGCAAGGATACAGCATTGTAAAATTAAACAGTAATGTATCTGATGCCGGACTGCAAAAAAGCGACATCATTACTAAAATTGATGGAAACAATGTAAGTTCCGAAACTACAGTGCAGAATGTAATTGCAAAGAAAAAACCGGGAGATACTGTAGAATTGGAAGTATACCGCCCAACTACGGGAGAAAGCTTCACAGCTACAGTTACTCTGACAGAGTACTCCCCTATGAGTTAGCTTACGACAAACTTTTTCATATATCTTCTTTCCCGAACAGAGCAGTATTCCTGCTCTGTTCCCTTTTTACAAACAAACTAAAAAGAGGCATGCCCCTGAATAGGCATGCCTCTTTTTCTATATTTATCATTCTTCTGCTAACCAATTAATTTTACCCTGCGCCAACGCTTCCTCAAAAGTAGCCGGATGCTGTGGTTTTGTTCCGCCCTTAGCGCTATACCAACCGTCAGGATATAAAACAGTTTGGTTCCAAGTAGCCTTGCTTGTGTCCACTGTTGTATCTTCGCCCTCACGTACCTTACGTGCTGCAATGACCGTTCTGAAACCATCCATCTCATAAGAACAAGTAGACAGAAGCACAATCTGGTCATCTGCTGAAACATCAACTCCTGTATTAAACAGAGAACGAATTTCCATTTGATAGATAAAGTTCAGAAAATCACTGTCGCCGGAAAACGATGTTCTCAAATAATTAAATGGTTCTCCCTGACTTGATAGTGTATTGGTTTTAAATACAGAGAAGATTTTCCAATCTCCGTTGTATTTTACTGTATCCATTTCAAAAGTAGGATGTTCTTTATAATAATCCAAAGAACCGTAGTTTAATAAGCTTCCGAACATTCTGCCATCATTCATGCTGTGTCCGTATACAATCAAGCTTTTTGAACTTGGGTCCTCCAAATGAATTGAATTTCTTGCGTCGAAGAATAAGCTTCCGTATTTGCTGTGGTTCTTTTGATAATCCAAGTACAAATAGTATTCAGGATTATCTTCACCGGATTGCAAGATAGGATAATCTACCACTGTATCTGCAATTCGAATCCATCCCTTAATATCGGGATTAATTTTTTGCAATTCTACAAATTTCTTTAGATTTCCGTTTTCGTCATATTCAGAATCTTCGTTGGTAGCTGTATTATCCTGGCTATCATCCGCATGATAAATTTGTTGTACATAATTTGCTTTATTATCTACCATAGCGGGCTGAATGACCATTTCCCACAGTAGAATACCACCTGTTACCAAAAAGGTGATGAGCGCTACCAGAAAAACAATTTTGCGAATCGCCTCCCCTGCTCTATCCCCTTTCCATGGTAAAACAGCGGCTATCCAAGGACGCTTTTGTTTTTTTGCGTATTTTCCCGCCAATTGAGTACCTCCTAATTCGTTGCATCAGAAACAATTATTCTACAGGATTTAATCCCTGTAGATAACGCCGCAGCATATTTAAAGCAGTAGATGCAGAAAGGGTACGATAGTAATCTCTGCTTCGCTCTACTGTTTTTGTTCCTCCTAATTTTTTTACCCATGTTTTGGTGCCATCTGTCAAGCCGATATAAACCAATCCAACCGGCTTTTCTTCAGTGCCGCCTCCAGGACCCGCTATACCTGTGACACCAATTCCATAAGTACTCCCTGCTGTTTTGCAGACACCTTCCGCCATTGCCTTGGCCACTTGTTCACTAACTGCTCCATATTCAGCAAGCATATCGTTTGGAACATCAATTAACAAATGTTTAATGCGGTTTGAATACGTACAGGCGCCCATTTCAAATACTTCTGAAACGCCTGCAATATCTGTTAGCCTTTTTGAAACCAAACCGCCGGTGCAAGATTCCGCTGTAGCAACCGTTTCACCTCTGCTTAACAGACGATTCACAACCGTTTGCTCTAAGCTGTCTACATTTACACCATACACCACATCGCCCAAAATTGCAACAATTTCTTTTGTAACCGGTTCACATAATAAAGCTGCTTCTTCTTTTGTTCCGGCTTTTGCTGTTACACGCACAAACATTTCCCCATCTTTTGCATAGGTAGCAACCGTTGGATTTTGCCCGTCAATATATGCCGCAATTTCTTCTGCAACGGCACCTTCTCCTTTACCAAACACATGAATATTATCCGAGTAAATAGCAGATTGTTCTATATCCTGTAAAAACGGAACCGCATAATTGTGCAGCATTGGTTTTAATTCCGAAGGAGGACCGGGAAACATCATAATCATTTTCCCTTGGTTCGTTGTAACAACACAACCGGGAGCCGTTCCCACATCATTGGGCAACACAACACAGTCTTTTGGCAACAACGCTTGTTTTAATTGATTTTCTCCGCAATATCTGCCCTTAAAATATTGTTTGATTCGTTCCATACTGTCAGGGTCTTCCACAAGTGGTTTTCCGGCTACATCTGCAATGGTTTCTTTCGTAAGGTCATCTTTTGTTGGTCCCAAGCCACCTGTTGTAATGACCAAATCACTGCGCTGCAGCGCTTGTTCCAGCGCCAGTTTTAAACGGCCTTCATTGTCTCCCACCGTACAAGCATACAATAAATTGATACCCAAGTCTGATAATGCTCTGGCCACTATGGTAGTATCGGTATTTACAGTATGACCTAACAATAACTCTGTTCCGACTGAGATAATTTCTGCATTCATAACACTGCTTCCTTTCTCAATAGATGCTTAAAACGAATATGGACAACTATTGTTTTACTCAAACAAAAATCATTGATTTTGACGATAACCTATTTTCTGATAGCGAGCATTTTTGACACATTCTTCTACCAAAGCATCGATATCAAGTGCAGACTCCCCTATTTCCACAAAGGATGGGATTGGTTTTGTTCTTGGATGTTTTGGTGTAAATATTGTGCAGCAATCTTCATATGGTTCAATGGATATATCGAAGGTTCCTATACGATGTGCAATGGCTACAATCTCTGTTTTATCCATGCCGATTAATGGGCGGAACACAGGCATGGTTGCAACCATATCTGTACAGCCGATTGCCTGCATGGTTTGGCTTGCTACCTGCCCCAAACTCTCTCCTGTAATCAATGCGCCACATTCTTCTTTTCTCGCAATTTGTTCTGCAACACGCATCATAAAACGGCGCATGATAATTGTAAACAATTCCTCCGGGCAGTTAGCCTGTATCAATTCTTGTACTTTTGTGAAAGGAACGGTATACATTTTCATTCTGCCACTGTATGCACTCACTTGCGTTAATAAACGGACAACTTTATCCTCAGCCCGTTCACTGGTATACGGAGGGCTTGCAAAGTGGATAGCTGTGAGTTCAACACCACGTTTTGCCATCATCCAGGAAGCAACCGGACTATCAATACCGCCGCTGATTAATACCGCCGCTTTTCCGCCTGTCCCTACAGGAATACCGCCTGCTCCTTGCAGTGCACGACCTCTGATATATGCGCCGTAATCTCGAACTTCTACATACACAATACTGTCAGGATTATGAACATCTACTGTTAAGTGAGGATATGCCTCCAATAAATATTCCCCTACTTGCGTACAAATTTGAGGAGAATTCAGAGGAAATTTTTTATCAGATCGTTTTGCTTCCACTTTGAATGTTTTCGCCGCTTCCAGTTCTTCCGCCAAATATTCTGCTGATGCTTGTTTGATTGCATCCATATTTTTTTCTGTCACGCGTGCACGTGAAAAGGCTGCAATACCAAATATTTTAGAAACCCTTTCTGCCGCTTCTTCTAAATCAATTGTTTCTTCTTGCGGAACAATGGTGATTGTTGACTGCGCCAATTTTATATCAAACTTGCCTAAATCGCATAATGTGTATTGAATACGTTTTAACAATACATTTTCAAATAATTTTCGATTCAACCCTTTGAGCACCAATTCGCCCAATTTTAGCAATAAAATTTCATTCATCAATTCATAACTCCTATCATTTACCTGTCGCAAGAGAAGATAGTCCGTCTTTAACGGCTTCAATAAAAACATTAACATCCTGCTGTGTATTCTCTCTTGAAAAACTAACTCTGATTGCGGTTTGAATTCTGGCACGGTCCAGTCCCATAGCAGTCAGCACATGACTGCGCTTTCCCTTAGCACACGCAGAACCGCCGGAAACAAAGATATGTTTGGATGCCAAAAAATGCAGCATCGTCTCCGAGCGAACAGAACAAGTAGAAAAATTCAGCACATAAGGCAATCCCTGTTCCGGAGAATTGATTACAATACCGGGCAGCTGCAACAGTTGTTCTTTACAGCTGTCATATAATGTTTGAATGCGTTTGATTTCCTCGGATATATTCGGAAGCTGCATGACAGCCTCTCCAAAACCACTGATAAGAGGGAGCGCCTCTGTGCCGGGTCGAATTCCATTTTCTTGTCCACCGCCAAATGTGCGAGGAGGAATACGGATGTCTTTTGAAATATAAAGCGCACCTATTCCTTTGGGAGCATGGATTTTATGGCCGCTTATAGTCAGCAGGTCAATTCCACTTTTGTTCGGATAAATTGCCATTTTTCCAAATCCCTGTACGGCATCTACATGAAACAATGCAGGAGACTTTTTTTGCTTGATTGCTTTGGCTGCGGCTTCAATTGGTAATATGCTTCCTACTTCGTTGTTCACCAACATCATGCTGACCAATACGGTATGTTCATCAATTGCTTCCATTACCTGTTCCGGTGAAATGGCGCCGGTCATATCCGGTTTGAGATAAACCACTTCAAACCCATTTTTTTCAAGCTGCTCCATACATCCCAATACGGATGGATGCTCAATTGCAGTAGTCACAATTTTATTGCCAAAGCGTTTTTTGGCTTCCACTGCTCCAAACACCGCTAGATTATTTGCTTCGGTTCCCCCTGAGGTAAAAATAATCTCGTTTTCTTTTACCCCAATTTGTTTTGCAATGGAAGCGCGCGCTTTTGTCATTTCTTTTTCGGCAGCAAAGCCCATTGAATGTAGAGAAGATGGATTTCCGTATACAACCGTCATGCATTCCATCACTTTTTCGGCAGCGGGAAGGCATACCTTTGTTGTAGAACTGTTATCCAAATAAATTTCCATAATCCATCCTCCTATAATTCATGTTTTTATTATACAATACTTGCAGCTATTAGTGAATAGCTTGTATATGGAAAAATAAAAGTTTACTGTTACGTTACATATTTTCTGTAACATATAAAAAGACCGTTCTTTCGAACAGCCTTCTTGTCATTCTTTTTATTTTATCATATCTTTCATCAAGGAAACTATTTTTGCACATCCATCTGACTGATCAAAGTTTTTACATGCTTGTTCCATAGATGCCAACTGCATTTTATCTGCTAAAAGTTCTTTTAAAGCATCCGTACAGCTTTCATTTTTGTGAAGTCTTCTTGCCATTCCGTGCAATTCCAAAAAATCTGCGTTATCCTCTTCTTGTCCTGGAATCGAATCAAATACCAACAAAGGCAAGTTGCTTGCCAAGGCCTCCGTAACCGTTAAGCCGCCCGGTTTGGTAATAATCAAATCACTGGCCTGCATATATTGTTCTACCTTTTGTGTGAACAAAATCAACTTTGTCTTTTTGGGGCTGAGCATAACCGTAGTTTTTAATGTTTGATATAATCTTTGATTTTTCCCTGTAATCACAATCATTTGAAAATCCATTGGCACACGAATGATATCGCGATAAATTTGCACAATGGTTTTGACACCAAAGCTTCCTGCCATTAACAGAATCGTCGGTTTATCAGGGGCAAGCCCCATTTCTCTCCGTAGAGAGTCTTTCGGCTGCGGATGAAAAAATGTCTCTAAAATAGGAATTCCAAACGGATGAATTTTTTCCGGTTCTACTCCAAAGTCTTGTACCATAGGAATTACCATATCATCATTTGCAACAATATATCCGTCTACATGTTCCGCTATCCATGTTTTATGAGGAGCATAGTCTGTCATGACTACCAATAATTTCGCGTCAATGAAACCTTTCCCTTTTAAATGTGACACCATTTCGGCAACGAACGGGTGTGTAGCCACAATGATATCCGGCTCAAATTCATGAATTAATGACAGCAAACGCTTACTGAGCGCATGATTCATTTTTGGTACAAATTTTGAAAGCGGACTGTTATCATTGGTATTATGATACATATGCCCAAATATTGCAGGCGTTTTTGTAGCAACAAAATGATACCCTTTGCATATTAATTTATCATAAATATAATTTACCTCTTTTAATGCGTCAACAACCTTTACTTTTGCATCTACTACATGGTGATTGATATACTGTTCCAAAGCTTGAGCCGTTCTGATATGTCCACCGCCGGCAGCCGCAGAAAAAATGAATACTCTCACTATGGTCACCTCTCATTTCTGTCACGTTTTATCAAACATATTTATATATTCAATATATCACAAAAAGGACATCTGCGCAATTTAAAGCCTGCATCTTTACTCGTAATAAAGCTGTAACTTTACTTTTCAATCTAAACATTATATCATTATAAAAGAGGAATGAAGAATTAGAATCCTTGACTAGGAGGAATATAATGTCTGAGCAAAACATGGATCCTAAAAAAAGAAATATTATTATCGGCTGCTCTGTTGCCGGGGCAGTTGTCGTCATAGCGGCTATTATTGCAGTTATTTTTACTACCGGTGCATTAAACAAGATTGGCATCGGCAGCAGTTCTGCCAATACTGTTTCTTATTCTGATACGGAACGTTTTTCTCAGGGTATCTCTATTGAGGGAATCGATATATCCGGTATGACAAAAGAAGAAGCAATGGAGGCATTGCTCCAGGCAGAAGTCTATCCAAAGGGATATGATATCCAACTTACTTTGGAAGAGCAAACTGTCACATTAACGGGAAAAGAACTTCCATTTGACCTGCACTTGCAAGATACCATTGACGAAGCTTACGAATATAATTGGCACTGCGATGAAGAAGAACATGCCTCCAGAGTAGCAGAGTTAAGCGTAACACCAAAAGATTTTGAATTAAAACCAACTCTAATCAAAGAAGAACTGGAACCAAAGCTGGCTGAATTATCCGCACCGTTTAATAAAGATGCGCAAGAGCCAACCATTACCGGTTATTATAACGGAGGTTTTAATGTATCTGAACCTATAGATGGACGTAAAGTAAAAACAGATGAATTGGCAGCTAAAGTGGAAGAACTGCTCAAAACGGAAAAAACAGGTACCATTGAAGTACCTGTGGAAATTATAAAATGTACCAAAACAGCAGAAGATATCAAAGCAAATATGCAAAAGCTGGGTTCTTACAGCACTGTTTCTACCAATACCGCAAATGGCAATCATAATATGAAACTTGCCGCAAATGCTACAAACGGTACAATTCTTCAGCCCGGCGAACAGTTTTCATTCAATGGCACAACAGGAAATACCACCAATGGTTCCAATGGATATTTACCGGCTACCGCTATTTCCGGCGGTGAGTTTATTCAGGAATACGGTGGTGGTATTTGTCAAGTATCCTCTACCATTTACGGCGCTGCTTTGCGTTCTAATATGACCATTGTCACCCGTTATAACCATACGTATCCATCTTCTTACGTACCAATTGGGCTGGATGCCACTGTATCTTACGGTTCTTTGGATTTTGTCTTCCGTAATGATACCGATTATCCTGTATATATTGCAGCCGGAATGGATGGTACTACCGTTTGGGTTACCTTCTATGGCTATCAATCACCCGAATATGACACCATAGAACCCAGTGCTTGGATTACAGCAAACATTAGCAAACCTGCAGCTGAATACAATACAGATAACAGTCTTGCTCCAAATCCAAATCCGCTCAGTGCCGCAAGACTAAAAAGAAGCGGAAATCCCGGGTATAAGACAGCTGCAAGCCGCACCTATTATAAAAATGGCGTGGCTGTAAAAACAGAAACATTGCCATCCAGTTATTATCCTGCTTTTGCAGATGTTTATGTCATCCCGCCAAAAGGCGGCAGTGTTCCTGACCCCGAGCCAACACCGGAGCCGGAACCGGAACCAACTCCGCCTCCGTCCTCTTCAGAGCAGCCCCCATCTTCCTCTGAAGCACCTCCGGTATCATCTGATACCCAAACATCTTCACCAGAAGAGGACAGTTCACTCTCATCAAATTAATCTATTAGAAAAAGGGGCACAGTTTTTATACTGTACCCCTTATTTTTAGACAAAGATATTGATTTTTCGACATAATATTGTATAATTTAATGAAGTATGTTTTTCTTAAATAATTTATTTTAAAGAAAGGATGAATCCGTTGGCAGAGAACGCAAATCAATATCAACCACCTAAAATAACGGTGCTTATGCCGGTTTATAACGTTAGCAAATTTTTGCCAAAATGTTTACAAACCTTAATGGATCAAACCTTTCGCGATTTCCGTCTGATTGCAGTAAATGACGGTTCTACAGATAATTGTTTGGAAATTTTAAGAGATTTTGAATCAAGATATCATAATATTACTGTAATTGATCAACCTAATAGAGGTATGTCTATGGCACGTAATGCCGCACTTGCATTGGCAGATAGTAAATATGTCTGTTTTGTTGACAGCGATGATTATCTTGCTCCTACGTTTCTTCAAGAATTATATCAGGCAATTACCATCCACGATGCTGATATTGCTTGCTGTTATTATTACTATCATTTTGTTGAGTCAGATTCTTTATATAAATATCCTTTTCGTACCAGCGGCGTATTTAACAAAGAAGAAGCTTTGAAAAAGCTATTAAAAGATGTACAAATTCAAAGTCTTGCCTGGAACAAAATTTATAAACGTTCTTTGTTTGTAGACCACGGTATTACGTTCCCCTCTATGGCTTTTGAAGATATGGCGACTACTCATAGATTATTCTCTCATGCTGAAAAAGTAGTCGTAATTAACCGTGCATTGTACTACTATAATCAACAAAGCGCCAGTACTTTAGCAACGATTAATGCCCAAAAAATCAATGACTTTATTTTGGCCACAGCTATGGTGCGTGCTTCTTTAGACCAAAACGGTGTTTATGACAAATATAAAAAAGCGTATCGTTCCCTTACCAAAAAGACAGGCTGGTATTGTTTATATTGCGCATTGAAAATTCATAGAAAAAACAAATCTATGGGAGGCCTTTGGTCCAATATGAAAAAAATCCGCAGTGCTTTGTCTTTTTGTGCCAGCAAAGAGTTTGATCACGCTACCTATTCCTATGATTTACCAGGCGTATTAAGCCCTCAAGAATTTGACAAAAAACCAAGAATTACAAAACCAAAAAGAGAAAGTTAATGCATCGCCAGCCATAAAGTCAATGCTGCTTTATATGTTGATATAAAGCATCGTTGACTTTTATTATAAAAGGAGGTATTTTCATGCATGACGGTTTTTTAAGAGTTGCATCTGCCACTCCTACAATTCAGGTTGCAAATTGTCCTTACAATGCACAACAAATCATTGCTGTTGCAAAGCAGGCAGCAGAAAAACAAGTAAGTGCAATTGTATTTCCCGAACTATGCTTAACAGGATATACATGCGGTGATTTATTTTTTCAACAAACGCTGCTGACCTCTGCTTTAAACGGCCTGGAAACAATCTTAAAGGAGTTAAAACAAGAAGATATTATTTGCATTGTTGGTCTTCCTATTAAAGTGGAAACAAATTTATACAACTGTGCAGCGGTATGCTATCATGGGAAACTGTTAGGAATTGTACCAAAAACCAATTTGGTGGACCAGGGTGGCTTAAACGAAACACGCTACTTTTGCACTGCCCCTACCTATCGAGACATCATGCTGTGTAATCAAACCGTACCGTTTGGCACAAATATTATCTTTGCGTGTGATACTTTAACAGAATTTCAATTCGGTGTTGAAATCTGTAAAGATATTTGGGTCACTGAACCACCATCCAACG
The DNA here is from genome assembly GCA_900542375.1 of uncultured Oscillospiraceae bacterium. Lineage (GTDB taxonomy): Bacteria > Bacillota > Clostridia > Oscillospirales > Acutalibacteraceae > UMGS1071. Next base: position 7,730 of record UQNI01000010.1, on the reverse strand, counting down.
TACTGGCCAAAGAAGGCGCAACTGTTATTTTCAATTTATCTGCCAGCACAGAAGTTGTAGGAAGAGCTGCATACCGTAAAACATTGGTAACCGGTCAATCGGCTAAACTGATATGCGCCTATGTGTATGCAGATGCAGGAGAAGGAGAATCCACAACAGACTATGTATACTCCGGTCATGATTTAATTGCCGAAAACGGTACGATATTGGCAGAAAGTCCACTCTTCTATACAGGCTTTATTGATGCGGATATAGACCTGCAATTACTTTGGCAAGAACGCTGCCATACTTCCTGCTGGAATCATGTTTCAACTCCAAGCTATCAAAAAGTGAGGTTTTCTCTGCCTATCATTTCTTTGCAATTGGAGCGCACCATACAAGCAAATCCGTTTTTACCTCCTCGACTTCCGGATTTGCCCGCTCGCTGTGAATCTATACTCAATATACAGGCAAACGGTTTAAAAAACAGATTAGCTCATATTGGCTGTCGTCATGTAGTAATTGGTCTATCCGGCGGATTGGATTCTACTTTGGCATTGCTTGCCACCGTACGTGCCTTTGAAGCTATGCAATTAGACCCCAGCGGTATTACAGCAGTTTCTATGCCTTGTTTTGGTACTACCAACCGCACCAGACTGAACGCGCGTTCTTTAGCAATAGAGCTGGGATGTACGTTTCGGGAAATTGATATTTCCGCATCTGTGACACAACATTTTCACGATATTGGACAAGACCCCAATCAACATGATGTCACATATGAAAATGCACAGGCAAGAGAACGCACACAGGTATTGATGGATATTGCCAATCAACTTGGAGGCATTGTAATAGGTACAGGAGATTTATCCGAATCTGCACTTGGTTGGGCAACGTATAACGGCGACCATATGTCTATGTACAGCATAAACTGTGATATTCCCAAAACAATGGTTCGCTATTTGGTAGCACACTGCATTAATATTAACGTAACACCCTTAAGTGATATTCTGATGGATATTCTGCAAACACCTGTCAGCCCGGAATTATTGCCTCCTGTAGGAGAAACCATTTCCCAGCAAACCGAAGAAATTGTCGGTCCTTATGAACTGCATGATTTTGTCTTGTTTTATACACTTCGTTATGGCTTCATGCCCCATAAGATTTTTCGCTTAGCCTGCCTTGCATTGGGAGATAAGTATAAAAAAGAAACAATCAAACACTGGATGACTGTTTTTTATCGGAGATTTTTTGCACAACAATTTAAGCGTTCCTGTCTGCCGGACGGACCGGCTGTTGGCAGCGTATCTTTATCACCCAGGGGTGGTTGGCTTATGCCCAGCGATGTAAAATCATCCATATGGCTTGAAGATGTAGAGGCCATATCTGTAGAATCATAATAGAAACAGCTCTCTTGATTTAGTAAGAGAGCTGTTTCTATTTATGAGAAATACAAAGCAAGTTTATTGCTTTTCTGTGCTTGATAGCTGTATAATGTCTTTATTTCAAGCATCTACCAGGATAATCTCCCCAACTTGACAAAACCTTTCTTGTTTTATTTTTATCATCTCCATAACAAGGCCTAGACCAGTAATCCGGTTTCATATCTAAATAAAAGGACCTGCCCATTAGATAGGCAGGTCCTTTTATTTATGGTCTTTCTTTTAAATCTTGATAAGGTCTATGTTCGGCGATATTCATATATGCAGGACGGATAATCTTACTATTGTTCAACAGCTCTTCTATTCTGTGAGCACTCCAGCCTGCAATACGTGCAATTGCAAACAATGGAGTGTACAGCTCTGCCGGTAAATCCAGCATACTATAAATAAAGCCACTGTAAAAATCAACATTGGCACTAACACCCTTATAAATTCTGCGCTCTTTCGAAATTACCTCCGGTGCTAATCTTTCTACCATACTATACAACGCATATTCCTTTTGACGACCTTTTTCTTCCGACAAACCTTTTACAAACTGACCCAATAATTTTGCTCTCGGGTCAGACAAAGAATATACCGCATGTCCCATACCGTAAATAAGCCCCGTTTTATCAAAGCCTTGTTTACGCAGCAAAGACACCAAATAGTTTTTTACCTCTTCTTCATCGGTCCAGTCTTTTACCGTTTGCTTCATATCCTCAAACATCTGAGTCACTTTAATATTGGCGCCGCCATGTTTTGGTCCCTTTAAAGAACCCAAAGCAGCTGCAATTGCTGAATATGTATCCGTGCCGGATGAAGATACCACATGTGTAGTAAAGGTAGAGTTATTACCTCCTCCATGCTCTGCATGAAGGACAAGAGCAAGGTCCAATACACGGGCTTCCATTTTTGTATATTTGCTGTCAGGTCTTAACAAATGCAAAATATTTTCCGCTGTAGAAAGATGTGGCTGCGGAGCATGAATAATTAAGCTCTGATCTCCATGATAATGGCGATAACAATTATAACCATACACTGCCAATACAGGAAACAACGCAATTAACTGCATACATTGTGCCAATACATTTGGAATAGATGTGTCATTCGGTAAATCATCATATGCATATAAAGTAAGCACACTTCTTGCCAAAGCATTCATCATATCAGAACTAGGTGCTTTCATAATGATATCGCGCACAAATGTTGTTGGCAATGTTCTATACTTTGCTAATAAACCACGAAAATCATTTAATTGTTTTTCATTTGGTAAGTTTCCAAATAATAATAAGTAAACTGTCTCCTCAAAACCGAATCGTTCATCGCGCATAAAACCTGCAACAATATCCTCAACATTGATTCCCCTGTAATATAACCTGCCTTCACACGGTACAGATTCCCCATTAATAATATCATTTGCATGTACTTCAGATATTTCAGTAAGGCCGGCCAGAACGCCTTTACCATTTATATCTCTAAGACCACGTTTTACTTCATATTTTGCATACAAGCTTGGGTCAATACCGCCTTTTTGTGTACATAACTTTGCCAGTTCAATTACTTCAGGGGTAATCTCTGAGTATTGATAATCCATAATTTCTACCTCTTCCTATGTGTAATCTTGTTTCTAATAAAAGTACCTCTCTTTTCAATTTTTTATGGAATGAATATATAAAAAATTTTACTATTTTATCCGCACTTATATGTTCTCAATTATACCATAAAACACAATTCTTAACAAGCTACAAAATTGTTAAATATTTATAAAAATACGTTTATATATGTAAAACGCATATATATATTCCCCAATTTTGTATACATTATAACGCAAAAAAAGCGTATTCCATTGCTACCAGGAATACGCATTTTTTTCTATATTTTATACTAATGCAGGGAGAACTTCACACAATAATTGAATAGATTTTTCTGCTGCCATAGCGGCAAACTGTTCAAAGGATATGTTGGCAGCTTCATCTGCATTATCGGAAATAGCGCGAATCACAACAAAATCAATACCATTCATATAACAAACTTGAGCAATACTGCCACCTTCCATTTCACATGCAATGGCCTGAAATTGATTGGAAATCTCTTTTAATTTATCAGATTGTCCAATAAATTGATCTCCTGTTGCAATAATACCGATATGTACTGCCCCCTGATACGTGTGTTTTGCTTTTTCCACTACCAGATTCACCAATTTTTCCGTCGCAGGAATCGTGATTAAATTCATTCCGGAAATAAAACCTTTTGGATCTCCTACTGCGCTGGTATCCATATCATGTTGTACCAATCCTCTGGAAACAACTACGTCGCCTACAGACACGCCTTTGCCGATGCCGCCTGCAACTCCCGTATTAATAATTGCCTTAGGCCGATACACCAAAGCCATAATTTGCGCACATATTGCTGCATTTACTTTACCTACTCCACTGCGTGCAACTACACATGGAATACCCTGAATAGTTCCTTTATAAAAGTCAATTGTTCCAATGGTTTCTACTTCTGTATTCTGCATACGTTCTTTCAAACCATTCACTTCCATATCCATAGCCCCGATAATTCCTATCATACGATGAATCCTCCGTAAATACCTATTTTTTCGATTTTATCATATTTATGAACAGAATACAACGATGAACCATTACATAAAATTACAATCCCTGTCTAAGTAATGCTTTCTTTATTGGAATTTTTAATAATAACGTACCACAGAAACCACTTTTCCTAAAATGATAACTTCTTTTGCATAAATTGGCTCAAATGCATCATTCTCCGGCTGTAATCGAACGCAATCTGTCTCCCTATACAAACGTTTTACCGTTGCTTCATCTTCAATTAAGGCAACAACAATATCTCCATCACGGGCAGTGGGAGTTCGTTCTACTACGACATAGTCACCATCTAGGATACCTGCATTTTTCATACTTTCACCTTGTACAGTTAATGCAAATAGCTCTCGACCTCTCTGCTGACTAGCAGTAATAGGCAGATAACCTTGTATCTCTTCTACAGCTAAAATGGGAAGTCCTGCTGTAACCTTACCTAAAATAGGCACTTGTGCTGTTTGTTCGCAACCTTCTATATGAATGGCCCTGTTTAGCCCTGCATCTCGTGAGATATAACCTAAATTTTCTAAAGCTTTTAAGTGGGCATGCACAGTAGAAGTCGATTTTAGCCCTGTTGCAGCACAAATTTCTCGTACGGATGGAGGGATTCCATATTGAGAACGGTCTTTTAAAAAATCATATATCTTCTGTTGGCTCTTGGTCAATGGTTTCATCTAAACAATCCTCCTTAATTCGGATAATGTAATCATACCACATATGTATCAAAAAAACAAACAAATGTTTGATATTTTGAAAATTTATTTACAAAATCACTTTACTCTATTCACAGAGCCGTAACAACTCACCGCATTTTTTCGTTATAATATAAGTGTACAAAGGAAAGGAAGCCGCAACCGTTCTTTTCGTACATTCTACACTCCTCAATCAAATAACCTTTCAAGCTAACGAGAATGAACCGAATCTATATGATTCGGTTTTTTTCTTGCTGAGCTTCCATAAAATGTTTACAAATGAATGTAAAACTATTCATAACTTTGTCACAATATCATTTTATAATGATATTGTAGTGAAAGGTAGACCGCAACTATCTTTTCTACCTCCCATTCTTCTCAATCAAAATTTTAAGCTAACAGAAAACGTCCAAAGATTTCACTTTGGACATTTTCTTTTTTACTTTTTTATATCTTCACCCGGAGCAATTACAGTTGTAGACTCTCCATTTAAATTATCCTCGGATTCTTCTTCTACATTATTTTCTGCAGATTCTGTAGTTTGTTCCTCGGGAGAAGATGATTCTATTGAAACAAAATCATCTTTCTCCTCCCTATACTGATTACGATAACGGTAATTATCACGATACACTGCATCAGACTGATCGTTCCTGCCTCTTTTAGAAATTGCTTTTGTAGAAACTACAACACCACATAATAAAATAAGCAGAATTATGCTTCCTATAAAAATTGCCACAATCATCACCCAATCATTATTTCATAATAATATCATGTCCTTTTGAAGTATAAAATAAAACAGTTTTATTGGAGTAATTTTTAGCAACTTTGATTATTTTTTAACAATTTTCACATAAAAATGATAAAAACATTCTATTTTATGTGTATTTTTGTTATAAAGTTCTATAGATTTTTGATTAAAAAACGTGCTATACTGTTTCTCAATAAATAAAAAGGAGAAAATATCATGGGACGATTTTCTAATAAAACAATTATTATTACAGGGGGTGCTCGCGGGATTGGATATGGCATTGCAACTGCATTTGCAAAAGAAGGAGCAAATCTTGTGTTAACCAGTATTGTACAGGAAGAATTGAATAATGCAAAACAAACATTGGAAGAAGAATATGGTGTAAAAGTGTTGGCACTATATGCAGATGGAGGAGATTATTCTCAAGTACAGGCCGCAGTTAAAAATACTGTTGATACATTTGGAGGAATAGATGTTTTAATTAATAATGCGCAAGCCTCTAAATCCGGTGTTTTATTTGCAGACCATTCTGTAGAAGATTTTAAATTAGCAATTCACTCTGGGTTATATGCAGCATTCTACTATATGAAAGAATGTTTTCCTTACTTAAAACAAAGCAAACAATCTAGGGTAATCAATTTTGCATCAGCTGCAGGCGTATATGGCAATATGGGACAAACTTCCTATGCAGCTGCAAAAGAAGGCATTCGAGGTATGTCACGTGTAGCAGCACGTGAATGGGGAGAATTTGGAATTACCGTAAATATTATATGTCCATTGGCTATGACAGAACAATTGGCAAAATGGGCTGAGGCAGAACCGGAAATGGCAAAAGCAAATTTAAAAAACATAACATTAGGACGTTACGGAGACCCTGAAAAGGATATTGGCCGTACTTGTTTATTCCTCGCCTCAGAAGATGCGGCTTATATTACAGGTCAAACCATACATGTAGATGGCGGTGGCGGAATTAGGCCATAAACAAATAAATTAAATATTTTTATATGTGCGTAGCAAGTGGCCACAAACATAATATCTGACCTATTGCTGCGCACAATTATTATAAAAATCTTAGGAGATAAAATTATAATCTCTCCTATCTATAACATACATTTTATAATAAATATCTATTATCTTATTGCCCAACAAACCATTAATTTGTCTCAGCATCCCGAAAAATATAATAAAAAATTAATTTATGGTTAGCATTATTATAAACATTGAATTGTACTACATTGTTATAGATTTATAACCATAAACCAAAATGCTCTTCGCATATCACTTCCAATTCATCCCCTGTAAGATTTTCAAATACATCTATTTACTGACCTTTTATGATTCTAAAGGTATTGCCATCAATACTTTTCCTTCCATCTATTGTTTTAATCGCAAGCATTCTATGAATTTTAAAAGGAGAATCAGCATGTAATTCACACCATGTACAGGCAGGGATAAAGTCAGCAGCTATTTGCTGTTGTTCAGTAAAAGATAAAATTCTCAACCATTGTTCCTTATAGTATTCATATAAAATCCAACCATAAAATGCTTCTTTTTCAAGCCTATAAACTTCTCCACACTGTTTCTGCACTAATCCTTATGCTAAACGTAATGGATATTTGGGAGAACTGTTAGTGGGCAGCCTAATATATCCTAAAAAGGGCAAACTTCCGTATCGTACCGGGTTTGTCCTTACTGCAATTCCCCATAGCTCCTTCTGAGCCCCTTACGAGCCAAGTGCATTCCATAAAATCGCCGGAAACACGCCATTTTTACACCTTATATAAATCAAAAAAGACCCGGTATAGAGCCAGTTCGCTCTATACCGAGTCTTTTTTATGCTTTCTTCTGACTCTCTTAGGTTATGTTAAGGTGCCCTTTTGAGGATATTCGGAAATGCCTTTCGTCAAGAACGTTGTCTAATTCCAATATCCCATATATAATTACCATCTACAGCCTCTACCTTTAATAAGCGATGTCTCTGCATGAGGATATCATTGTCTGCATCTCGAAAAAATCTGGAAGAAAGATCTTTTACCCCAGATCCCAAGAAATCTTTCTATTATTCAATATATCCAAATTTTCAAATGGGATTGAAATATTGTGTGTAAAACAAAGCTCTAACAACAACTTCTTGTAAAATAATTCACAATTTGCTCTTGATTAAAGTCATAATAGCTCATCACCTTTCCTCAATAAAGTTTTATATTTGGATTATAGCGCAGTTCTATTACACATAAAAAAACTAATTGAGAGAATAAAAAAGAAGAGAGTAGAATACTACTCT
>UQNI01000009.1 GCA_900542375.1 uncultured Oscillospiraceae bacterium | reverse complement strand
GGCTGCCAGTAAGCTTTTTCCTGCATTGGACATGGTGCCTTGTATCATAATGACTTTTGCCATGGTTACACCTCCTGAAGTATCCGGTCCATTGCATGCAGCAGCATTATGTTTTCCTCATGGGTGCGTACAGCAATGCGGTAATATCCCTTTGTAAGTCCACGATAATTTTCACAGTTTCGTATGAGAATATTGTATTCTTTGAGTTTCTGTTCCAGTGGGATTGAACTGTAAAACAAGATATAGTTGGCTTTGGAAGGTATGATGTTCATATTTCGCTTTTTCAGTTCTTGGATAAGAAAGGCACGCTCTGTGTCAATTAGTGTTAAACTTTGTGCCCAATAATCATTACATTGTAGTGCCGCAATCCCCGCATGCTGTGCAGGTATGGATACACTCCAAGGCTGACCGCAATGGAACATTTGTTGTAATAAGATTTTGTTGGAACATACGCCAAAACCAAGACGAAGTCCTGCCATGGCATATTGTTTTGTAAAAGCTCGCAATAGAAATAAATTGGAATATGCTGCACATTCCGGCAGTAAACTTTGCGTGCTGTTGTCAGTTACAAACGGCAGAAAGCATTCATCTAAAAATAAAGTAATGCCATGTTGTTTGCAAGTATTCAATATTTCTTTTAATACGCTGGTTGATATCACTTGTCCCGTGGGATTATTAGGATTGCATAAAAATAGGACATCCAGATTCGGCGTCAGTGTGGAAAGCATTTCTGAATAAAACAGTTCTGTAGTTAAGGAAAAGTCTGTTTCTGCCTGTAAGTTCAGATATGTCATATGGCAATCCACAAGGTTTAACGCATGTTCGTACCCTGAAAAAGTAGGCGCCAATAACAGCGCGTTTTTAGGCTTTTGAGCCAATGTAAATCGTGTGATTAAGTCGGCAGCGCCATTGCCGCATATGATATGTTCTCGGCAAATATCATAGTGATTTGATAAAGCTGCGGTTAATTCTCTGCAATACGGGTCAGGGTAATGTGCGCATACGTCAAGAGAATTGGTAACAGCTTGCTTTACCTGTTCGGGCAGTCCCAAAGGATTTATATTTGCTGAAAAGTCTAAAATAGGTGTTTTGGTGTCTAAATTGCAATCGTAGATATCTCCGCCATGGGTATAAAAATCCATAAAATCCTCCTTTCCGCTTAGATAAAGCATAGAAATAACAGCGATTTTAAACCTAGTCCTACTACAATGGCGATGCATGTTGTGATGTATAATAAATGGTTTGCTCTGCAAATATCCTTTGCTTCAATGGGACGGTCGGCATTGCCGATGGTCGGCTTTTTGTGCAGTTTTCCAAAGTAATATGCATCGCCGGCCAGTTGAATATGCAGTGCACCTGCACATACGGCTTCTGTGTGTGCACTGTTGGGGCTGGCATGATTGCGTTTGTCCCTGCGGTAAACACGAAATGCTTCTTTGGCATCATACCGTGCAAAAAAGGCGGCCAGAATCATCAAATAAGCAGAAATACGAGCAGGAATATAATTTAAAATATCATCCAGCTTTGCAGCGGCTGTGCCAAAATATTGATAACGTTCATTGCGGTAGCCAATCATGGAATCCATCGTATTGACGGATTTATATAAGAATCCAAAAGGTGCGCCGCCAATGAGCATAAAAAACAAAGGAGCAATCACACCATCGGATGTGTTTTCAGCGACAGTCTCCACTGCCGCTTTTGCAACTTGTTCTTCCGTTAAATTGGCGGTATCACGGCCAACAATCATGGAAACGGCTTTCCGTGCGCCTTCTATATTGTGTTGTTCCAGTTGATCATATACTTTCATGCTTTCTGTTTTTAATGATTTGGCAGCAAGCATCTGATAGCAAAAGACAGAAGCGATTACAAAGTGTAATGCAGGATGAATCCAGTGTGCCAGTATTAAAATTCCCAGAGGAATTGCGGTGGAAGTAAGGGTTACAATGATTGCAAGACAAACACCTGCAAACCGCTGGACTGCTTTGGATTTTTGGAAACAGCCCTTCATCGCTTTTTCCAGAACAGAAATCAGCGCTCCAATCCAGCGAACAGGGTGAGGAAGCCAGTGCGGGTCTCCAAAGCATATGTCCAATAAAAATCCTGTGAGCAATGCAAGCATAGAGATAGACAAATATAGCACAGGCGTCCTCCTTTTCATAAATGATTATTTTTTGAGCACAATCGGAATTCCACAGACAATGCGGATGACTTCTTCCGCTTGTTTTGCAATGTTACAGCAAATGCGTCCCACCGTTTCTCGATAGCGTCGGTCAAATGCTTCCATTGGTACAACACCGTTGCCCAATTCATTACATACAATGCACATGGAAGGATTGTTTTTGCAAAGGCTGTCAATTTGTTTTTCAATCTCATTTTCCGTGATAGGTTGTTTCAGTAAACGACGAATATATAAATGCAGATGATCTAAAATATCGCAGTGAAGAATTTCTTCCTGTGTGCAGATACTGCCGTCTGCAACGATGGGGGAGGGGGAGCAGTACTCTGCCGCATATGCAGATTTTCCTTGAAAACTGCCTCCAATGATAAGCTTCATTTAAAATACCGTCCTTTCTATCAGTAAGCCCGCAGTGATGCCAATGAGGGTAGTCAGTTCGCATAGCTGCACCAAATAACCTGCAATATCTCCCGTAATGCCGCCAAACTGGCGATAACACATAATGCGTACATACAAAAATGAAAGCAATGCACCAGCCAGAGCAAAGCAAGCGACAAACCAATCAATGATAAACAAAAGTGTTGCTGCAACGCTAAAATAGCCAATCATCGTACAGGCTACAGTACGTTTTTGTGCAGCGTCTGTGAATGTGTGCAGTAATCCACTGCTTTTGGCACTGCGAAATGTAACTACGGCAAAACTGCTGATACAGCGGGAAAGAAAAAAGCTGCACATCAGTAATAAGACGCTGTATAAATTTCCTGCAATTTCTGTTGCAAAGCCTGCATATAACAAGAAGTACAAACAGCAAAACAGTACTGCAAATGAGCCTGTATGTGGGTCTTTTAAAATTTCCAGCTTTTTTTCTCTTGGCTGACGGGAACTGAGTGCGTCGACTGTGTCACAGTAACCGTCTAAATGGATACCTCCTGTTACCAGTACAGGAATAGCGGTAAGGATGCAAGCGAACAGAAAGGAGTGGATATGGAGCCACTGACAAAGATAAAACCAAAGCAGTACAAGCAATGCGATGGGAATGCTAATCAGTGGAAAAAAGCACATGGTGTATCGCATGTCTTTTGGATTCCACTCAAATTTTGGCATAGGAATTTTGGAATACATCCCAAATGCAATGCAAAAAGAGCGCAATAAACTCACATAACTCCTCCTTTCCGATGAGAAATTGGAATACCGCATACCACTTCATAAATTTCGTTGGCAGTGCGGCACAACTCTCGGTGCAGATATCCTAAATCGGATAAATATTGCGTGGTAGATAAATCGTAGCAGATACCGTCGCTGAAAATTTCATTGGATACAACAATTAAATGCTGACAGTGTGCTTGCAGATGTCTGATTTGCTGTAATAAAGAGGATACAGAATAGGCTGTTGTGTTGCTTGAAAACATCTCGTTTGCCAACAAATTGGACAAGCATTCCAGAAGCACCACGCTGTCAGACTCAACAACAATACTGCCAATTTCTTTGGACACTTCCATGGTTTGAAAGGACTTGTCCGCACGCATTCGTCTATGGCGCTCAATGCGCTGTTTGCTTTCTGTATCGTTTGCACACATAGTGGCAAGATATAAAAGAGGCGCATTGCAGTTATGTGCCAAAGAAGCCGCATATTGTTCCGCGTATTCTGATTTTCCGCTGGCAGAGCCGCCAAAAATAAATGTTAACATGATATACCGTCTTTCTGTTGTTGCATCAAATCATTAAGTTAAAGGTTGATAGGGTTCCATGTCGAATTGTTCAAAGGTACTCATAGTCTGGTAGATATCTGCCGCCATTTCCAAAAGAGGAAAAACTGCCACAGCGCCTGTTCCTTCTCCAAGACATAACTCACAATTGATGAGAGGTTTTAACCGCAGTGCTTCTAAAATCATAGCTGCCGCTGGTTCTTTTGATACATGAGAAGGAATCAGATAAGGCTGTACCTTTGGGCAGATGTTTACTGCCAATAAAGCTGCCGCGCCTGAAACAAAACCGTCTATCACAACAGGTACACGGTGAATAGCGCCGCCCAAAAACAAGCCGGTCATTCCTGCAATGTCCAATCCTCCCACCTTACTGAGAACATCAATTGGGTCATTGCAATTGGGGTTGTGTTTTTTGATTGTCTGCGCAATCACGTCTATTTTATGCCGTAATCCGTCTGAGGATAAGCCTGCGCCTTTTCCTGTCACCTTCTCCACAGGTGATTTTAGCAGTACACTGGCAATCGCACTGCTGGTGGTCGTATTGCCAATGCCCATTTCTCCTGTGGCAATCAGGCGGTAGCCTTCTTGTTTTAATGCGGCAACAAGGTCAATGCCTACTTGTATTGCCTGCAGTGTTTGTTCTTTTGTCATAGCAGGGGTATGCAGCATATTTTGTGTGCCGTATGCAATTTTTTTGCTGCGCAGTCCTTTTACGGAAATGTCAGCCGCAATTCCAATGTCAACGGGAATCACATCTGCCTTTGCAGCTTTTGCCATAACGGTTACACTGGTTTGAGAGACAGCAAGGCTTTGGGCAACCAATGCGGTAATTTCACTGCCTACCTGAGAAATTCCTTCTGCAACTACACCGTTGTCAGCACAAAGAATCACAGCGCAGCGTTTTGAAATATCAATGTGATGATTTTCCGTGATTCCTGCAATTTGTGTGATTGTTTTTTCTAAAAGACCTAAGCTGTTCAGTGGCTTTGCAATGCTGTTCCAACGGCGGACAGCCATATCCATGGAAGGCTGATGCAAAGGTTGGATTTGTTCCAGCTGTACTTGTAATTGATTCATAAAAGCGATTCCTTTACTTAAGTTTCGTTGAATGGTTACGGCAAGCCTGCATAAAACGTTCCGCAATCATTGGGTTTGCATAAAAATGCAGATGAGGAAATCCGGCCCAAAGCGTGTTGGAAGCATGAATACAGGAATGCGCTTTTTTGCTGTTTGGTTTTACAGCAAGGCATGCATTGCCGTCATTACTGCTGTATTGGTAATGAAATTCGTGGATTGGCAGTTGTTCCCCTTGGTTTAATAGAAGAGTGTTCTCATTTGCCGTCAGCATAAAATATCCGAAGTTTTGTAAGCGTTTGGCGGTTTGTATGTGTTCAGAAAAGATGCCTACCATTGTTTTGGGATTTCCTTGATCATCGCTCATGGTTTGATGCAAATAAGAAAATCCGCTGCCTTCTGCAATACAGGGCATACCGTGTTTCACAGCGTCATAAATACTTTGACGCATGGTTTGATTTTGTGAAAGCTCGTTTGCGTATAAATCGGCATACCCTCCTCCCAAAAGCAAACCGTCCAAATTGTTTGGAAGAGAAGTGTCGTGTATGGGACTAAATGGTATCAAATTTGCTCCCAATTCTGTAAGCAGTTCCAAATTGTCCTCATAATAGAAACAAAAAGCGATGTCTTTGGCAATTCCTATGTTAACAGGTGCTTTGCTTGTTATCACAGAAGCGGAATGGAAAGGAGAGTCTGTGATTTTATTTGCGGTATTTGCCAATGCAAGCAATCCGTCTATGTCAATGGTTTCTTCCGCTTGTTTTGCTAATCGCTGAAGCTGTGCTTGAATTTGAGGAAGTTCGCCGGCGGGAATCAACCCCAGAGGGCGGTTTTCCAGGACGCAATCTTCCATAAATGGCAAATAACCATATACAGTAACAGGAAGTTGCTCTTCAATCAGCGCTTTTAGACGAGGGTACATCATGGGTGAAATCTGGTTTAAAATAACACCCTTAATGGCACTGTCTTTTTTATAATGTAAAAATCCTTGAATCAAAGGGACTATGGAAGTAGACATGCCTTTGCCGTTTACAATCAATACAACAGGCGTTTGTGTTGCCTTGGCAACAGAATAGGTGCTGGCGTCAGTGGTGTTGCCTCCAAGACCATCGTAATAACCCATTACGCCTTCTATGACAGAAATATCTGCATGACGGCTGTTTTTACAAAGCAAATGTTTCATAACAGGTTCTGCCATCATAAAAGGGTCAAGATTTCTTGCTTTTGTTCCAATGATTTTACTGTGAAACATAGGATCCACATAGTCAGGTCCGCATTTAAAGGAAGAAATGGATTGTCCGCGGTTGATAAGCGCTTGTAAAATACCGCAGGTTACGGTGGTTTTACCGCTTGCACTGCTAGGGGCTGTGAATAAAATTCGTGGTAACTGCATGGTGCCCTCCTTATATGCGCTGTGCGGTTATGATGTAAACGGGATTTTGACCCATCATCATATGGTACCTGCCCATATGTTTTGCTTTCGAGATGCAGGCTTGTGTAATATCCAAAACAGGAAGTTCCAACTCTTTGCAACAGGTCATGGATTCTGTTAATGTTTCAATAGAAATAGCGGTTATGACAATGCGAACATCAGGATTTTTTTCCAAAAGTAAGGATAAAATCTCTTTCATATTGCCCGATGAGCCGCCTATGAATACTTTATTGGGAGCGGGAAGTTCTTTGCAGATGTCAGGCGCTGTGCCGCGGACAATGTTCATACAGTCAGCACCCAATTGAGCTTTGTTTTGCTCCAGCAGGGCAAGTGCTTCAGGATTCTTTTCAACCGCATATACACAGCCGTGTGGAATTTGCAGTGCAATTTCAACCGCAACGGAACCGGTACCGGCACCAATGTCGTACACAATATCATGAGGTTCCAATTGCAGTTTGGAAAGAGAAATACTGCGTACTTCGCTTTTGGTCATGGGAACATTGCCGCGAATAAAAGATTCGTCAGGCAAACCATGAGTTACAATTTTGGACTGTGAATTTGTATGTTCGATTAACATTACGCTTAAAGCAGGAAATGACTGCTTTGCCAAAGTTTCAGCGGTGCCGCTGACAATGGATTCGTTTTCATAGGATAAATTGCTTCCTACAGAAACAACTGCGTCCTGCATTTGATATAAACAAAGCTCTTTGCAGATGTTTTCCACAGAATAAGCCCCGCCTGTTAATAAAAAAGTTTTTGGATTGGTGCGCACAGTGGAAATCCAGGGAGTTTCTCTTCCGTGCAGGCTGATGATTGCGATATCGTCCCAGGGAATTTGCAGTTTGGCACAGAAATAAGAAAGACTGCTGATTCCGCAGATGTGTTTTATTTCGTATTCTTTTTCTTGTTCCCGCTGTTTGAATTCATTGGTAAAACCTTTGGCGCCGCTGTAAAATCCTGTATCGCCCGAAAATAAAAGACCTATGTTTTGAAATTCAGGATGCTGTAAAATATAATCACAAATTTCATTTGTTTTACAGGAAGCAAACGTACTGCAAGTCACATGTGAAAAGCAAGCCAGCATCCGCGAGGCGCCAATGAGCAAATCGCAGGATTCAATTGCGTGTTTCGCGGCAATGGTAAGGGTATCCGGATTGCCAAGACCGATGCCGATACAAGTAATTTGTTTCATACGTGATAACCTCCTGTTTGTGGGTTATATCTCATTGCGAAAAAAGTCGTTTGCAATGGACAATACAGTATTGATTTCTTGTTCTGTGTGAGCATTGGAAATAAACATTGCCTCAAATTGAGCAGGAGCAAGATAAATACCGTGGTTTAACATATATTGAAAGTATTTGGCATACAGAGAAGTGTCTGCTGTTTTTGCCGACGCATAATCGTTAACCGATTGTTCTGTAAAGAACAAACAGTTTAAAGAGCCAATGCCGTTTACCGTAAAGGGGAGCTCGGCTTCTTCTAAAATAGACTGAAAACCGTCTCGCAATATAACACCCAGATGGTTGATATGTTGATATATTTGAGGGTTTTCTTTTAATATGGTGAGCTGGGTGATACCTGCCGCCATGGCAACAGGATTGCCGCTTAATGTACCTGCCTGATAAACAGGGCCGACAGGGGAAACGGTCTCCATAATTTCACGTTTTCCTCCGTATGCGCCCACAGGCATGCCTGCGCCAATAATTTTTCCGTAGGTAGTAAGGTCAGGAGTCACTTGGAACCAGCCTTGGGCACCGTCAATTCCCAAACGGAAACCTGTAATCACTTCATCAAAGATGAGTACGGAATGATATTGGTCACATAGCGCGCGCAGCTGTTGTAAAAAGTCAGCGTGCGGACATACAACGCCCATATTTGCCGCAACAGGTTCTATGATAACAGCGGCAATTTCATTGGGATGTGCTTCAAATAATTCACGAACACTGTCGATATTGTTATAAATTGCGGTTAACGTATCCTGCGCACAGCCTACAGGTACACCTGCACTGTCAGGAATTCCCGCTGTCATCACACCGGAACCTGCTTTTACCAGCATAGCGTCTGAATGACCGTGGTAACATCCTGCAAATTTGATGATTTTATCTTTTTGGGTATAACCGCGTGCGGCACGAACAGCGCTCATGACTGCTTCCGTTCCTGAATTTACCATACGTACCATTTCAATCGACGGGACGATAGAAGTAATTAAATCAGCCATTTGTACTTCCAATTCCGTTGCCGCGCCAAAGCTCAATCCTTTTTTTGCTGTTTCTATCACAGCGTTGCATATCTCGGGATGATTGTGTCCTAAAATCATTGGTCCCCATGAGCCAACAAAATCAATGTATTGGTTTCCGTCCACATCTTTTATGGAAGAGCCCTTTGCTTCCTGAATAAAACGAGGAGTACCGCCCACACTGCCGAATGCGCGTACAGGACTGTTTACACCGCCGGGAATCAATTGCTGCGCCAAAGCAAATAGTTGTTCTGAACGCGTCATCATCCAATTCTCCCTTCGTCCATAAATTTTGCCAGTTCTTTTGCATGGTAAGAAATCAAAATATTTGCACCTGCACGATAAATGCCAACGGCTGTTTCGCAAATCATGGCCTCTCTGTCTACCAGACCTGCATTTGCGGCAGCCTCAATCATAGCGTATTCGCCGCTGACACTGTAAGCGGCAACAGGAACATGGAATTGATTGGCTGTCTCACGCACAATGTCCAAGTAAGACATAGCCGGTTTTACCATAATGATGTCAGCTCCTTGAGCAATGTCCTGTTCTGCTTTTTTGAGAGCTTCCTTTCTATTATGGTAATCCATCTGATAGGTCTTTCTGTCGCCGAATGTAGGAGCGGAGCCTGCTGCGTCACGAAATGGTCCGTAGAACGCAGAAGCGTATTTTACGGCATAAGACATAATAGGCGTGTTGGTATAGCCGTGTTTGTCCAGCTCATGGCGCAGTGCTAAAATACGTCCGTCCATCATATCGGAAGGCGCTACCATATCGGCGCCTGCTTGTACATGGGACAAAGCTGTTTTTGCCAGTACGGGTAAGGTGCTGTCGTTATCTACGGTTTCACCGCAGAGCATTCCGCAATGACCGTGAGAGGTATATTCGCATAAGCAAACGTCAGTAATATAATACAAGTTTGGGAATTCTTTTTTTGCAAGCTGTAAAGCGGTTTGAATGACACCGTCTTGCGCATAAGCGCCTGAAGCATAAGCATCTTTATGATTTGGAATGCCAAACAACATGACACTGCTAATACCTATGTTTGAAAGGTGTTCCAATTCAAACAATAAGGTATCAGGAGAATAACGATATTGCCCCTGCATGGAAGGAATTTCTTCTTTGATATTGGTTCCTTCTTTTACAAACATGGGATAAATCAGAGATGATTTGGAACAGCGTGTTTCACGCACCAGTTCTCTCAATATAGGGGTGCCTCTCAAACGTCGGCTTCTTTCCAATAAATCCATATCAGTTACGCTCCTTTTTTGCTGTTTCAGTTTCTACGATGATTTGTACAAGACTGTCAATAGCGGCTTCTTTTGCTATGATACAATTTGCAAATCCGAATTTTTTAGCCTCATCGGCGGTTTGATTTCCAATACAATAAGCACGCAGATGTGTAAACGATTGATTTTGCATGGCATTGCAAAATCCTCTCACTGTAGACGCACTTGTAAATGCCACGGCATCTACATTCTCTAAAGAACAGGGAACAGGCGTTTTATAAACCGTGCGATAGACTGGTAAATCAATATAAGAAATATTGTGATTTTCCAGTATTTCGGTCAAACAAGGGGTTCCTTCCATGGCTCGGGGCAGCAGTACGGTTTCCCCTTGCTTTACGTGTTTGACAAGTCCCTGCGCAAGCGCCTCTGCATGGTATATCTCAGGTATATAGTCAGTAAAAATGCCGTATGCTTCAATTGCCTTTTGAGTCGCACGTCCGATAGCGGCAAATTTTAAATGTGCTAACGTGCGAATATCTATGTGTTGCGCTTTTAAGCGCTGAAAAAAGACAGTTACACCGGCAGCACTGGTAAATACCAGCCAGTGTACTTGGTGCAGATGTTGTAATTGATGGTCCAATGCAGGGTTTTCCGCAATTTCTTCTGTTCGGATTGCAGGCAATTCTATGACATCCGCGCCCAAATCACGCAGTTTTTTGGAAAAGGAGGAAATCAGCTGACGCGGTCTTGTTACAATGATGCGGCTTTGTCCCAAAGGACGTTTTTCGGCCCATGCAAACTGCTCTGCAAGGGTGCAGACAGTTCCCACTACAATGATAGCCGGTGTTTGAATATTTGCTTGCTTTGCTTTTTCAGGCAGTGTTTTTAAATCAGCAACAATACGCCTTTGATGAGCAGTGGTACCTTGTTCCAAAATTGCGGCAGGCGTATCAGTTGATTTTCCTGCTTGCACCAAACCACTGCAAATATTGTCAAGAGCACTGACTCCCATGAGAAATACAAGCGTACCTTCCAGTTGGGATAAGGCAGTAAAATCCAAAGCATCGTTTTCATCAGCTTTTTTATGTCCTGTGATGATATGGACAGAAGAAGCAAAATTACGGTGAGTAACGGGAATACCTGCATAAGCAGGAACAGAAACGGCAGAGGTTACGCCGGGAACTACTTCAAAGGGAATATGGTGTTTTTCCAGTAATTCCAATTCCTCTCCGCCACGGCCGAACAAAAAGGGGTCTCCGCCTTTTAGTCGAACCACATGATTTCCTTTTTGCGCTTCACTTAACAATAGCAGATTGATTTCTGCTTGCGGCATGGTATGATTGCCTGCACATTTGCCTACATTAATTTTTTGAGCAGAGTCCGGAATCATATTTAAAATGCCTGTTCCAACCAGTTTATCGTATAACACAACGTCTGCCTGCTCCAATACCTCTTTTCCTTTCAGCGTTAACAGTCCCATATCTCCTGGACCTGCGCCTACCAACCATACTTTTCCTTGTTTCATATGATTAGAGCCTGCCTTTCATTGTTTGTGCCAGCTGTTCTCCAAGCTGTACAGCGTTGTCTGTATTCCCTATGACAGAATCAATTATATATTCCCATTGATGTTCTTTTGCATATAATCCCGTTAACTTTAATTCTGTTCCATGTATCTGTGCATATGCAGCAATGGGGGAGGAACAACCTCCGTCTAATGTACGGACAAAAGCACGTTCCGCTAAGGCAGCATATTCGCTTTCTTTATTGTGAATACAAGACAGAAAAGAAACATCTTCATTCTTACGGCTCTGTACAGCCAAAATACCTTGTCCTGCCGCAGGAATCATTTCGTCTGTGGAAAAATAGCGGCTGATGCGTTCAGATAATCCCACACGCTGTAATCCTGCGCCTGCCAATACCAAAGAAGAAAATTCTCCGCAATCCAGTTTTTGCAATCTGGTAATGATATTGCCTCGTACAGGCAAGCAATGGCAGGAAGGAAACAGCTTTTTCAGTTGTATTTGTCTGCGAAAGCTGGAGGAACCTATTTGGGCAGTTATATTTTCAAAGTGCTGCATTTGGGGTAACACCAATACGTCCCTGGGGTCGCCTCGTTTTGGAAGTGCGGTAATGGGAAAGTCAGGGTTTTCTTCCATAGGCATATCTTTCAGGCTGTGGACACAGCAGTCAATGCGACCTTCAGCTAATGCTATATCAAGTTCTTTCACAAACAGACCTTTGCCGCCGATTTTATCCAGTGTTTGATTTAAAATGATATCACCTGTTGTTTTCATGGTAACCAGTTCAAACTGAATTTCAGGATGATATTTTGTAACCGCATGTATCATCAGTTCTGTTTGCATAACGGCAAGTTTGCTGTCACGACTGCCGATACGGACAATACGTTTATTCATGATAACTGCCTCCTTCCTCTAAAAGTTGTGTTTTCATATGGTCAATACGCTGGGCAATACGACCGGCTTGTTTGTGTTGAACGCCGCTGGATGTAACGCCAATGACGACATTGTCCTGTTGCACGACAGCGGGAAAGTAAAAATCACATAATTCTTTGCAATGGCACGCATTGACAGGAATATGGTGTGTTTTACATTCCATTACAATCGCTTCATTGACAGTGTGGTCGCTGGTAGCGGCCAGTACTATATCAAAAGAAGCGCAATCACCTGCTTGATATGTACGGAAACAAGCTGTAATGCGTTTTTGTTCTACATGTTGTCTTAGTACATCTGTACATTCAGGGGTTATCATGGTAATTTGACATCCAAAACGCAACAGTGTTTGAATACGGCGCTGTGCAATGACACCGCCGCCCACAACCAAAATTTGTTTGTTTTTTATATTGCAGAAAAAAGGAAAATAGGGAATCACATCTTTTTCTTTTTTCTGCAAGGTAAAATCCTGCACCAATGTTTGAATCAACTGTTCAAGGGAATAACCTGTCTCTTGCGTTGGACGACCAATCACAATGGGAATGGCATTTGCTTTTTTTGCCGCCTCCAGTTTTTCGTCCAAACCGCCGTTGCTGCCGGAATCTTTTGTGACCATATATTTAGCGTTAATTTGCTTTAAAAGAGCCTGATTTAACTCAACCGTAAACGGTCCTTGCATACAAATCAAATGTTTGCCTTGAAATCCCAATGCAATGCATTGTTCTACAACAGACGTCATAGGAAGAACGCGAGCGTATAAGCGTTCCTTAAAATGTTCAACATTCGTGTAAGCTGCCAATTCTTTACTGCCTGTCGTAAGCAGTACAGCTCCGCTTGTTTGGTTTAAGTAAGAAATACATTCCTGCGTATTGGATACAAACACGCAGTTTTCATATTCACTGTTTTCTCTCAGCAAGCGTAAATAGGGAACAGATTTATTTGTACAGGCAGATTGAATATTTTGTGTGACTTCCACTGCATAAGGGTGGGTAGCATCAACGACGCAGTCGAATGCATGTGCAGATAAGAAATCTTCCATTTGTGCAGAATCCATACGCTGTGCGTGAATGGTAGTCTGTTTGCTTTGAGGTAATACTTCTTTTCCGTATTCTGTGGCGACACATGCGTGAATTTGAATGTGATATTGGCATAACCGTTCAATCAATTGACGACCTTCCGTGGTACCTGCAAAGATTAAAATCTGTTTCACAGTTACGCTCCTTTCTAATAGTTTCATTCAGTGTATTTTATATAAAATACATATATTAATTGTACTATGATTTTGCTAAGAATGATGATAGGGAAGAAATCGTGTTTCTGAAGTTTCGACGAATATGATTTGCGAAGAGCAGAGATAAAAAACGCGATTTTTCATCTTCTCCATGCGTTTGATTTTGTAAATTAAGAAAGTGATAGGAGGAATAATGGTATTGCCTACTTTCAGTACACCTTATTTTGTAAGGTTAGAAAAGAGATAAAAGAAATGCGATTTTGCCGTCTTTTTCATGGTGCTTAACTTTGTAAGACAAGAAAAATGATAAAAGGAATATAGCTTTGATATATTTTCAATGAACTTAATTTTGTAAAGCAAGAAAAATAATAAGAGAAATATGGCCTTGCCATATTTCCAATGAACTTAATTTTGCTTTGCAAAATTAAGTTCTATAACCGCGGGGAGTAACCATTTTTCCATTGATAATTTTAGTTTGAGAATTGCCGATGTAAACAGTGGTAAACATATCTACTTTGGTAACGGCCAATTCTTTTAAAGTGAATAGTTGAGATATTTGTCCCTCTCTGCCAATGTTTTTTACATATCCGCATACGGTGTCGGGGGATTGATGTTCCATAATGATATTACATGCTTTTTCTAAATAATCACTTCGTTTTTTACTGGAAGGATTGTATAAACATAGGACAAAATCTGATTTTGCTGCGCTGTGAAGTCTTGTTTCGATTAACTCCCAAGGGGTAAGTAAGTCGCTGAGTGAGATGACGGCAAAATCGTGAATCAATGGTGCGCCAAGAACTGCCGCCCCACTGCAAGCAGCTGTAATGCCGGGAATGATTTCAATTTCAATGGGGGGATAGTCTGTGCTTAATTCATAGATAAGCCCTGCCATTCCGTAAACACCTGCATCTCCGCTGCATACCATGGAAACAGTTTTTCCCTTTACCGCTTCTTCAATTGCCATACGGCATCGGTCAACTTCCTGTTTCATGGGAGTGGTAAGAATTTCTTTCTCTTGTGTTAAGTGTTTGATTAAGTCGATATAAACCGTATACCCTGCAATCACATCACTGTCTGCAATGGCAGCCATTGCTTTTGGCGTCATTTGTGTTTGTTCTCCCGGACCCAGTCCTATTACATATAATTTCATCACAATCTCCTTATGATTTGGTATCCTCAGCTGATTTTACTAATGCTTCCATACAAACTTGAAAATAGTCCTGTGTCAAATGTTCTCGCAGTCCATAAAGCAATTTTGCAACCGCTTTGTTTGCGGCAGTATCAATGGTATCCTGCATGGCAATGGATTGTTCCTTCTTTAAATGGCAGTCTTTCAAAGATTTTGCTGTGCGAATGTGTACATCCTGCGCAACTGTTTTGCTGATAGATTGAATCGTAGGTACCCACTCACGGAACGCATACCAGTGTTCAAATTCTGTTTGGTGTTCCAATAAAATCTCTTTTGCATACTGTATTTGTTCGATTGTTACAACGGACGGAGGCAAGGAAAGGTCATCCATATCAAACAGTAAAACGTTTGGAAGCTGTGTCACGCGGCTGTCTATGTCTCTTGGCATGGCAAGGTCAATAAAGATATGCGGCTGATTGTCCAGCACAGGAACCAAATCCTGTTTTTTTATGGTTTGATGGGGACTAAGCGTTGCACTGATTACAACACGGAACTGATTGATTTTTTCAATGCGCTCATCATAGTTCAGTACGCGGCAATTGGCGGGAATCACAGATTCTCGACTGTGATGATTGCGAAGTGTCATAGTTACTTTGCAGCCTTCTTTTTGCAATGCCGAGACAGCCAAGCGTCCCATTTCACCATTGCCGATTACCAGGCATGGCAGCTGCTGCATGGGTACATTGAGTTTATCCTTTAGTAAAGCGACAGCTCCCAGCGCAACCGTGTGGTCGGCAGTTGTTAATCTTACTTTTGTTTTTACTTCTTTTGCCGCAGTGATTGCAGTGCGAAACAATACTTCCAATACGGTGTTTGTAGTACCGTTGATTCGTGCTGTGGAAAGTGCATCTTTTACTTGTGATAATATTTGATCTTCACCAAATATTTGAGAATGCAGTCCGCAGGTCAATTCCAATAAATAAGAAACAGCATCTTTCTCGGAACGCTCTATAAAAAATGACAGATATTGTTCTACAGGTACTTGCAAAGCATCGCATAAAATGGCAGTTGGAGATAGGGAAAAAAGCACTGCTTCGGGAGCAGAAATCCAAAGTTCGGTTCGATTGCAGGTAGAAAGAATGATACAGCCGTCCAATTGATAAGTTTGCAGAATGGATTGTTCCAATTCCTGAATTTTGGAGGGAACAAGAGAGAAAGCTTCACGTTCTTCCACAGAAGCTTTTGTATAGTCAATGCATGTAGCTTTAATATTCAAATGTAACCCTCCAGTCTTGCAGTGCCGCTGCAAATGTAACTCCGTTTTTTGATAATTTCGGCACAATCAACGCTCCCTGTTGAGAACCCAGAACACAGGCGCGTTCACAAACATTGTCCACACCTGTGGTTTGTTTCACAAATGCAGAGGAAGCAAATGTTCCTTTTGCACAGGTAAGCTGTTCGGAAGAATAAAATTGCATTGGCAGTTGGTGCCGTTTGCAAAATTCTAACAGTCCGGGTTCGTCTTGTTTTAAGTCAACAGAACACACCTGTTTTATGCTGTGTAGAGAAATTCCTTCCTGGTGCAAACAGTCCAATACAAATGTTTCAATGGTGTCTGCACAAGTACCGCGCTTGCAGCCAATGCCGATTGATACCAGTTTGGGAATCAAGTGCAGGGTTTGCTGAAATGGAGAGGAATCTTCATATACGGAAATCATCGCTCCCACAGATGCAGAATCTGCTGTAAATCCTTTGGGCAACTGCGGCAAAACAAACCAATCTGCAGTCATGCCCACAGGTTCCCCTCGCAGCAGCCGTGCGGAAATTTCTTTTGCAATTTTCATGTTGCTGATGAAAAGGTGATGGCGGGAAGCCCAACTGTCAATGGAAAACAAGCCGTTTACGTCTGTAGCAGTAGTAATAACAGGAGTGGCTTGTATTGCGTGAGCTACGGACAAGGTTAATTCGTTGGCCTGACCAATATGACCCGAAACCAGTGAAATAGCAAACTGTCCTTTTTCATCTGCTACCACAACGGCAGGGTCGGTGGTTTTACTTTTTAAATGGGGTGCAATGGCACGTACAGCAATGCCGCAGGCACTGATAAAAACAATGCCGTCATAGTTTGAAAATGCATTGCCTGTCCAGGTGTTTAGGTCAGTTCCATAAGAGGGGACAGTTTCATCTGCCAGCTTATTTGTGGTAAAAAGCATACAGGAATCTTGAGCAAGCGCATTGGATAAGCGAATGCTCAAATCTTTTCCTGCTGCGGTAAAACTGATGATTGCCAGCTTCATAAAATATCACCTCTTGTTTGTTAAGATTCAGAAGTTCCTTTGCGGAATTCATGGGTAAATGACGGATGATACAGCAAAGAACGGTCATATTCGTTTCCCAGACAGTTTCCTACAATAATTAAAGCTGTTTTTGTAATGTTATGCTCTTTTGCTGTTTGTGCTAACGTTGCAACGGTACAATGGCAAACTTTTTCATCATTCCAAGTTGCTTTATATACAATTGCCGCAGGGGTATCGGTCTGATAACCACCTGCTAAAAGGCGCTGGCTTAATTGTTCCAGCATACCTGTGCTCAAAAAGATGACCATGGTTGCCTGATGAGCTGCAAGCAATGCAATTTCTTCTTTTTCGGGCACAGGAGTTTTTCCTGCCATGCGTGTAATAATAACAGACTGGGATACATTCGGCAAAGTATATTCTGCCTTTAGCGCCGCCGCCGCACCGCAGAACGAACTGACGCCGGGTACAACGTCATATGAAATGTTATCTTTGTCCAGTTGGTCCATTTGCTCCCTGATAGCACCGTATAAACTTGGGTCTCCTGTATGAAGGCGTACGGTCATTTGATTTTTTGCTTCCGCCTGTTTCATTACGTCTATGACTTCTTCCAGTGTCATGGACGCGCTGTTATAGATACTGCATGATGCTTTGGCGTACTGTAATAATTCAGGATTGACCAAAGAGCCTGCATAGATAATCACATCAGCCTCTGTTAACAGCTGATGACCGCGCATGGTAATTAAATCTGCCGCGCCGGGTCCTGCACCAACAAAGTGAATCATTGATTGTCCTCCTCTTTGCAGACAATAATAGAAAAATAACTTGCATCATTTGTGGCCTCATCTAAAGACTGAAATACATGTTCCTGTTCCAGTCCACAATTTTGCACCATTTTTGCATTCTCATAATAACCGTGTTGTTTCAAAAGCTTTTTTACTTGTTCCACAGAACGACCTGTTTTCATAATGACCTTGGTACCTTCTGTTTGCAGCATTTGTTCCGTACATGGGTAAGAACCGGGAATGATGTGCAGCGGCTGTTCTGCTTCAGCGAGACTGATACCCAATTTTGCGGCTACAGCACAAAAGGAAGGAACGCCTGCAATCATTTGTGCCTGATATCCTTGTTTTACAACGCGCTGATGAATGTACCAATAGGTAGAATAAACGGAAGGGTCGCCCAATGTTAAAAAGGCAATGTCTTTTCCTTCTTTTAAAATGTCAATGATTTGTTTGGCAATCTCGTCACGATTGGTATCAATCATACATTTATCTTTTGTCATGGGAAAGTGTAAGGACAGCACCTCTTTTTCATGGATATGCGGTATGGTTTGTTCCGCAATGCTCAGAGCCACGCGGCGGGATTCTCCCGTTTTTGGTACTGCAATCACAGGACTTTGCTCTATGATTCTGACTGCTTTCAGTGTAATCAATTCCGGGTCGCCCGGGCCAATGCCTACGCCGTATAAAGTTCCGTTCATTCGTTTTGCTCCTTTGTTTGTATATCATGGGTACATATTTCTTGAACTTGCGATGTTTCTCCCAAATAACCATGCTGATTGGAAAAAAGAATCGCACCTATTTTCACTTGCCCACCAACGCGGTGAGCCAAATGCATATCAATTTTTTCTAATATGGAAGTCATTACTTGCTTTGTTAGATTGCGTTCTTCGAGCAAGTCTAATACTTGGTCCGTGGTGATACAAGCCATAATGTTATGTATCAATCGGCAGTCTGCACAGTACATTGCTGTATGAGCAGCAAACAATTCCATACGGCAGTCTGCCATATTGGAATGAGTATTCATAATTCCGCCTGCCAGCTTAATGAATTTTCCGATATGCCCGATGCATAAAATACGTTCAAATCCCAGTTCAACTGCTTTGTCCAAGGTTTGTCCAATATAATTGCTGCATTTGATACTGCGGCTTAAATTCAAATTGGTGTTCTCACGTACAAAATGTTTGCCATAATTTCCGGGAGTAATTAAAAGTGTTTTTTCAGTGTTGTTGGCGGCAAGCATGTTCAGTTCAAGATAAATAGATTCAATTAATGCTTGTTCGCTCATCGGTTCTACAATTCCGCTGGTTCCCAAAACAGAAATGCCGCCTTCAATACCCAGTTTGGGATTAAACGTTTTTTGTGCCAGTTCCACGCCTTTTGGAATGGATATGGTTACACAAAAACCGCCCGTATAGTCGAAATCCTCTTTGATTTGTTCCAATTCCTGTTTTATCATTTGCCGTGGAACACGGTTGATTGCAGCCTCACCTATAGGCTGTTCCAGCCCTGCTTTTGTAACAGTACCCACTCCAATGCCGCCTTTTAAAGAAATAGTCGGTTCTGTTTGTTTTTCAACGGTTGCGTATACAAGTACGCCGTTTGTAATGTCAGGGTCGTCGCCGCTGTCTTTTTTTACTGCACATGTTACACTGCTTGGTGTAATTTGCACATCGTGCAAGTCCAAATGCAGTAAAATGCCTTTTGGCGTCATTAAGTCTATCTTCTTTAAGGAAGACTGACACAGCAGCATCACAGCCGCAGCTTTTGCGGCTGCCGCAGCGCAGGAACCTGTGGTATATCCGCAACGCAGCTTTTGTCGGTTTTTATAGATGTAATGCTCCATGCCATGTTTCCTTTCTTATTTAAAGTAAAAACAAAATGTCATTTTCCCTTTAAAGAAAATGACATGCAAAAGAAAACCTGAGTGTGCTCAAGCTTTGCCTTGCATTTCAGTGCCGTAAAATACAAGCAACAGGTCGGTAATCCGGCTGTTACGGTAACGTACTTGCGCGGGATTTTCGCCCAACTTCCCCGAGAGTTCCTGTTTACAGTATGAAATTGTCTTTTGGAATGGTTTCTGCTTTGTCCAGATGGGAAACAAACAATTGCCCCGTCTCCGGGAAAGAGCCCAGACCGTCAAGCTGTACCGTAACCTGAAATCCTTCGTTTTCTAAAACGGATTTCCAAGAATCTGGTTCCTCTCCTGCCATATCGTTTTGTGCATGGTCGCCTGCAACAATCATAAACGGCATTAAATGTACACGGGTAATGTTATGTTTTTTTAATCTGCCGATGATATAGTCAAGATTTGGAAATCCTTCTACCGTACCTACATAAACATGCTCGTGTCCCAATGCACGGAAGGTATTTTCCAGCTGACAATAGGAGGCGTTTGCGTAATGTGCGGTTCCATGTCCCATAAATACCAAAGCTGTTTCTTCTTTTGGAGCAGGTGCGTATTTCATAACAATATCGCAGCATGCTTTATAATCATCTTCAAAGGTAAGCAACGGACGGCCGATTTGAATTTTATCAAATTTGTCTGTAAATGCCGATAAGGCTTTATACATTTTTTCAAATTCAAACCCATTGATGATATGAAGCGGTTGGCAGAGAACCTCCTTATATCCCTTTTGATACAATTGTTCCATCAATTCCTCGGGAGTAAGCACGTATTGCCCTTGCTCTCGTTTTAATTTTGCAATTACCATTTTGGAGGTAAATGCGCGGAAACAATCATATTCTTTTACATGACAGGACAGCGTAGATTCGATTTGCATAATTGCGTCCTGTGCCAGCGTATATGTGGTGCCAAAACTGATGACAGCCAAAGCTTTTTGATTCATAATAGATTCCTTTTGATAGTTTAGTTTGATTCACATGTATGTGTATTCTTTATTATACATGACCATAGAGAAAGTATCAAATATATTTTCCTACATTTTTGTGCGTATTTTTATTGGTTCTATTTGATTTTTAGCCTGCAACGCAGTATAATAAAAATAATTCTCAATTTGTAATAAACGATGATTTCGATATAGAAACAGACATGTTGGCAGGAGGAACCGTTTTGCAGTTAAGTGTAAATTTAAAAGAAAAAAGCTATGATATTATCATAGAACACGGAGTATTAAACCGTATTGGAAATTTTGCGGATTTAAATCGAAAAGTGCTGATTATCAGCGATACCGGCGTGCCTATGGAGTACGTAAATACAATAATGAAACAGTGTCCGCAGGGATATTATCATATTGTTCAGCAGGGAGAGGGGGCAAAATCGTTTCCTGTTTATGAGGAACTTTGCCGGAAATTGCTGGAACTGAACTTTACCAGAACAGACTGCATTATCGCACTGGGCGGCGGCGTCATCGGAGATTTGGCGGGTTTTGTAGCGTCTACTTATTTGCGCGGTATTGAATTTATCGGTATTCCTACTACCACTTTGTCTCAAATCGACAGCAGCATTGGTGGAAAAGTAGCCATTAATTTGGAACATGTGAAAAATATCATCGGTTGTTTTTATCATCCGTCCGTTGTATTAATCGACCCTGAAACATTAAAAACATTGCCAAAACGCCATTTTGTAAACGGTTTGGTGGAAGCGGTGAAAGCAGGCCTGATTTATGACGCTTCCATTTTGGATTTATTTGAACATGGCAATCCCGAAACACAGGTAGATGAAATTATTTATCGTTCTCTGCTGGTGAAAAAAGCGGTAGTGGAACAGGATGAAAAAGAACAGAATTTACGCAAAATACTGAACTTTGGACATACGCTGGGTCACGGAATTGAAAGCGTATACGGACTTTCGGAATTACTGCATGGCGAATGCGTTGCAATCGGTATGATTCCTATGCTGGAAGATGAGGCGTTGAAAGAACGCGTATTGCGTATCTATGAGAAATTAGGTTTAAAAAGCGATGTGGATTATAACGCTGATGAAGTATTTGACGTTATGAAAAAAGATAAAAAAGCACAGGGAGATTCCATTACCGTAGTAAAAGTAAAAGAAGCGGGAAAAGCAACCCTCAAGAAAATTTCAATGGAGCAATTGTATCAATTTTTAAAAGAAATCAAACCACAATCATAAAAGGAACGGGGCAACACAGCACATGAAAAGTACATTTGGAGAACACATTCAAATCAGTTTGTTCGGCGAATCTCACGGGGCAGCCATTGGTGTGAATATCAACGGTTTGGCACCGGGCATAAAGCTGGATTTGGATTTGATACGGGCACAACTGAATAAACGAAAACCAAGAGGGAAAATTTCCACACAGCGCCAAGAAGCGGATGAATTTGAAATTGTCAGCGGTTTTTTTAACGGCTATACGACAGGAACTCCATTGTGTATTTTTATTCGTAATCAAAGTCAGCACAGCAAAGATTATGAAGCTACCAAATACCTCATGCGTCCGTCCCATGCCGACTATACAGCGTTTGAAAAATACGGCGGTTTTCAGGATTACCGCGGCGGAGGTCATTTTTCGGGAAGAATTACAGCTCCTCTTGTTGCTGCAGGTGCCATTTGTCTGCAAATTTTAAAACAAAAGGGCATTACAATCGCTACGCATATTGCCTCTTGCAAAGAGATTGAAGACGAACCGTTTGCTACTACGGAAGAAGCATTGCTCCAACAAGCGGATAAGCTAAATGACAGCTATTTCCCAACCATCAGCAGTCAAGCGGAACAGGAAATGGTACAAGTCATTGAACAAGCGCACAGCAACGGCGATTCCGTAGGCGGTATTTTGGAAACGGCAATTGTCAATATGCCTGCGGGAATTGGGGAACCATTTTTTAGTTCGATTGAAAGTGTGCTGGCACATCTTCTGTTCAGTGTACCTGCTGTCAAGGGTGTGGAGTTCGGGTTAGGGTTTGGCTTTGCTAACTTGTTTGGCAGTCAGGCAAACGACCCGTTTGTGATGAAAGATAAGGTCTGTACCACAACCAATCATAACGGCGGTATTAACGGGGGTATCAGCAATGGTATGCCCATTATGATAAAAACGGCAGTCAAGCCTACTCCGTCAATCTATCAGCCTCAGCAGACGGTTAATATTCAAAAAAGAGAAAATGCACAGCTGCAAATACATGGTCGTCATGACCCTGCTATCATTCACCGTGCAAGAGTTGTGGTAGACAGTATGGTTGCCATTGGATTGGTGGATTTGTTTGCCGACCGTTACGGATATATGTGGATGGCTTCCAATGAAGATAACAAGGAAAGGAATGACGTGTAGTAATGGAATATGGCTTAATCGGAGAAAAACTAGGACATAGCTTTTCAAAAATCATTCACGAGAAGCTGGCGGACTATACCTATGAACTTTGTCCCTTGGCAAAAGATGAACTGGATGCTTTTATGACAGCAAAACAGTTTAAAGCCATTAATGTAACCATTCCGTATAAACAAGATGTCATTCCACATTGTGATGTTCTGGACGATTCGGCCAAAAGAATCGGGGTTGTCAATACCATTGTAAACAGAGACGGGAAACTCTTTGGTTATAATACGGATTTTGCCGGTTTTTTATATAACCTGAACGCACACGGTATTACATTAAAAGATAAAAAAGTGATGATATGCGGCAGCGGCGGCACTTGTAAAACGGTAACAGCGGTGGCGGAATATATGGGCGCAAAAGAAATTTTGGTGGTAAGCCGTTCCAAAAAAGAAAATGCTGTTACATATGAAGAATGTATCCGGCACAAAGATGTAGACGTGGTTGTGAACGCTTCTCCTAAGGGAATGTATCCCGATAATGGGGAAAGTCCGCTGGATTTATCAAATTTTCCAAATTGCAAAGCGGTTGTGGATGTGATATATAATCCGCTGAAAACCAGATTGTTACAGCAGGCGGAGCAGCTTGGCATGAAGGCAGTCAATGGTTTGGAGATGTTGGTAGCGCAAGCAAAATTTGCAGTGGAACATTTCTTGTCAACAGAAATTGAAAATGATAAAATTGACCAAATTACGCTGGAACTGCTAAAACAGCTGACCAATATTGTACTCATCGGAATGCCCAGCAGTGGAAAAACGTTAACAGGAAAGGCGCTTTGCAAGTATATTGATAAAACAGTTGTAGATACAGACGCTGTGATTGTAGAGCGTTCAGGCATGAGCATCAAAGAGATGTTTGCCCGGCATGGAGAAGCATATTTTCGCCAATGGGAACATGATGTCATAGAAGAATTCTCGAAACAAAACGGATTGATTATTGCAACCGGCGGCGGTGCGATAAAAAATGAAGAAAATATTCAGAATTTAAAACAAAACGGCGTTGTTATGTTTATTGACAGAGATTTGGAACATCTGCTTGTAACAGATGACCGTCCGTTGTCCAAAGATACAAATGCAGTTGCTAAGTTGTATGAAGAACGTTATCCTCTTTATACAAAATACGGAGATTTGAGGGTTCCAAATAATTATCCTATGGAGATTTCTCAACAGGAATTGGACGAACTTATGAATACAATATTGGAGGGCTACCATGAAATTCTTTGTCATCAATGGGCCTAATTTGAATATGCTCGGCATTCGAGAGCCGGCTATTTACGGCAGTACCACGTATGCAGACTTGGTACGTTTGGTGGAACAAGCGGCAAAAGAACTGCAGGTAGAAGTGGAAATATTGCAAAGCAATCACGAAGGAACGCTTGTGGATGAAATTCAGCGTGCTTATTATGAAGCGGACGGCATTGTCATCAACCCCGCAGCGTATACGCATACAAGCGTTGCTGTTTTAGACGCTCTGAAGGCCGTGGCTTTGCCCGCGGTGGAAATACATATCTCCAATGTAAAAGAAAGGGAAGACTTTCGGCAAATTTCTTATGCAGGTCAGGCTTGCTTTCATACCGTTATGGGAGAAGGTATTGAAGGATACCGCACTGCCATGCGGGTATTAAAAGAAAAATTGACTCAGCAGTCATAACGATAGATTCGGCTTTGAAAGGACAGATAGTATATGATTATTACCATGAAAAAAGATGCTCCTGAGCAGGAAATTAAAAACCTGATGGAGTCTATTGAAGCAAAAGGCGTTAAAGTTACCATGATTCAAGGTACCAATTACAATGTATTTGGCCTTGTTGGTGATACCACTGTTATTGATGACAGAATGATTACGGCAAATCCTTACGTAGATAATGTAAAGAGAATTGCTGCGCCGTATAAAAAAGCAAACCGTTTGTTCCATCCATTGGATTCCGTGATTGATGTAGACGGTATCAAAGTGGGAGGAAAAGAAAAAATAGTGGTGATTGGCGGCCCTTGCTCCGTTGAGGGTGAGGAATCTGTTATGCGCATTGCAAAGGCGGTAAAAGAGGCAGGCGGATGCATGCTGCGCGGCGGTGCATACAAGCCAAGAACTTCTCCATATTCATTCCAAGGCATGGGTTTAGAAGGTTTAAAATGCATGTATAAAGCAAAACAAGCATACAACATGCCAATTGTCAGTGAATTGATGAGCGAGAAAAAATTGGATGAATTTGAGGAATATGTTGACCTAATTCAAGTTGGTGCACGCAATATGCAAAATTTTGACTTGCTTAAAGCTTTGGGTAAAAGCAAAAAGCCTGTTTTGTTAAAACGTGGTCTTGCCAATACTATGGAAGAATGGATTATGGCGGCAGAATACATTATGGCAGGAGGCAACGAAAATGTCATTATGTGTGAACGCGGTATTCGTACTTTTGAAACTTACACCAGAAATACTTTGGATTTAAGCGTAATTCCGATTATCAAATCCAAAACACACTTACCAATCATCATTGACCCATCTCATGCAACAGGTGACAGAAAATTGGTGGAATCCATGTCATTGGCAGCAATTGCCGCAGGTGCGGACGGCTTGATTATCGAGGTGCATGACAATCCTGAATGTGCATGGTCTGACGGCGCACAATCCGTGACTCCGGATGCATTCAAGACCCTGATTGAAAAAGGCAAGAAAATTGCAAACGTAATTGGCAGGGATATGTAATCCCTTATTCTAAAAAGCTCATTTCACCAAAAAGAAATGAGCTTTTTGATTCAAACGGAGTGAACAATTCATGAAAGTAAAAGTATATCCTTCTGTTTGTACAGGAGAAATACAAATACCGCCTTCCAAAAGTATGGCACATCGCGCGATTATGTGTGCGTCTTTGGCAAAAGGAAAAAGTGTTATTTCAAATATTGCGTATTCTGACGACATTCTGGCTACCATTGCAGGTATGCGAGCATTGGGTGCATCCATTACGATGGAAAAAGATACCGTTGTGATAGAAGGCATACAATCTTTACCGCAAACACCGTTACAGGTAGATTGCAATGAATCAGGCTCTACCCTGCGCTTTTTTGTACCGTTGTTTACGTTATCGGGTCAGCCCATTACTTTTTTGGGCAGAAATCGGTTGTTAAAGCGTCCGCAGGGAGTATATAAAACAATGTTTGAACAGCAGGGACACCGTTTTGAACAAACGGAACAGCAGCTTATCGTGCAGGGTGCGCTGAAAGCAGGTTCCTATGAAATTGATGGAAGCATCAGCTCCCAATTCATCACAGGCCTATTGTTTGCTTTGCCGCTTTTGGAGCAGGATTCCATAATTCATATCAAGCCTCCGTTTGAATCCCGTTCTTATATTGAACTAACCTTGCAAATGCTCAAAACTTTTGGCGTAACAGCAGAATTTCAAGATAACCATACACTATATATTCCGGGCAATCAATCCTATCAAGTTTGTGATTATACCGTGGAAGGCGACTACTCTCAAATGGCATTTTATGCTGTTTTGGCAGCGATTCAAAGCGATTTATATTGCAAGGGCATTACTTCTTCCTCTAAACAGGGAGATAAAGCGATTCTGTCCATTCTGGAAGCCTGTAATTGCAAGATAGAGCCCAAACAAGAAGGGTATCTTGTACATAAAAGTGAGCTGACAGCTACGGAGATTGATTTGGCGGATTGTCCCGATTTGGGGCCTGTTTTAAACGTGCTGGGAATGTACACAAAGGGTACGACTCGTATTTATCATGCAGCACGTTTGAGATACAAAGAATCCGACCGTATTGCCGCCATGGAAGAGGAACTGAAAAAATTCCATACGGATATTACCACAACGGAAGATGAAATTTTTATCAAGGGAAAACCGACCTATTGTTGTGAACAGGAGCTGTCAGGACATACAGACCATAGAATTGTAATGAGTATGACAATAGCTGCTTTGTGCAGTGAAACTCCTGTTATCATCAATGGGGCAGAATGTATCAATAAATCTTATCCAAACTTTTTTGAGGATATACAATCCATAGGCGGCAGAATTGAGGTGTTGGAGCCGTGATAGCAAAAGACAGTGTGATTTTAATTGTAGGCTTAGGTCTTATTGGCGGAAGTTACGCAAAAGGTTTGAAAAAGCATGGTTACACGGTATATGCCATCAGCAGAGGGCAGGGAACCATTGACTATGCTTTGGAAAACGGCATCATTGATAAAGGAACCATACAGGAAGAGCCTGAAATCATCAGTCAGGCAGACTATATCGTTTTTGGACTATATCCACATACCATGATTGACTGGATTGCCCGTAATCAGCAGTATTTCAAATCAGGTGCGATTATCACAGATGTATGCGGGGTAAAATGCAACGTGGTTGATGTAGTGCAAGATTTTCTGCGCAAAGATGTAGAATTTATTGGTTCTCACCCAATGGCCGGTAAGGAAGTAAGCGGAGTGCAATATAGCGATGATGCAATTTTTCACTCTGCAAACTTTATTATAACGCCAACAGAACAAAATACGGAAAAAGGTATCGCGTTTGCAAAAGAATTGGCAGAGTTGTTGGAGTTTCATCACATTGCAGTCATTACTCCACAGGAACACGATAAGATGATTGGTTTTGTATCTCAATTAACCCATGCAGTGGCAGTCAGTTTGATGAATACAAGTGATAATACCCATTTAAAAGAATATACGGGAGATTCTTTCAGAGATTTGACCCGTATTGCAAAGATAAATGAGACATTGTGGAGTGAACTGTTCTTTTTAAATAAAAAGAACTTGGTTCAGGAAATTGACGATTTTGTTGCCGAGTTAGAAAATCTGAAACAAAAGATAGCAGATGAAGATGAAGAAGGCATCAAAAAACTATTCATCCAGTCTACGGAACGAAGAAAACAATTTGATAAATAAGAAAAGACGAAAGGAACGAATTGAACCGTTCCTTTCGTGTTTTTCTTTTGGTATTTACTAAAAAATGGAATGTTTTACGATTCGTTTGCAAATACTATAGGAATATATGTTAAAATAACAATACAAATCAATTGTAATCATAGGAGGGTCTACGATGAAATTTTCTCAAATGGAGTATCAACGTCCCGATGTAGATGGAATGATAGAACAGTATAAACAAATTACAGAACGGTTTCCGAATTGTAAAAATGCCAAAGAGCAAATGAAATGTATTTTGGAACATGAATCCATTATGAAGGCGTATCAAACGATGAGCACGCTTGCGTACATTCATAACAGCATTAATACCGCAGATAAATTTTATGCACAGGAAAAGGCGTTCTACAACGAAAAATCTCCTGTGATACAGGAATATGAACAAGCCTTTCTGCAAGTTGTGTATGATTCCAGATTCAAAAAAGAGCTTGAGAAAGAACTGGGCACCTTGTTTTTTGAAAATATTAAAGTTGCACTGCGCTCATTTTCACCTGAAATTATCCCTCTTTTGCAGCAGGAAAATGAGTTGACTACAGAATATCAAAAGCTGCTGGCATCTGCCAAAATTAAATTTGACGGAAAAGAATTGAATCTTTCCACCATAACAACTTATCTACAGGATTTAGACAGAACCGTAAGAAAAGAAGCATGGAAAAAATGCGCTGCCTTTTTTGAGGAGCATGCGCAAAAATTGGATGAAATTTATGATCAGTTGGTCAAAAACAGAGACGAACAAGCGCGTAAATTGGGCTATGCCAATTATGTACAGCTGGGATATGACCGTTTGGGACGAAACTGTTACAGAGCTTCCGACGTCAAAGTGTTCCGAGAACAGATTATACGAGATTTGGTTCCCGTGACCGTAACCATCCGTAAAATGCAGGCACAGCGAATTGGTGTAGATGAGATAAAATTACACGATACGGGTGTTTCTTTTACAGACGGCAATCCAAAGCCGAACAGCGAAACACAGGAACTGGTGTCCGCGGCACAAAAAATGTATGATGAAATGAGTCCCAAGACATCAGAGTTTTTTACCTTTATGAGAGAAAACGAGCTGTTTGATTTGGAGAGCAAACAAAATAAAGCAGGCGGTGGTTATTGTACGGAACTGCCTGATTATCAGTCTCCGTTTATTTTCTCAAATTTTAACGGTACCTCTGGCGATGTGGATGTGTTGACACATGAAGCAGGTCATGCATTTGCGGCATATCAGGCCCGCAATATGGAGATTCGTGAAAATGCAAGTACCACAATGGAAACAGCGGAAGTACATTCCATGACCATGGAACTGATGGCACGCCCTTGGGCTGAGTTGTTTTTTGGAAATGACGCTGAAAAATTCCGTGTATTTCAGTTGGAGTCTGCCCTTAACTTTATTCCGTATGGTTGTTTGGTAGATGAGTTTCAACATGAAGTATATGAAAATCCAAAATTAACGCCGCAGGAACGAAAAAAATTATGGCTGAAATTAGAGAAGAAATATCGTCCTTGGCTGGATTTTGATAATGTTCCATTCTTCAAAGACGGAGGAGGATTCCAAAAACAGCATCATATTTATTGTTATCCGTTTTATTATATTGATTATTGTTTGGCCCAAACGGTTGCTTTGGAATTCTGGAGTAAATCAAATAGAGACTGGAAAAAAGCGTTTGACGAATATTTAGCATTTGTAAGCGCTGCAGGCACCAAAAGTTTTGTACAATTAATCAAAGATTCTGAGTTGGATTCTCCTTTTGAAGACGGCTGCGTAAAAGAATTAAGCGCAGAAGTGGTTCAATGGATGGAACAACATCGTATTAAGTAGCGGATTTGGAATGGAAAATCTCTTTGATACAGGTCACGTCTTCCTTTTTAAAGCATTGTGTCACGCGTAATAAAATGTAATATCCAATGGCTGATAATGTAAATTCCAGTATCATACAGCACCAAACAGGAACCGCGTTCATAAACGGTAAATGTCTTAATAAGGAAAAGCAAAGAACCGAAATGCCTCCGCATAAAATTGGCTTTACAATCCAGTCCACAAACTGTATTTCCACTTGAGATACTTTCAGAAGACGATGAATGCTCAATGTAGCATTAAAAATCGTGCTGAAAAACAAAATGCCCAGATAGCCGTTTAC
Organism: uncultured Oscillospiraceae bacterium; assembly: GCA_900542375.1. GTDB lineage: Bacteria > Bacillota > Clostridia > Oscillospirales > Acutalibacteraceae > UMGS1071. The sequence goes on along the minus strand of UQNI01000009.1, from coordinate 13,529 downwards.
ACCTGTGAATGGAATTAAAAAATAGACCAGTATGACGCGTAATCCGGAATCTGCAAAATTATATCGCATGGAGGCAATTTGCTGGTCCAACCCTTTTAAAATGCCGTCTACCACGCTATCAAGATATAATAAAGGAATCAGCGGTGCCAAAAATCGAATCAGACGTCCCGCTTCTTCGCTTTGATAAAAGGTGCGGCCAAAATCATCGGCAAATACAATAAAACAAGCAGTAATAAAGAATGAAAACAGCAGGGTCAATTGCATGGAACGTGCAGTGGTCCTGCTGATTGTTCTTTTATGGCCCACTGCATTTGCTTCAGCCATTTCAGGAACCAGCAAAGAAGAAAATGCCATTAAAAATGCGGAAGGAAATAAAATCAGCGGCATTACCATACCGTGAATCATACCGTAATTGCTCAAAGAGGTTTCTGTACTGGCGCCGTGTTTCTTAAATCCAATGGGGATGAGTATGTTTTCAATGGTTACAAGTCCGTTACGCAGGGTAGAACCAAACATGATGGGAAGTTCTATATGGAACATATCCTGCAATGCTTTCCGAAAGGTGTATTGAAATTGATTGCCTGGGGTATCTTTTGCCTTTATTTTGTCTTTTATAAAGAAGATAAAAGTATAGGTACAAGAAGCAATCTCGCCTAAAGTAGAGCCTAACATAATTGCGGCACAGGAATACTCTAACCCTTGCGGCGCCACGAATGTGAACAGACAAACTACTGCCATAATGGTAACAAATTGTTCCAAAAGTTCTCCCGAGGCAGTTTTGGCAACACCACGCATAGCAATAAAATATCCTTTTAAACAAGAGCTTGTTGCCATGAGAGGTAAGCCGGGAGCGAGTATTTTCAGAGAGAGTGCGACACGTTGGTCGCCCAGCCAATGGATTGCTACGTAATCAGATGAAAAGTATAAGGCTACCATAGCAAGCAAGCTTAATAAAAGTGCGAAGATAATACACTTGCGAACTGCCCGTTTTGCCTGGGACGGCGCTCCTTTTGCAATGGTATCTGTTACAATACGCGTAACGGCTAAGCTGATTCCGGAAGTGGAAACCGTAATTGCCAATATAAAAACAGACATAACCAGTTGGTATAATCCCATACCTGCGGTTCCTATTTTAGAAGACAAATAGGTTCGATATCCGATACTGCTGGCCCGCATTACCAGCGAAGATGCCGTAAGAATAATTGCATTAAAAAAGAATACCCTTTTTTTCATACCACAACCCCATTTAGAATTTTGTTCTTTGTTTAATATATGTCCTAAATTGCGGGAAAATGAAACAAGCATATATCTCTATTTTTATTTTTTATCATTGGGAATACGAAATATCTTGAAATACCATTAACATTGTTGCATAATAGGTTTATTACATGGACAGGAGGAATTTATCGTGTGGATTTCTACAAGAGGAAGATACGCCTTACGTGTTATGGTTGATCTTGCAGAAAATAACAATGGTGAATATATTCCTTTAAAGGATATTGCAAAACGACAGGAAATTTCAGAGAAATATCTTGAAAGTATTATGGTGACTATGAGCAAAGCGGGAATTATCAAAGGATTGCGGGGAAAAGGCGGAGGGTATAAGTTAGCGCTTGACCCAATGGATATTACGGTAGGGCGTATTTTAAAAGTTACGGAAAAATCTTTGGCACCCGTATCTTGTTTAGAGATGCAGCCCAACCTGTGTAAGCGGTCTCCTGCTTGTAAAACGGTGCGCGTTTGGCAGGAAATGTACAAAGTGGTAGATGAATATATAGAAAGTGTTACCATTGCTGATTTGGTGGATGAAATAGACAGCAGCGATTTTTATGTGATATAAGGTAAAACCATACCGAACATTTTGTTTGGCATGGTTTTTATTTTTACGTGTATTCGGACATTTGCATATTGTCAGACTGATTTTAGGCAAAACCTATAACAAGTTATAGGTTATTAATATTAGACAAAAGATGTTTTATGTAGTAAAATATACAACAACCAATAAACATACTAACACAGTATGTAAATAGGAGTGAAAATGAATGTCTGAACAACACACACATAGTCATCACCATCATCATGGAGGGATTGATGACTACATGAAAGCAGTAGCGGAATACAGAAAAACATTTCCGAACAAACAAGATGTCATCGAACAAACACCTGACCCTGCGGTAAGAGAAATGCTTTTACATATGGAAGAAATGGGTCTTGAAACAACGTTTGACCGTTTTGATGCGCAACAACCTCAATGTACATTTGGTATTGCGGGTACCTGCTGCAAAAACTGCTTTATGGGACCTTGCAAAATTACAAAAAAATCCCCTCGTGGCGTGTGTGGCGCGGACGCAGATTTAATTGCGGCCAGAAATCTTTTGCGTCATGTGGCAGCAGGTACAGCAGCCCACGGAGCACGCGGACGTGAAAGTATGCTTGCATTAAAATTTGCAGCGCAAGGAAAAGCTCCAATTCCCATTGAAGGAAAAGAAAAAATTTATGCCGTATGTAAAAATTTTGGCATTGAAACAGAAGGAAAAACACTCAATGAGCTTGCAGAACAAGTTGCAGATATTTTATTGGAAGATTTATCTCGAACAGTTCCGGATAAGCACAAAACCATTTATTCCTTTGCACCGAAAGAAAGGGTGGAAACATGGGAACAATTGGGGATTATTCCAATCAGCCCTTCCCATGAAGTGTTTGAAAGTTTACACAGAACTACCACAGGTACGGACAGTGACTGGAGAAACGTAATGCAACAGTTTTTAAGAACCGGCGTATCTTTCGCTTGGTCCTCCTGCCTTGGTTCTTCCATTGCAATGGATAGCTTGTATGGATTGCCTCATAGAAGTCGTTCTAAGATTAATTTAGGCGCTTTGAAAAAAGGATATGTCAATATTGCGGTACATGGACATTCTCCCGTGCTGGTAAGTGAAATTGTAAAAGTTGGAAGAAGTGAGAAAATGGTGCAGCTGGCCAAAGAAAAAGGTGCCTTAGGTATTCAGTTTTACGGTATCTGCTGCTCCGGTTTGTCCGCAATGTATCGTTATGATAATGTGATTCCGCTATCCAATGCAGTTGGTTCCGAATTGGTGCTTGGAACAGGAGCTTTGGATTTATGGGTTGCAGATGTGCAGGATGTGTTCCCTTCCATAATGGAAGTAGCAAAATGTTTCCGAACAACCGTGGTTACCACCAGCGATTCCGGAAGACTGCCCGGTGCGGAACACTACGGACTGGACCATGAGCATTCCAATATAGGAGAAATTCATCAAATTGCAGAAAAAATTGTACAACGCGGTATTGAAAGCTTTGTGGAAAGAAGGGATATTCCCGTTAAAATTCCTCAATATGAAGTGGATGCTGAAATGGGATTTTCCGTGGAATGGGCACAGCACTATTTTGAAAAAGGGCTTGCAACTTTAGCACAGGCATTAAAAGACGGAAAAGTATTGGGCATTGTGAACTTGGTAGGCTGCAGCAATCCACGAGTTATTTACGAAAAGAAAATTGTAGAGACAGCTGAAATACTGCTGAAAAACAACGTTTTGATTCTTACAAACGGCTGTGCGTCATTTGCGCTGCTGAAGCTGGGATTTTGCTCAGAGAAAGCTTTGGAGTGGACCGGCGAATCATTGCGGGAGTTTTTAAAAGAGATTCCTCCCGTCTGGCATCTCGGCGAATGTTTGGATAATGCAAGAGCGTCTGCTTTTTTCAACGGAATATCCGCAGCTTTAAATATTCCGATAAAAGAGCTGCCGTATGCCTTTTCCAGTCCTGAGTGGAGCAATGAAAAGGGAATTTGTGCGGCACTGTCTTTCAGATTATTGGGAATTAATTCTTATCACAACGTTTATGCGCCTGTCATGGGTTCGGAAAAAGTGTCTGAATTTATGGCACATGGTACAAAGGAACTATTGGGTTCTGAAATGATTGTAGATGTTGACCATGTAAAAATTGCCAACCAACTGGTAGAAGATTTCAAAGAAAAACGCAAAGCGTTAGGTTGGACGGTATCTTTAGGAGGAGAATGAGAGATGAAATTAAAAAAATTTATCATACCGATTGCGGCAGTGTTGGCTAGTATGACTGTACTGTTAACCGCATGCGGAACATCATCAGAAGGAGGTTCCGACAGTGAAAATGTAAAAACAGTAAAAATAGCATATTTGCCTATTACACATGCATTACCTGTGTATGAACTTTCTCAGTCAGACAATGTAAAAGTAGAACTTGTCAAATACGGTTCATGGCCGGAGCTGATGGATGCGTTGAATTCCGGTCAGGTAGACGGTGCATCTGTGCTGATTGAATTGGCAATGCAGGCGCAATCACAAAATATAGGATTAAAAGCAGCTGCGCTTGGTCATACAAGCGGTAATGTGATTGTTGTAGGCAATGACATTCAGTCGGCTTCGGATTTAAAAGGAAAAACATTTGCAATTCCGCACAGAAGCTCTTCTCACAATATTTTATTACAGGAGATGCTGGAACAAAATGGTCTTACCATAGACGATGTTCAAGTAACCGAATTATCTCCTGCGGAAATGCCTTCTGCATTGGTGTCCGGTCAAATTCAAGGATATTGTGTGGCAGAACCGTTTGGTTCTGTAGCGGTAACGGGCGGATATGGTAAAGTGTTATATCAATCGGATGAGTTGTGGGATCATTCCATTTGCTGCGCTCTTGTTTTTAACGATAAATTCCTCAATGAAAACAGCGAGTTGGCAAATCAGGTCATCGACGCATATCAACAAGCCGGCTCTGAACTTTCAGATAAAGAAGAGGCGCTTTCTGTGGCGAAAAATTTCTTGAAACAACCTGATAATGTGCTGCAGCAATCTCTGGAATGGATTGATTTTTCAGATTTGACCATTGAGGAATCTGCTTATAATGATTTGGTTGCTCGTATGCAAAAATATCACATTTCCGAAAATCCACCTTCTTATGAAGCGTTTGTATACCAGACAGAATAGGAGTCAGTTATGAAACGTCTGTTAAAATTAAGGTATATTGTGGTTTCGTTTTCAGTGTTAATTTTACTGTGGTATCTTCTTGCCAGTGTTTCGTCTGTTGGAGAAGCGCTTTTTCCAAAACCGTTAACAGTAGGAAAAGCATTGGTCGATTTATTTGCAGACGGTACTATGGGCGCAAATATAGGAGCCAGCTTATATCGTTTTGCAATTGGTTATGTCACGTCGGTTGTTTCAGCAGCTATTTTAGGTTTAATAATAGGATGGTTTAAGCCGTTATACGGATATATCAGTCCTATTTTACAAATAATTCGTCCGATTGCCCCAGTGGCTTGGATGCCTTTTATTGTGCTGTTTATTGGCATTGGAGACGTTCCCGCAATTGTTATCATTTTTCTTGCAGGCTTTTTTCCGGTTTTGCTTTCTACCATTTCTGCTGTACGCAATATAGACCCTGTTTATTTAAAGGTAGCAAAGAATTTTGGAATTAAGCAGCCTGCTGTGTTATATAAAATTGTATTTCCCGCGGTATTCCCGCAAATTGCAAACAGTTTGCATGTTGCTTTAGGTTCTGCATGGATATTTTTGGTGTCCGGCGAAATGGTTGGAACCCAGTCAGGACTGGGTTATATGATTATAGATGCCAGAAATAATTTAAGAATGGATTATTTGCTTGCTGCAATGGTGATGATTGGCCTGATTGGATTTATTTTAGATGCACTCATCGGAAAATTTGAAAAAACCGTGATGAAAGCATGGGGAAAGGCGTGACAATATGTATATTGAAATTCAAGACGCTACCAAAATATATGAGAAGCCCGGTGGATTTCGCTCTTCCAAAGAAAGTTTTACAGCGCTTGACCATATTTCGCTTCAAATAGAAAAAGGTGAATTTATCTGTTTGCTGGGGCCTTCCGGCTGCGGAAAGACCACCTTAATGAATTCTATTGCAGGTTTTGAAACATTAACAGAAGGAAGTATTACCATTGATGGTCAAAAAGTAAAGGCACCTTCCGAAAAATATGTAACAATTTTTCAAAATTATGGCCTTCTCCCTTGGCGAACGGTTGAAAAAAATGTAGAATTAGGATTGGAAACCTTAAAGGTTCCAAAACAAGAGCGAAAGCAGATTGCTATGAAATATTTGCAGCTGGTTGGTTTGGAGAATTTTGCAAAACGACATCCGGCACAGTTGTCCGGCGGACAGCAGCAGAGAGTAGCAATTGCCAGAGGTCTTGCAGTTGACCCTGAAATTTTATTTATGGATGAACCGTTTGGCGCCTTGGATGCAATTACGCGTTACAAATTGCAGGATGATCTTTTGCATATTACAAAATCTCAAAATAAAACAGTGATTTTTGTAACGCATGATATAGATGAGGCTGTGTTTCTAGCAGATAAAATTGTGGTTATGAGTCCGAATCCGGGTAGAATAAAGGCTGTTATACCAATTGGGCTGGGAAGCCACCGCGACAGGACTGGAGGAGATTTTCTACAGCTGAGAGACAAGGTTTTCCGTATATTTAATATGAAGGAAGAAGACAACACCGAGTATTACATTTAATCACCAGAAAGGGAAATGCTCATGACGCTACAACATTTAAAATATGCGGTCAAGGTTGCGGATGTCGGTTCCATGAATGAAGCTGCCAAACAATTATTGATATCACAGCCAAGTTTATCTGCAGCAATCCGAGCTTTGGAAGAAGAAACCGGAATTGATATCTTTAAACGTACCAATAAGGGCGTATATGTGACTGCGGAGGGAAGCGCTTTTTTGGAACATGCAAGATTCATTGTTGCGCAATATGATTATATCGAGCATCAGTATGTGCGTGCTCATGAAAAAAAGAAGCGGTTTGCCGTATCTACGCAGCATTATGCTTTTGCGGTAAAAGCGTTTATCAATACAGTCAAACAGTTGAATTTAAGTGAATATCAAACTGCTATTCGTGAAACCAGAACCAGTGAAATTATGAAAGATGTTTGTGCGTCAAGAAGTGAATTGGGCATTATATATTTAAGTAAATCCAATGAAGCTTACATGAAAAAAAGACTGAAAAATGATAATTTAGAGTTTCATTACTTATTTGAGTGCAGTATTTACGCCTATTTATGGCATGAACATCAGTTGGCTCATAAACCCTCCATCAGTTATCAGGAATTACAGCAGTATCCTTACTTGATATTTGAACAAGGGGAAAACAGTGTTTCTTTTTTATCAGAAGAAACGGAAAGTAAATATACGTTTCCTGATGTGATACGAACCAACGACCGCGCAACGATGATGGAGCTGATTCGTCAAATTCATGCTTTTACCATCTGCTGCGGTATTATGGATGACGTTTACAAAAAGCAAGGCTTTATCGCCGTACCGATTGATACAGATGAAACTATGAAAATAGGTTATGTCACGTTAAAAAATGCAAAATTATCTCCGGTCAGCGAAGAGTATGTAAGACAGTTGAAAGTGTTCGGCCAGAATTCCAATGTATAATGTTTGATAATATAAAAAACTCCCTTTTCATTTGAAATAGGGAGTTTTTTGACTATAAGTCATAAATCTAAATTTGTTTTCAGTAGTACTTTAGGTCAGTTTACAAGGAACTACACGCAGACCATAGAAACGGGTTGCTGACAACAAGACGACGTTATGGTTCTGGAGAGGGTCATAGCGCCGTCTGTGTTGGAGCTTCCAAAGGGGCTTGCCTCATGGCACACGACTTTGCAAAGTAAAGTGTAGTATTGTTTATGCCCTGTCCTAGTTGCTGTGAAAATGCCGTTGCTGCAGGGGAAAGCAAGGAATTTAAAGCGGCAGGAAAACAGGGCTGTGATTGCATGGCGTGGAGCTGCAAGCGCAGGACTGGTTTCGTTAGTAGACAGAGCATATTATGAAAGCTCTGTCCCACGTCTCACGCCATACTTCGGAACAAAATGTCTTGAACTTGTGAATACACTCACAAAAAGCAGACAGATTTTTCCTTCAAAATTGGACTGGGCGGGAAACTGTTTTAGGCTTTCCCACCTTGATTGCCTATCAGCAAAGACAGCCGTTGATTGGTCCGGCTGGCTTTACTACCCCCTGAACAAATGGGAAATTATCAATCACCCGCAAATTCAGCCGTCTTCTGAAAGTTTTTCATCATAAGGGAAACTAGTGGTATGGATTCTTCCTAAATGGATATTACGAACTATGCATTCAGCACATTCTCCAGCTTCTATTTTGTTCAATAATCCTTTTCTATTTCTCCATTTTTTCTAAAACTACTCTTTCTTCAAAAGTATGGTTGTTCATAGGAATTTGGATGATATCACCGATATGAATGCAGCCCTCTGCTTCTGCAGTGATATGAATAGAAACCTCATTTTCGTCATACGCAAAAGTTGCTGCATAGATATTATCATTGCGTTTTCCCTGATAAACTGAAAGTTAGTTAGTCAAAATACTTAAAGTCATACCCTTCTTCGGGCTCACCAATTTCATACCCTAAAACGTCTGTTAATCTTCTTTTCAGTAGACTATACCATTCCTCCCAAATATCACCGGGTATTATTCCGGAAATCTGTATTCCGCTTGGCTCAACAGAAGCCCATAAATCTATATTTTTTCCTATCCACTGAGGTCCATTCTTGCATCCCGCCCAATAGGGCATTGATTCATATATTTTTTCGATTTTTTCCCATATTTCTTTAGGCGCACTGTAATGAATATTTAGGTTGATATCATGGTTCATACTCAACACTTCCTCTAAAAAATTCCGATTTTGCCGCTAACTTCATTGTAGCATAGTGGCGCCATTAAGTCCACGAAAATGTATGTGCCTGTGGACAATTAAGAACAGGAAAATCCTTATATTTCAAGTGATTACAAGCATAGAACAGAGCAGATAGCAGAATATATCGCATCCTCGAAATCCACCTCTAATTGTGCATGGATTTCTTGCCGTCCTTGTTTGACAGAGGTATAATTATGATGATAGGTGAAAGTCTGTCAGACCGTTACCTGTGTAGTCCCTTGTAAACGGCAGTTTGTATATCATATAAAAATAGAAAATACAAAATTCTCCATATTGTATTATGATAGTATTTATTGTATAATAAAGCATTATAATATCGAAAAACATGGAGGACAGCATGGATTGGACCGAAATTGCCATTACCGTACCGGCAGAAGATGTAGACCGTGCAGGAGATATTGCGCAAATGGTGGTACCGTATGGTATTTATATTGAAGATTATTCCAATTTGGAGCAGGAAGCGTGGGAAATTGCTCATATTGATTTAATCGATGAAGAATTGTTAAATAAAGACCGCACAAAAGGTATTATACATGTATATATCAGTCCCGAAGAAAATCCTGCGGAAGCCATTTCATTTTTGCAGGAGCGTTACACTGCAGAAGGAATTCCTTTTTCCATTGATACAGCCGACTGCGTTATGGAGGATTGGTTAAATAATTGGAAAAAGTATTTTAAACCCATTCCGGTAGGTCAATCTTTGCTGATTCGTCCTACATGGGAAGAAGATTATGATGCAGGAAACAGAAAAGTGCTACATTTGGAACCGGGGTTGGCATTTGGTACAGGTACCCATGAAACAACTCGTTTGTGTATGGAACTGTTAGAGCAATATATCAAACCGAATATGGATGTGCTTGATGTGGGCTGCGGAAGCGGAATTCTGTCCGTTGCCGCTTTGCTTTTAGGTGCAAATTCTGCGGTAGGTGTGGATATAGATGCGCTTGCAGTAAAAACGGCTGTGGAAAATGCAGAAATTAATCATGTTGCAGATAAGTTTACTGCGATTGCAGGGAATTTGACGGAACAAATCAATGGAAAATACCATATTGTGCTTGCCAACATTGTTGCAGATGTCATTATGGTGCTAACAGAAGATATTGAACAATATTTATATCCGGATTCCATTTATATTATGAGTGGTATTATTGATACCCGGGAGCAGGATGTCTTGGACGCTGTCAGTGAAAAATTTGAAATCATAGAACGCAAAGAAGAAAAAGGTTGGGTAGCATTGGCTGCTCGGCTGAAACGATAGGGGGATTTGGACATGATATTATCAGGAAGAGAAATTGAACGTGCAGTAGGCACGGACATTATTATAGAACCGTTTGAGCGAAGCAAGGTAAATCCGAACAGTTATAACTTAACGCTGCATAACGAGCTATTGGTATATGAAAATGAAATACTGGATATGAAAAAACCAAATCCGACCAAAAAATTAGTGATTCCGGAAGAAGGATTATTGCTGGAACCAAATAAGCTGTATTTGGGAAGAACAAAAGAATTCACAACTACCAGTAAATATGTACCTATGCTGGAAGGACGTTCTTCTACAGGCCGTTTGGGATTGTGTATTCATGTAACCGCCGGTTTCGGAGATATTGGCTTTGCAGGTTACTGGACATTGGAAATTTATTGTATTCATCCACTGATTATTTATCCTGATATTGAAGTATGCCAAATCTATTATCACACCATAAAAGGTGACTATGACTTGTACAGCAGCGGAAAGTACCAGAATAATACAGGAATTCAACCCAGCCTTATGTATAAAGATTTTGAGAAAAAACAAGCTTTAAAAAAGCGTGAAGCGATGGGTCTGGAAATTTCATCGGATTTGAAAAATAAATAAGTTTGAACGTTACTTTTAAACGCAGCTGCAACATTTTCAGCTGCGTTTTTGTTATATTAAAGATTATATAGTTTGTATTTTTGATGAATATAAATGTAAAATGATTGAATCATAAAGATTGACATATCGTTTTTTTCTAATACATTTCCATCTGTAAAGTATTCCAGCAAAGGACAATCACTGATTAATAAATGATTGCGTATCCATAGTTCAAGTTCATCATAATACTCTGATAAGTTTTGATAAGGGCAGTCTAAAAATCTCTCAAGGGAATGTGTATCAAAACGTTTTTCTATTTCCAGAAAAGCTTTTTCCATTTCATTGTATAACTTCATGTTATCACCTCAAACTACATTATATCTGAATTTCAGATAAAAACCAATATCTTATTTTCAGATATTTATAATGTGGTTGGTGATAATATGAAAACAGAGATTCTGAAATATGAGAGAATCAGAGATATGCGAATTGACAGAGGGTTAACGCAAAAAGAAGTAGCCAAAGTAATCAATGTAAAACAGAATACATATTCTCAATATGAGATAGGTGTTCTGAACTATCCGTTGGATGTGGTTATTAAATTAGCTGAGTTTTATGGGACCAGTGTAGATTATTTAGTAGGTTTGACAGATGTCACGGTTCCATATGAACGAAGGGAACCAAAATAAAGCGAGTATCTTTTATGATACTCGCTTTATTTGCATTGTTTTACTATTATTTTTGGCTACTGTGCAACAAGTTAAATCCAAAGTATTAATGTTCATCATTGGGGTCATATTCTACATAGTTGCCTAAAAAGGAGAAATTGGGAAGTTCTTGGGATAAGGAACAAAGTAAGTCCAATGTATCGCAATGATGTACATTTCCGGTAAAATCCAAATAAAAATTATATTTAAATTCTCCGTTATTTCCTTCTTTTAGGGGACGTGACTCTATTTTGGTCAGGTTTAAACCTGTCATTGCAAAACGTGCCAGAACGCTGTATAAGGAGCCTGTTGTATGAGGCAAGGAAAAGCATAGACTGATTTTTTCCGCATTCTTAGGAATAATCATTTCTTTGCTTAACGCGGCAAAACGAGTTCTGTTTTGGTTATTGTTTTGAATATCTTCCTGTAAAATGTCCAGCCCGTACATATTAGCGGCAATGGTGGAACAAATTGCAGCTGCATCTGTTACTCCGTTTTCTTTATCCATTTTAGCCAGCATTTTGGCGGCAACTGCTGTATTGCTATGTTGAATTGATTTCCAGTTGTGTGAGGAAATCATATCCGAACATTGTGCCAAAGCCTGTGGATGAGAATATACGGTTCGAATATTCTCAATGGCTACTCCTTGCGGTGCCGCTAAGCAATGATGCACATGCAGTGTGGTAGAACCTACAATGCTAAAGCGATAATTTAAGATAAGGTCATATACTTCGACCACAGAACCTGCGGAAGAATTTTCAACTGGCAATAGGCCGAAATCAACGGTTCCGTTTTTGAGAGCTTCAAATACATCTTTAAAACTCTCGTATGGATAAACGTCGCAGTCAGGGAACAAAAAAGTTGCGGCCGCATGAGAAAAAGAACCGGGGACGCCTTGAAAGGCAATTTTTTTTCCGGAAGAAACTTCTTTTAAGGAAGTTTCTTTTTGCAATGCAGTTTGAATTTCGTCCCGAATATCAGTTCCGCTGTTTAACAATTTGTGTTGTCGTGAACGGTTTAATGCCATCAAAGTGGTATATAACATTTTGGCTTCCGGGGCAAAATCACCTGCTTCCGCAGCGACACGGGCTAAAATTTCGTTTTCGCGCTGTGCATTAAAAATAGGCAAGCTTAATTCACGTTTTGCCTGCGCTACATCTTGGGCGCATTTCATACGTTCAATGAATAACGGAAGCAGTTGTTCATCAATTGCGTCTATACGTTTTCTGATTTCGTCTAAAGTCATGGAAAACACTCTTTTCTTGTAAAAGTTGGAATATGTAAAAGAATTTGTTTTTATAAAAGAAACAGTCTTTTTTAAAATAAATTCTATTTTCGTATTGACAAACTGAGTATTTGCTAATAATATGTGCATATGGGAGAACGACCGGAATGGATACGGACGTTCTCGACTTGGAAATTGTAACATATTTTATGTTACTTTGTCCATATTGCGAGATAGCTTGATACGAAAACAAATTTTCTAGGAGGAGAATGTATAATGGTATTTGAGAAAGTAAAAGCCATTCTAAGCGAACAATTTGATGTTGAAGAGGATACAATCACAATGGAATCCAACATTGCTGAAGATCTTGGTGCTGACTCTTTAGACGTAGTTGACTTGCTAATGTCTATCGAAGATGAATTTGAGATTGAAATTCCGGATTCCGAAATTGAGAATGTAAAAACAGTTGGCGATCTTGTAAAATACATTGAGGCTAACAAAGCCTAATTTACGCTGATTTTGGCATAAATTTTGAGCAAAAGGCACACCGTAAAAATATGGTGTGCCTTTTTTGTATACAAAAATATTTGATTTTTTATTAAAAAAAGAAAAAATGCCGAAATTTTTTCATTGAAATATAATGGTGTAACCGATATAATATATATTAAGTATGCAAAATCACTGATTGCAATATCAAAGTGAGTTTAGGAGATTAAGGATTATGTCAGAACAAAAAGGAAATAAAAAAATGGTAGATGCCATTACCCCTATGGAAGAAGACTTTGCCAAGTGGTATACAGACATTGTAAAAAAAGCGGAACTTATGGATTATACAAATGTACGCGGCTGCATGGTCATTCAACCGTATGGATTTGCTATTTGGGAAAACATTCAGCGTATTCTGGATACGGAATTTAAAGAATTGGGACATGAGAATATTTCTTTACCAATGTTTATTCCGGAAAGCTTGCTGCAGAAGGAGAAAGACCACGT
>UQNI01000008.1 GCA_900542375.1 uncultured Oscillospiraceae bacterium | reverse complement strand
CAGGCATTGGTGTTTTTTCAGGTTTCATATTAGGCATTGTCAACACCCTCAAATAAGTGGCATTTATATTCTTCTGCCGCTTCTCTTTCTTGTTTTCTGTAAGTAGCTCCTCGTTTGATTGCTTCATCAAAGTCTACCAAGTGACCGTCAAAATCGGGACCGTCAACACAAGCAAATTTCGTTTTTCCGTCAACAGTCAAACGGCAGCAGCCGCACATACCTGTGCCGTCTATCATAATAGAATTCATACTGATAATTGTTTTGATGCCTGCTTTTTTCGTAACATCACAGACTGCACGCATCATCGGCAAAGGGCCGATTGCAACTACCAAATCGTATTGAATGCCGTTGTCAATGTTTTCTTGGAGCGCATTTGTTACAAATCCTTTATGTCCATTGGAACCATCGTCTGTCATTAAATATAAATGTTCTGACGCGGCTCTCATTTCATCTTCTAAAATGATTAACTCTGTATTGCGAAAACCGGCAATCATATCTACAGTGGTTCCCATAGCATGCAGCGCTTTCGCTTGGGGATATGCAATTGCACAACCGGCACCGCCGCCAATGACAGCCACATGCTTGTGCCCTTCCAATTCGGAAGCTTTACCCAGTGGACCGATAAAGTCTAAAATAGCGTCGCCTTTGTTTAATTGATTCAACATCATAGTAGTTTTACCTACAATTTGAAAAATAATGGTAACCGTTCCAACTTCACGGTCATAATCGGCAATGGTCAGCGGAATACGTTCCCCTTTTTCGTTCACACGCAAAATAATAAACTGACCAGCCTTTGCTTTTTTTGCAATATACGGAGCCTTAACAACCATCAAGGTCATTGAAGGATTTAAACTACGTTTTTCAACGATTTGAAACATGTTGATTTCCCCTTCATTCTCATATGCCAAAAAAGGCATTATTTTTATTGTAATGGAAATTGCTTAAAATATCAAGGAAAACAGCCGGAAATATGCACTGCGATTGAGATACTGTAATGTTGAACAGGAAAAACATCAATATTCTGCCTGATTTCTGATAAATTGACTTGAATCCTTTTTTATTTCATTAGAAAAATGGGAGAAATTAGAAAAATACGTCATTTTCAATAGAAAAGAAAATACAGTGAAAAATAAAAAGTGATGAGCAAACACTCACCACTTTTCATTCATTATTTTTTCGTTTCCACTACTTTTACTTCGCCAAATACATAGTTTGGATTGCTGCTTAAACCTGTAGGAATGACACTCATATCCACATTGGATTTATCGGCATTTACCAACTGTCCGTTATTTAACTGTAGATTAATCATATCAAGCACACGGGTAGATAAACTAATGCTGTTTAAAATACCGTTGCTACCTTTTCCTACTGTAATAGACATTTGGTCTGAGAAGTCAGAATTGTTAATCAAATGTGCTGCATCAAGGTTTACATTCCATTGATTAGAACCATTATAATAAAATCCTGTTAAAGCTTCTTCAAACATAATGTTGCCTGTACGCACAGCTTTTTGATCGCTCTTTGCAATGGCATCATTAATTGCATTTTCTACCATACTGGTAAAGTTGGTGCAGAAGTACACGTATTTCATTGGATTTGCCATAAATTCATCTATCGTACACTTCATATATTCATGGTGGTCATAGTACTCTTTCCACCACAAAGCACCCGTGCTGGTTTCCCAATTTCTATCGAAGTATAAAACACCATCTTCATAATATACTTTCGCAGTCATATCCTGCTGTAGCACGCCAATAAAGTAAGGTACATCTAAATTAATATATGCAGACTGTACGGTATTATCAGCATTTAATTTTAAGCGGAAGTCCATAGGAATGTTTGCATTAATCGGAATACCAATAATGCTCATATTCGCATTGATAGTACCTGTAATACGATACTGTTTTAAATCTGCTGTTTTCATCAAACTATCCGCAAATGTAGTCAAAGAGGATAAATCCATATAGTTTGCAGCATCAGAAGGAACTGTAATGGAAGTATCTTGATTACCTGTATTTTCTACTGTAACAGCAGAAATCACATTTTTGCTGCCATCATTTGCCTTTGTTACCGTAATCACTGTATCAGGCATAGAAGCATCGCCAAACAATTCTTTGCTGCTTAATGTTACAGTCAATGTATCCCCTTGTTTTTGAATATTTTTAATCAAAGCAAGGATATTTACATTGACATTCACATTACTCGAAGCCAATATTTCATCCAAGGTTGGAATCGGTAAAGCGTCTAATACACTGGTATCCAACGGTACGCGATTGCCTAAAATATGTTGTCTTACATCTTCCGGCAAATTGATTTCCAATAAATCCACACCTGTAGCTGCAAGGTCTAACAACGCATTATAATCCATTTGCATTTTAATGCCTGTATATGGAGCTCCGCCCACTTTATATTGGGTAGTGTCGTGATAATACAAGTACATCTGATTATTTACGATGGTTGCTTTGACTTCATGACCGTTGATATTCAAATCTGCCTTCACATTGAATATCTGGTGATTCAGCTGCTGGTAAGAATTCATACCGGCTTCTACATAGTCAACCAATTCTGCAACATTCAAATAGCTTTCCGCATCTGTTACAGGGTCAATTGCAACAGGTTCCGTTGATAAGTTACTGATAACTGCATTTAATTTATTGTCAGAAACCGTTACTCCCTGTACACTGCCGCCTGTCAATTGTTCCCCATCTCTGGTGAGTTTGACTGAAACAACGTCATCGCCAATTTGTATATCAGCGCCTGCTGTTGTATCTGTTGCGGAAATATTGGAAATATTCCCAATGAGTTGTTCTATATTGACAGTTCCGTTTTTAAAGCTATCAATCAATTCCAGATAGGCCGCCGGAAGCATTGCGGATAAATCAGCACCTTCTCCCAAAGTGCCCTCCGGCAGAATTTCACGCAGTCTTGTCATAATAGTCTCAATATCATTGGAGTTCAGCTTCAGCTTCATATCTCCATACTGAATATAGGTCATATTACCCAAGACTTTGATACTCAAAGTACGACCTTCAATTTCAGCGGTTGCATGGACATCTGCGCCTTGTACTGCGCCGTTTTCATCTTTATTCAAAACAAGCTGTACATGTGCAGTTTGATTGATATTCATCTTACCGTCCAGCACAATATTGGCGTCAAAACGGAAGCTGTTTGCATTGACTGCATTCATAACAGGGCGAGCAAAATATGCAAGCTGTTTTACATCAGCATAATCCCCCTGTGCTTCTATCGTAAACGCTTCATTGATATTGACAACTGCAATATCTGCGGTGACGTCGCTGTCATAAATCCGCAAGCCGCTTACATTGGCACTCAATGTCTGATTTTCATCTTTATTGACTGTGAGATGGATTACACCATTGTCATTTAATCTGAAATCCAAACCAATTTGATTCTCAGAAACTGTAATATTGTCAAGTTTTTGTATCAATGTAACGGCATCAAAGTTTTCAAATAAGTCGATATAGGACTGCGGTAAGAATTGAGACAAGTCTAAATCACTGTCTTGCGGAAGCACTCCACGGATTTCTTCTGCAATTTCATTGATATCCGCTGTATTTAACTGCAGCTTCATATTTGCATAATCGATATACGTAATGTTATCAATCAATTTGACTGATAAATCATGACCGTAAAGGTTTGCAGTTACCTGCGCATTCGCACCGTTTTCAGTGCGTTGTATCCGTACATTAGCGGAAAGAGTCTCATTGAGTTTTCCGCTGGCAATGCCATTTACAGTAAATTCCATAGTATCGGCAGTTGCCAACTGTGCAATTGGTTTTACAAAACCAATACCGTCTGCAATATTCACATAACCGGTTCCATCATTTGTAATATCAGGAACTCCGCTATCTACGTGATTCATTTGGGCAGATATTACTGTCTGCTGGCCCATTACTGTCAAACCGCTGAGTTCTGCTGTATGCAGTAAGCCGTTTTGACTTGTTACAATCAACTGAATTCTGTCTTCACCTAGTCCGGTAGAAACAGTCAGTTGATTTTCCTGTGCCTGAAGTTGCACTTTCTGTGCAAGCTTCAAAATCGGAACAATTGATTCCCTATTGATATTACCTGCTTGCATATCTGAAATGAATTGTTCCAGACCTAGTGCATTGATTTCATCCAAATAAGCCTGAGGCAAAATTGCAGATAAATCAAATGCAGGAGTATCCGCAGGAAGTACAGCCTTTATCTCCTCTATGACAGTTTGTAAATCTGCATCATGCAGCATGAATTTGATATTACCGTATTGTACATAAGTGGTATTTCCAATATACTGTACGGTCAGTTCAGCGCCGCCAATCGTAGTAGTCACTTGTGCGTCTGCAGAAGTACCATTCTTAATAACAGTGACGTTAGTCTCTACAGTTCGGTCACCAATTTGTACTTTACCCGTAAATGCATAACGGTTTGCCTCAATGGTATTCATAACCGCAGGCATAAAGTCCGCAATTTGTTTCACGTCTGCAAATTTTGCATCATTCAGTTGTGTGAGAGGTAGTGTTTCCGTTGTGATATTTGTTACAGTTGCCTCTAAATTTAGTTTGCTGTTTAGAACAGACAGATTCTGTAAAGAAACATTGGTAAAGTTTGTTCCGTCATGAACGACATGAATCGGAATCAAATCTTCACCTACCTGTACTGAAACGGTAGCAGAAGTGTCATCTGCGGTCACAGATGCGATGGACTGCAGCATTTTAAATACAGGTTCAATGGTTGTTTGATTGATATTGCCTGACTGTACATCCTGAATAAACTGACCAAGCTGTAATCCGTTATACCAATCAATATAAGATTGCGGTACAAACTTAGATAAATCCATATTGAAGGAATTTTCAGGCAGAATGTCTTTCAATGTTTCCATTACACTTTGCGCATCTGCATTGTTTAATTTTACTTTCAGCTCACCGTATTGCATATAGGTAGTGCTGTCTTTTTGCTGAACCAATAAAGTTGCGCCTTCCAATTCGGCAGATATTTCTGCCTGCACGCCTTGTTCGGTACGTACCAAACGAACATGTGCTGTTTCATTGAATGTTTGCTCTCCGGAAAGAGCCGCATTCACATCAAATTCATAGCTGGTAGCATCCACTGCATGTTTTACTGCATTTGACAAGGACAACAGTTGCTTAATATCAAAATACTCATCCGGATTTACAGAAATATCCCAAATATCTGTACTTGTTTGATTGAGAGTTGCCTCCAGTGTTAACGAACCATTCAGCACAGTCAGTCCGTTTACGGTTGCATTGGTGAGATAATCTCCGTCTCTGATTGCAGATACCGTAATCAAATCATCGCCAATTTTTATATCAGCTGAAACGGTATTACCATTGACATGGATACCTTCAATGGAACTCATGATTTTAGTTAAGGTCCATTCGCTTTGGAAGTAGTCCAAATAAGCCTGAGGAATCAGTTTGCTAATATCAATATTCTCTGTTCCTTGCGGAATCAGTTCTTTGATTGCTTGCTGAATTTCCTCGAAATCATTGGAATCCACTTTTACTTTCAAATTGCCGTATGCAATATAAGTAACACCATCTATGTAGGTAACCTTCAATGTTCCGCCATAAAGGTCAGCGGAAACTTCGGTTTTGATATTGGAGCCGTCACGTACCAGTTTGACATTGGCTGTTTGATTGAAATTGATATCGCCTTTTAGACCGATATTTACATCAAAGTCGAAACTGTTTGCCTGCAACAGATTTTGAATTGGCTTTACAAATCCAATCAAATCAGAAGCGTCTGCATAATCACCATTTCCTAAACGGATTGGCAAAGAGCGTTTTCCGCCTACCCCATTGGTTAAATCTAATGTCAATGCACTGTTCTGTACGGTTACGCCGCCTACATGAATCTCTGAAATATAATCATAAGAACGGTTTGCCGCCATGGAAATGGTATCCCCACCAAAGTTTAATGTCACTGCGGCACCGTTTGCATCTAAGTCAAATGTTTCGATTTGACCCACCAGAGCAAAGATTGGCTGTAAACTCTCTAAGGTAATGTTGTTAGATTGGAATGCAGTTACCATATCGTTGATACCCAATTGTTCATAGGCATCAATATAAGATTGAGGAAGCAAGGCAGAAATATCAAAGTTTTGAGCATCCTGCGGCAATATCTCCTGGATACCGCTGATAATGGTTTCCATGTCGGCAAGATTGAATTTGACTTTGATATTACCGTATTCCACATAGGTAATTCCATCAATTAGTTTTACATCTAACAACTGACCGGCAATCATAGTCTCCACTTCACCATTCATGCCATTGTCAGAACGGCTTAATTTTACCTTTGCGGTTTGGGTCAGGTTTTGTTCACCGCTTAGCGCAATTTGTGCGTCAAATTGGTAACTGGAAGCGTTCACTGTATTCATAATAGCACGAATGGTAGGAACCGCTTCGTCCGTTGTAGTATATTCACTTGCATTTACAGTAATCGGAAGTTGTTCAGGCGTCATATACAAGGCATGCATGGAAACATCCAATTGACTGCCGCCTACATTAAGCCCTGTCAGTCGGCCGGAAGTAATAAATTCGTCATTGCGGCTGATTTCCAGTGATAATGTTTGTTCTCCCAACACAACTCCCACAGAAGCAGTCGTATCGTTTACTTTTAGGTACTGTACGGAATTCAATATGGAATCTATGCTCATATTGGTCATAAAGTCTGTAAATTCGGAAGGTATTGCACCCGGCAATAATTTTTCCAAAGTATCACTCAGTGTATATTGGTCAGCACTGATTTTAATTGCACCATATTGAATATAAGCTGTGTTATCAATCCACTTTATGCTTAACGGATTTCCATATACATCTGCAGTCAATTCAAGGTCAGTTGCACTACCTTTGCGAACGACTGTTAATCTGGCATTTTGTGCCAAAGAAGTTTGCCCTTGCATATTCAAATCCACATCAAACACAAAACTGGTGGAATTCATAGTATTTTTGATTGGCAATGCAAATTTGGCTAAGTCTGCCAAATCTGTATATGCAGCTTCGTCAACAGACAGAGTGCCTTGCTGTGTACCGGAAGAGTTAATTTTTACATACAAATTCACTTTGTTGTTCTGCATGGATAAATCATACAGTCCAAAGGCAGCAAGTTCGTCTCCTCTGCGTACTGCCTCTAAACGTAAACCGCCGCTTCCAACGACAAGTGTCAATTTGTTATGCGCCACTTGCAAGCTTTGGATACTTTGAAGCATATCGGCCACATTAAAGTTTGTGATTAAATCAATGTATTCTTGTGGGAATAATTCGCTAAGGTCTGGTAAATCTCCTCCGATTGGAGCAATTTGCTGAATCTCAGACATAATTTCGTTGATATCGGTGGTATGTAATTTTAATTTCAAATTACCAACATCAACATATGCTACTTGATTGATAAATTTCAAATCAATTTGTGTTCCCAATACATTTGCAGACAAAGATGCGTCAAAGCTGTTTCCGTTTTTCGTTAAAAGCACGTGAACGTCTTGATTATAATTGAGGTCGCCTCTCAGCATAAGCGTTGCTGTTAAATCAATTGTTTTTCCGTTTGCCAAATTCATAAGAGGTTCAACGTAAGAAAGAATATCTTCCAATTTGACATAACCGGAATTATTGGTATTAACTGTTGTTCTGGAAGCATTCATTGCAGTTAATTTTACACTGGCATTTAGCTTGGCATTACTGATAGAAATGCCATCCAAAACAAAGTCGGTCAAGATGTTTCCCTTTTTCGTTGCAGAAAAACGAACGGTATCATTTCCGATTCTAAATCCAAGGGAAACCGTATTTCCTTGTACCTGAATCGGCGTCATATTTCTGACAAGGCTCTCAATATCGGGATTTGCAAATAAATCCAAATAAGCCTGTGGGAGGATATCTGTCAGAGAAAAATCGCCTGCCGCTGCCGGCAAAATAGATTGCAATTCTTTTGAGATTTCATCCATATCTGTTGTATTCAATGAAATCTTCAAGTTGCCGTAATCAACATATGCCATACCGTTTACCAAGCGAACGGTTAGATGCTGTCCCAGAATATCAGTATCTACTTGTGCATTGATACCGCTGTTGGTGCGCACCATTTTTACATATGCATTTTGTGTAATATTCGGTTCACCTGTTAAAGTAAAGTTGGTGTCAAACTCCCAACTGTCTGCATTCACTAAGTAAATTACCGGATTGATGTATTCCATCAAAGGCAGCATATTTTCATAGGTTGCATCAATACGCGGGAAAGCGTGGCCTGTTGCGCTGGGTTTTACATATGCACTTAGCTGCAAACCACTCATGTTTACCTGCAAACTTGTATCTATTAACTTCATGGTACCGTCTTCCAAATGAACCACCAAACTCATACCGTCGGCATTCATGGTCATTTCCTGCATACCATCTTTTTGTGTGGTAGTCATATTCTCCATGAATTGGCTCATGAAATCGGAATCCATATCCGGGATTTGGAAGCCTGCGGCATCCGCAACATTTTCCATTGCTTCCATCAATCCGTCTACGGTAATATAGTATTTTAAATTTCCGTAATTCAAATACAGACGGTCACCTTTTAAGCATGCAAATACATCGCCAAGTTGAATTTGATAGGTATCTGTTTGCAAGTTGCCTTCAATATAAGCTTTTTGAGACGTACCTTTTATGGTTACATCAGCTTCTAACCCAAACAAACCATTTTCATCGGCGCCAAATACTTTTCCTAAATACGCTTTCATATCGGTTTCGCCGGAACCGTCTAAAGAGGCTAAATTATTTGGGTCATATTTATCACGAATGAATGTGGTGTATAAATCTTTATCCGGAATATCCTGTTCTTCACCGTAATCTTTGAATACTTCGGTGTATTCTGTGGTACAGTTGGCACTACCTAAAACAGGAATGGAAATATCATAATTTTCATTCATGGTAATTTTAATCGGCTTCCAATCCTTATCCATTTCAATGGTAAGTTGAACAGAATGGAATAACGGATTTTTCTGGGAACCTGAAAGTGTTTTTACTTGTCTGCGGTAGTAAGCCGGAGCTGTTTCGGGATCCAACTCATATGTATAAACATATTTGTCTTGGCTTTCTTCCACTACTTTAGCCGATAAAATCGTACTTTTTGATACGACATAAGGAGAAATGCCGTTTGGCAGTAATCCGTAAGTATCGGTATACGTTTCTTCCGAAATCGGTGTAATATCATCAGACCAAGTTACATTTTGACCTGAAATATTATCCGCACTGCGCACCAAGAAAATTTTATTATTATCTTGAATATATTTTTGCTGTGCAACATTTGCCATGGAACTTAAGCTGACCGATTCTTGGTACATCTCATCTCCATTGACAATTTTAATGTCTTTCATATTTTGCACATATGTCATAAAACCGATATTGGCATTAATATCACCGGTCATTTCGGTGTTATATTTGCCAATATCCCTGATTACGCCCAGCGCAATGGCGGCATTCTCCTGCGGCGTATAATCCGCAGGCGTTCCCGAGTCCGGCTTTGCCATAATATCAGACAATCCGACGCCCGCAACGGTGTCTTCCGGTTCCTCATAGTTTCGGCTCATGCCGTAGAAAAACACAAAAGACGCCAACAATAGCACCACTACAATCGGAGATGCTATCAGCACGTGTTTTTTCTTTATTTTCATATTTTCCGTTACCTCTCACTCAATCTCAAAAATAGTTGTACACAGTTTCTTCATAAATTAGTTATTATTATACTATTTGGATAAAAAGTTGTCAAATTTACTTTCCAAAAATTTCAGCAAAGTTACTTCATTATATGATAACCCCAGTAAATACATACATTTTTACTCCAAAAAAGTACAAGCACCCCCATTTTACAAAGAGTAAAATATACATTTTTCGATTACTGTTTTTATTCATTATATCTTAAATATTTCATATATGTATAATTTTTTTACAACTATTACAATATTTTTACCATAAAAATAAAAAAACGGAGTGCAAAATTTTGCACTCCGAATAAAACAGACAGTATATTATTTATAAAATGATGCAAATTAATCCGTTGCATCCATCATTGATAATACGTTCAATGGTCTGACGTACTTTATTTCTGGCCTCTATCGGCATACGATACAATTTATTATGTAAACCCTCGTTTACCAATTCATGCAGCGACTTTCCAAAAATATTAGACTGCCAAATTTGAGATGGGTTTTCATCAAATTCCTTCATCAAATATGCAATTAAATCTTCAGACTGCTGCTCAGAGCCAACCATCGGTGTAATTTCAGTGGTGATGTTGGTTCTCATCATTTGTATGGACGGCGCCGCAGCTTTCAGACGGATACCGTATCTGCCGCCTTGTTTGATAATTTCAGGTTCTTCCAACGTCAGTTCGTCAATACCCGGCATCACAATACCATATCCTGTTTCCAAAACATCATCATAAGCGTCTTTCAATTTATCATATTGCTCTTTCATGTGAATAAACTGCATCATGCAAGATAATAACGCGCCTTCATTTTCTATTTTCATGCCGGTCTTTTCACCAAGCACTTGGAAAAACAGTTCTTGTTTTAAATCAATGGTAATTCTCGCATGGCCCGTTCCCAAATCAATCATAGTGGTTTTGGAGGAAGAAACATATTCACAGGACATCACCTGGGTATGAATATCTCCTACCTGACCTACCCTGCAAATGTGACTTGCCGATTGCTTGATAGAAGTGAATACCGCAGAACGCAACCAATGTTCTTTTTCCAAACTGCAAAGCCATTGTGGCATATCCACCTTAATTTCTTTGACAGGGAACTGATACAATACTTTTTGTAAAATATTTTTAATTTCTTCTTCGCTTAGCTCCAAACAGTTTACTGCAACCACCGGCACATGATAACGCTCCTGCAAACGTCTGCACAATGCCTGGGACTCATCGCTGTATGGATTGGTACAGTTGACCAAAACGATAAAAGGTTTGTCAATTTCCTTTAATTCCGTAATCACCCGTTCTTCCGCTTCCTCGTATTCTTCTCTCGGAATATCACTGATACTGCCATCGGTTGTAATGACAAGTCCAATGGTAGAATGTTCTGTAATTACTTTTTTGGTACCTATCTCCGCTGCCATATTAAATGGAATCGGCTCTTCAAACCATGGAGTCATCACCATGCGCGGTGCGTCATTTTCCACATAACCAAGAGAACTTGGTACAATATAGCCTACGCAGTCAATCATTCTCACATTGAACGAAGCATTGTCATCCAAATGAACGGCAACTGCCTGTTCCGGAATAAATTTCGGTTCTGTTGTCATAATGGTTCTGCCTGCAGCTGACTGCGGCATTTCATCAATGGCACGTTCTTTTTCAAAATCTCCGTCCATATTCGGAATGACAATGGTATCCATAAACCGTTTGATAAAAGTAGATTTTCCCGTTCTAACAGGACCGATTACACCAATATACACACTGCCTTTTGTACGTTCGGCAATGTCTTGATAAATTGAATTTCCCATTTTTATACCCCCCATTTTCCATCAAAAAGTATTTGATAAAAACCCATTTTTATGGAAAATGGGTTTTGCGATGTTCGTTTACACGGGTATGAACAACATACCTTTTGATACCACGTTATCATCTGACAAATCATTTTCTTCCTTAATTGCATTCACCGAAGTATAATATTGTCTTGCAATATTCCATAAACTTTCTCCGGTTTCCGCATAATAAATAATCAAAGCAGCCTTGCTGTCTTTTAATACCGGATGTTCTTCATCTGTCGAAGCTGCAATAATGGCTTTGTAGGAAAACTCCTGTAATATAGCTGCCGTCAATGAAAGTTCCACTTTTACTTCTATTCCTGAATTTCCTGTGATTCGATAATTCATACTTTTGATATGTACCATTGCGTCACATTTCATGCTGTCTGAAGTGTTTGACCAATCATGACTGCATTTAAAATCTACCATACGTTCAAAATAGAACGGTTTTCCTTCACTGCCCATTGCAAGAATACAAACATTATATTTGCCGCTGTAAACAATATTTCCTTCATCAATGGAAGCTGTTACGGATTTCATTTCGTTCCAGACATCAATCACCTGTGAAATACCAATGTCGTCTACTTCAAAATTGTTTTTCTGAACATCACTGTCTTTTATAATTTCTACCAACTTATGCAAAGTGTGCTGTTTGTATTCCAAATTCAGATTATGTTCTGTAGAATAAGCGTCTGTCACAACAGTGAATCTCTCATTCATGTAAGCAGTTACATGAGCCATTGCCCGTACCTCTGCTTCAAACAGCATATTTTCTCCTGCTGAGTCCGTTTTGATTTGAACATCGGCCCCCATTGCTTCCACACGCACGTCGCACATACACTGTTCTGTAACCCCCGCACAATCAATCATTTGACTGTACGGAATGGTATACTCCATATGTTCCGGCAGCGTTTCTCCCATACCGGAAGAATACAAAATCTTGACAATGACTTCTCCCTGCAAAATCAACTTATTGTCAAGTACTTTCATATCGTCCATAGTAATGGAGCAATCGGAACGAATAATAGTCTCCGCAGCTTGCTTTCCGCTGCTGATTTCCAATACTTCACTGACTGAAAACGCTTCCTGCGTCATACCTGCAATATTGCTTGCTTCAATTTCTGATTTCATTTGCTGGATATCATCGCCTTCAATATCACACAAAATATCCTGTGGCACATGCTCCAGGACTTTTGCACAAACGGAAAACGCACCGTGAATATCCAACTTACGGGGACTGGTTGCCCGGCAATTTACATATTCTACTTTTGCTTTTACAAATGCAATTGGGTTATCCAATGTTTTTTTCATTGGAATATTGGTGGTAAACGTGCTGATTTTTTCACAGCAGCGAATAGGCAACCCCACAGAGTCAACATATAAAATGCGCAGCATGGTATTGCCGTTTACTTCCAGACTGTCTCCAACAATGCTTTTACTGGTAATACAAGGATAAATCTGACACTTTAGAATACGCTGAATATCCGGGCAATAATCAGGTAAAGAAAGAGTCAAATCAACAGGTTGTTCCTGACATCCGTCAAATACAACCTCTGTACCCTGTAACACCTCAGTTCTCAAATGATATTCCATAAAAGGTTCTCTCCTTTTTTCTTTACTAGCTAATTTGTATTCGTATCCTGTCCCATTTATACCAAAAATAAAACCTGCACTTGAAAAAAAGTGCAGGTTTCCAATACTTTACCCTCGGACAGCCCCTATTCTGCTGCATTTTTGTTTTTTAAAATTTTTTGGAAAAATGATTTATTTTCTATCTCCCATTCTCTCTTATGAAAAAATACATTTATATGGAAATAATGAAACCGGAAAGATACAGAAGTTCTTAAAATTTATTTATGTCTATCAAAAAATCCCAACGAATAAATTCGTTGGGATGAAATCACTTCTATTTTGCAAAACGTTCCATAGCAGAGCGAATATTGCCTTGTATGGTTAAACTTAATTTTTCTATTAAATCTTCAGGTGATTCTTTCATTCCGTTTTTCATCCAATGTACCACAAGGGAACATAAAGATAAAGTATAAAATCGGGCAACGAACTCTTTACCGTCTTCCTCCACAGTAAGGTCTCCCCCCACCTCATCCATAATTCCCAATATTAACCTGTGTACATCTTTATAAACAAACCGTTCCAGTTCATCTCTTGCCAAAGAATGCAGTGTACACATGCAAACTGCTTTATTTTTCTTAATATAGCACAGCAGTTCCATAAACCCTTGTTCCCATACATCTATATTATTATATTTTTTCATCAGCTTTTCAGCATCTTGCTGGAACATCCATTCCAGCAAACCAAAGATATCAGGAAAATGATAATAAAAGGTTTGACGGTTTAATCCACACTCATCTACAATTTCCTTGATTGTAATTTTATCTAAAGGTTTTACTTTCATTTTTTGATACAAGGCATTTGCTAGTGACTTTTTTGTGATTTCTGACATACTTTACTCCATGTTGCAGGACTTTCGTCCCAATTATCCTATCTACGTCTTTTTATCACTATACCACAAATAAAAAGACAGCGCAATTTTTCTTTTCACTCTTATTATCATATGATATATAAGGAACAAAAATACAAAAAAGGCAGCTGAACGCCCAGCTGCCTTTTTTCTAAACTTGCTCTTCTTTTACTTTTGGAATATGATAATACATTCTCAAAAGAAAGCCCAGGATTTTAGGATGGTCTACAATTACAACTTTCATTTGTCAGCCCTCCATACTTATGTTTTGCAGCGGGCAACTGATATACCCAGTGCAACAATAATCACTGCTGCTATGAACATAATCAATCCATAGGGGCAAAAGCAAGAAACCACCAATCCCAATCCAAAAGCAATTGCGTAAAAGCAAAAACCTCCGGAGCCTTTAAATCTTCTGTTACAGCATTTTTTCATTGCAATTCCCCCTAGTGATAACTGTGGCAGTTCACAGTCTTACTATAGTATATACATTAGGGGAAAATTTGGTGCGTAAGTTATGCTTCTGCTTGTGGAGCAAGCACCATAATCACAGCCGTACCCGAATGACAGGTAATACGAATGGTATCAAATTCTGCAACATTACTAACGCCAACAGGTGCATAACTAACCAAAGTACCTTGATTCAAAGGATATTCCAAACCGCCATACGTAAGCGTACAACTATCGCATCCAAATGGAAACACTGACACAGTATTACCCAGCACGTTGGTTAATTCCATATCATGATTGGCATTTAACAAATATACCTGTGTATCCTCATCTTGCAATACAGCAGTGCCGCCGTGCTGTAAGATATATTGCAGCACGCATATATTACCGTATGTGTGGTCTAACCTGCCGCCTAAAGCACCCAATATTACAAAATCAGTATATCCTCTTTTCAGTCCTTCTTTTACGGCAACCAATAAATCTGTATCGTCTTTATGGGTTGGAAGCGAAATAGATTCTGTTTCTTTTGGGATAATGTCGCAGGCGGAATCAAAATCACCTACAATCAAATGAGGGCTTACTCCCGTACGATATACATGATTCCAACCACCATCTGCACAAATAATATAATCCGCTTGTTTTAATATCGGTTTGATAAACGTACTGTCTGTCGTTGGAGAAGCTCCCACTATAACACAAGTTTTTACTTTCGTTCCCATTCTTTTTTATCCTTTACCTGTTCGTACATCGCTGCATAACTGTTATGCCTGGATTGTGCAATTTCTCCTCGTTCAACTGCCTGTAAAACGGCACAGCCTTTTTCGCAAGTATGCGAGCAAGAAGAAAATTTACACTGTGTAATATAAGGTTTCATCTCTCTGAAGCAATATTGTAAATGCTCTTTTTTTACAATGTTGTAACGTTCCATATCCATAGTAGAAAAACCGGGTGTATCTGCCACATAACCGCCGCATGGCAATTTTAATAATTCTACCTGCCGCGTAGTATGCTTTCCTCTGCCCAACTTTGAACTGATGATTCCTGTTTCTTGCTGAAATTCAGGACTGATACAATTGAGCAGCGATGATTTGCCAACTCCCGAATTACCTGTGAATACAGATATTTTATCCTTTAACAACGTTTGTATTCGTTCAATCCCCTGACCACTGACAGAAGATACCGTTATCACTTGAATACCTGCTTTTTGATAAATTTGTTCCAATTCATCAGCAGACTGTAAATCCGTTTTGGATATTACCAAAATCGGCTCCATTTCCTGGTCCTCCGCAACAGCAATCATTTTATCCAATACCAACAAATTTGGAGATGGATTACATATAGATGTAACCAAAAACATTTGGTCAATGTTTGCACAAGGCGGACGCACCAGCATATTTTTTCTTGGAAAAATTTCTTCAATGGTACCTGTATCGTTATCAATGCAAATTTGCACCCAATCACCCGCAAGAGGCGTGGTTCCACGCTTGCGGAACACGCCTCTTGCTTTGCATTCATAAATTGTTTCTTCAGCTTCTACGTAATAAAAGCCGCCAATTCCTTTTAGAATACGTCCTTGTTTTACCATATATCACCTAATCGTTCCCGGTACTTGCCTGCGTATCTACATATTCTTTGGAGCCTGTTTGATTCCAAGTTCCATTATCAAAATCCAAAGTATAAGTGCGATAATTATTTGTATTATCTATTCTAATAGATAATGTTTGTTTTCCACTCTTTCCTGTTATAGATAATTTATATTTATAACCTTTTAGCTGTGGGTTTACAGTAACAGGCGACTGATATTGTGTGCCATCTAAATATACATATATAGTGACATCATGAGTCACATTCGGCGGCAAATCAAATTCAATATTCGCAGTTTTTTCAGTGGCACCGGAACTTACAACAAGGTCAATGCTTGTATTTTGTGTTACACTGGTTCCGGCTGATGGACTTACCTCTAAAACAGTTCCCTTTGTTTTGGAATCATCACGATACGTAATGTTTCCAACTTTAAGACCCGCTTTTGTAATAGCAGATTTTGCAGAATCAAGGTCGGAACCAACTACAGTAGGTACAGAAACCGTTTTGATTTCCGGACCTTTGCTTACATACAAAGTAACCGTGCTGCCGTATGCCAAAGTACTTCCTGCCTGTGGGTCTGTTTTGACCACTTGACCTTCTGCAACCGTATCGTCATTGATTTCTTGTACTTTCACGTTGAAGCCTAATTTTTTCAAGGCTGCTTCTGCATTTGCCTGTGTCATATTGCTTAAATCTGTAACTTCTACTTGTTTTTTGCCACTGCTTACAGTTAAAGTAATTTGTGCATTCGCCTTCACTTTTTTGGAACCGCTTGGGCTTTGGCTGATAACAACGCCTTCTTCCACCGTGTTATCCTCTTTTGTTTCCACTTTGAAGTCGAAATTTTTATATTCGTCATTATTTTGAATATCTTCTAATTTTTGTCCTACAAAGTTTGGTAAATCTACTTCATCGCTGCTGGATTGGCTGCTGGTATTGCCGCCGCCTCCCATAGAAGAAAATAGGAAATACGCACCAACACCCAATGCAATCACAATTGCGGCAGCCAAACAGCTTACCACAATAATCGGAACTTTATTTTTATTTCCGCCTTTTGATTTGCCGCCTTTTGAATGACTGCTGATGTCATCGTCAATATATTCAAAATCGTCATCATATTGAATTGGACCTGTAGTGGAATTTGCAGTAGTGGCATCCACATATTTTGTAGCAGTTTCTTCCTGGTCATATTTATAATTGAATGTAATCAATGGATTCTGACGGAATGCTTCAATATCCTGCATCATTTCCGCCGCAGATTGATAACGTTGAGCAGGCGTCTTTTGCATTGCCTTTAATGTAATTTCTTCAAGACCAATCGGAATGGTTGGATTAATATCTCTCGGAGGTTTTGGGTCTGCCTGCAACTGCATAATTGCCACAGAAACCGCATTGTCAGCCTCAAACGGCAATTGTCCCGTAATCATTTCATAAAGCATAACACCTACAGAATAAATATCCGCTTTATCGTCTGTTAAATCTCCTCTTGCCTGTTCGGGGGCAATATAGTGTACAGAACCAATGGCTTTATCTGTCATGGTACGTGTTTCACTATGTGAGAATCTGGCAATACCAAAGTCCGTTACTTTAATGGTACCGTCTTGCAGCAGCATGATATTTTGGGGTTTAATATCGCGATGAATGATGCCTTTCTCATGGGCATGCTGCAATGCTCGGAGAATTTGCATGGTAAAATGCAAGGCTTCTTTCCATCTGATTTCTTTTTGTTGATTCAAATACTCTTTTAATGAGATACCGTCGATATATTCCATTACGATATATTGTAAACGGTCTCCAAAACTAACGTCATACACTTTCACAATGTTAGGATGGTCCAATACGGCAATTGCTTTGGATTCATTTTTAAAACGGCGGATAAATTCTTGGTTTCCCAAAAATTCATCTTTTAAAATTTTAATCGCTACCGTTCGGTCATCTATTGTGTCATATGCTTTATATACAACAGCCATACCGCCTACGCCAATTAATTCTTGAATTTCGTAGCGGCCGTCCAGTCTTTTTCCTGTGTACTTATCCATATGTTATCAACTCCAATCAGTTATCGAGTATCGCAACTGTAATATTATCTCCGCCGCCATTTTCTTTTGCCAGCGCAACCAATCTATCGGCCAAAGAAACAGAATCCATATCATCAGCAAGGTTTCTGATTTTTTCAGGTTCAATATAATTGGTCAGTCCGTCTGTACAAATTAATATGCGATCATCTTTTGCCAAAGGTACTTTTTCGTAATCAATTTCTACGACCGGATTCACGCCCAAAGCTCTGGTAATGATGTTCTTCTGCGGATGTACTTTGGCCTGCTCCACAGTTAGATCTCCATTTTTAATCAACTCCTGAACCATGGAATGATCCGTTGTAATCTGCATAATATTACCGTTGTGAAGCCAATATGCCCTGCTGTCTCCCGCATGGGCGATATGAGCAACATTATCAAGTACAATTGCCACTACAATCGTGGTGCCCATTCCTTTTAACGATTCATTTTCCTGCGCCATATCATAAACAGCAGAATTCGCATGAAAAATAAGCGTACTTAACATCAGTTTCATTTCTTCACTTTTAAAATCTTCTTCATAAGAAGCAAGAATTTGTTCTTCTATGCTTTTTACCGCTGTTTCACTTGCAATTTCTCCGCCGTTTGCACCACCCATGCCGTCGCAAACGACTGCCCATGCACCGTTTTCCCCTAACAAACCGGTACGGCATGCATCTTCATTGAGAGTCCTTACTAAGCCAACATCAGTTTGACTGTGCACTTTCAATGTTGTTCACCTCCTCTTTATACCTGCGCTGCAGCTGACCGCAGGAAGCCTGAATATCTGAGCCTAACGTTCTTCTGACAGTAGCTGTAATACCATGTTTTTCAAGTATACTGCAAAAAGCATGCAGCCTCTGCGCCGAACTTTTTTTGTAATGATTTCCCGTGACATCATTGACGGGAATTAAGTTTACATGACTTAATATTCCTTTTAGCTTTCCTGCAAGCTCCTGGGCCTGAGCATCACTGTCATTAAGACCGCTAATCATAGCGTATTCAAACGAAATACGACGCCTTGTTGTATCGCTGTAATACTTACAGGCCTTCAGCAGCTGCGCAACTCCCCACTTTTTATTAATGGGCATCGTTTGCGAACGAAGGTTATCATTTGGAGCATGGAGTGAAACAGAAAGTGTACACTGCAATTTTCGATTTGCCATATCGTAAATCTTATCTACAATACCACAAGTGGAAACCGAAATATGTCGCATTCCAATATTCATACCTTCATCTGATGACACCAATTCTAAAAAGCGTAATACCTGTTGGTAGTTGTCCAATGGTTCTCCCATTCCCATTAAAACAATATTTGAAATCTGAATCCCCAAATCTTTTTGTGCGCTTTGTATTTGAGCCAACATTTCTGAAGCAGTTAAATTGCGGCTAAAACCGCTTTTACCTGTAGCACAAAATGTGCAGCCCATTCTACAACCCACTTGTGTGGAAATACAAATACTGTAACCATGTTTGTACTGCATTACCACCGACTCAACACAACAATTATCTGCAAAAGAAAACAGATATTTTACTGTATTATCATAATTGGAAATAAGCTTTTTTTCAACAGTTGCTACAGATATGTAATATTTTGCCTTTAATTGCTCACGCAGTTCTTTTGATAAATTTGACATTTCGTCAAATGATTCTGCGCCGCGATGCAGCCATTGATATACCTGCAACGCACGGAATTTAGGCAGTTTATCATTCGTAAACGACTCCTGTATTTCTGCAAGCGTCATGGATTTGATATCCTGCAGCTCCATTGAAAAATCACTCCTTTCCCCATATTATATTATGTTTTTACAAATACGGCAATAAAAAATCCATCCGTTCCATGAATATGGGGTAATAATGTAATTTGATTGTCCGATTGATCTACCACTTGTTTGATAGAAGCGGGCAGGTTTAACGGCTTGGCTTTAAAGTCCGAATGTTCTTTTAAAAACCAATCTGCTACTTCTCCATTCTCAGCAGGATTTAAACTGCATGTGGAATAAACCAAAGTTCCTCCCGGCTTTACCTGTTTTGCCGCCTCTTTTAAAATACTGCGCTGAACCAACGGTAAATCTTTTAACTCTTCCTGAGGTTTATAACGAATTTCCGGCTTTCTGCGAATAATTCCCAAACCTGCACAAGGTGCATCGCACAATACGCCGTCTGCAAACAGCAGTTTCTCTTTTGGATTGCTGCTGTCTCGAATAGAAGCCTCTACAACGGATAATCCCAATCGTTTTGCTCCTTGTCGAATCAAGCCTACCTTGCCTTTGTATTTATCAAACGAAAGCAATTTTCCTTGATTCTCCATTTGTTCTGCCATAGTAAATGTTTTGCCGCCGGGAGCTGCACAAAGATCTGCAATGGTTTGTCCCGGTTTTGGAGCCAATACAGAACAGCACAATTGAGATGATATATCTTGTATATGAAACAGGCCTTCTTCATATGCCTGTAAGTGCGCCACAGAACCGGTCTGTTCCAGTTCAATCGCCCCCGGCAACCACGATATCGCCTTTGCACATACATTTTCTTTTTCCAAACGCTCAATTAACTGCTCTGTTGTAATTTTCGTTGTATTCACTCTGGCATACAGCGGAGGCTTATCAAAAAAACTTTTTAATAGACCCAGCATATGTTCTTTGCCGTAAGATTCCTGCCACAATTGTATGAGCCACTGGGGACAAGAATACATGATGCTCAAAGCATGCAAAGATTCCTTTTTCTCATTGGGCATTTTTATTTGTTCTTTGCCCCTAAGCAGTCCACGTAACACTCCATTTACAAACCCGGGGGATTTTCCCCCTTTGGTTTGCTTTGCCATATTAACAGCTTCATTTACAGCAGCCGAGTGAGGAATTTTTTCCATATATAAAATTTGATAACACGCCATACGCAAAATTTCTAAAATATCAGGCGTCATCTGTTTTGCAGGTATTCTGGAAAACTGATTGATGATATAGTCCAATGTAATTCTGCGTTCCAGCACTCCATAAAAAATGGCTGCGGCCAAAGAAGCATCTCTCTGGTCCAAATCTGCTTCTTTGATTGCCTTATCAATTACAATATTGGAATAACCCGCATTTACATCCACTTGGAGCAACGCCGCGTGGGCTGCGGTCCTGGCATTTTTCATGATTCTCTTCCTCTTCTGTTGCCAAAAATTAAAATCAGTCTTAATAACGATAGCAATGCTACAAAGGTAGAAGCAACATATGTCATTGCTGCCGCACGCAGTACTTTTTTTGCTCCAATCAATTCGTCTGCTGTTAATGAGTTTGTCTCCTCCAAATAGCGCAAGGCTCTGGAACTTGCATTAAATTCTACGGGCAATGTCACAAGACTGAACAAGACGGACAAACTATATAATCCAATTCCGATATACACCACAAAGTTATATTGTACAGGAAGCAGCAGACCAATTAAAATTAGAGGCATGGATAAATTAGAACCAATACTTACAATCGGATAAATGGCAGTCCTGAATTTGATAGGTCCATAACCTGTTGCATACTGAACCGCATGGCCCGCTTCATGGGCTGCTACTCCAACAGCAGATACGGTTGCACTGCCATATACGCTTTGTGATAAACGAATGATATTGGTTTTTGGGTCAAAATGGTCGGTTAAATGTCCGCCTGTCATTTGTACTTGCGTTAATAAAGAGCCACCATGTTCCAAAACGCGCTGTGCAGCGGCAGCTCCCGTCAGCCCTTTCATATTCAAAACCTTGGAATATTGATTAAATGTTGTTTTTACGCCAATCTGCGCAATCATTGTAATGATAATTGCAGGTGCCAAAAATAACAAATACGTATAATCGAAATAGTAAAAGCCCATGAAGTCACCTTTCTTTATTGCGTCAGTAAGTTTTCGTTTTCTTTCAGAGGCCGTCCGCGGAAAAAATCTCTCGCAGACATTCTTTTACCGCCTTCATACTGAACCGTTACCAATTCTACAGCACCGTCACCACAGCATACGAAAAATTTATTATTTTTTTCTATTATATCGCCGGGGTTACCATGTTCCTTAGAAGCAACCAATGTTTGATGAATTTTTAATTGTTTTCCATGATACACAGTGTTGGCAACAGGCCAAGGAGACAAGCCCCTTACTTGATTATGCACCTGCTGCGCCGTTTTATTCCAATCAATGGGGGAATCTTTTTTGCTCAGCATACTTGCATAGCTCGCCTCTTCCTCGTTTTGAGGAATTGGCGTTATCGTTTCATCTTTTAAAGCTTCTATGGTATCTATAAGCAAATCTGCACCTAAATGGCATAGGCGCTCAAACAATTCGCCTGAAGTTTCATTTTCTCCCACAGGTGTTTCTGCTTTCAGCAGCATATCGCCTGTGTCTAAGCCTTCACCCATAAACATTGTGGTTACGCCCGCAATTGCATCGCCGTTTAATACGGTCCACTGAATGGGCGCCGCACCGCGGTATTTTGGCAGTAAAGAGCCATGTACGTTCACACAGCCTCTTGGAGGAATATCCAATACTGCTTTTGAAAGTAATTTCCCATATGCTACAACCACAATCAATTCCGGCTGTAAGTCTGCTATCAGCTGCTGTACTTCATCGTCACGCAAAGTAGTTGGCTGATATACCGTCAATCCGTGCTGCAACGCCAATTCTTTGACAGGAGGCGGCATGAGTGTATATCCTCTTCCTTTTGGTTTGTCAGGCTGCGTAAATACACCGCAAATGTCATGGCCTGCATCAATTAATTTTTGTAAACAAGGTACCGCAAAATCCGGAGTTCCCATAAAAATGATACGCATAGTTGTCACCCTTATTATTTTTGTATTTTTTACACAAATCATACATCAATTTACGGTAATGTATGACCATCCTCCGCAACCATACGCACCACATGTTCACGGAACAAAATGCCGTTTAAATGGTCAATTTCATGACAGCAAGCTACTGCAAACAATTCTTCCGCTTCAAATTCAAAACGCTCTCCGTTTCTGTTTTGAGCAGACACTCTGACTTTTGCAGGCCGTTTTGTCATACCATATACACCGGGACAAGAAAGACAACCTTCCTGCATTTCTTGTTCTCCTTCTTCATAGATAATCTCTGGATTTACCAGTTCTACCAAGCCTTCGCCGATATCGATTACCACAACACGGCGTAATATACCGATTTGTGGTGCTGCAAGACCAACACCGTCAGCATCAACCATAGTTTCTCTCATGTCATCCAATAAAATTCCAAGTTTTTCGTCAAATTTTTCAACAGGACGGCATACTTTTGTTAAAATATCGTCGCCCTCTATTACAATCTCTCTGATAGCCATATGTTCTCTTTACTCCTTTTAAATCATATCAGGATTGCTGTCCGCGTAAACCGTAACCCCAGCAAATGCTTTTTCTTTTCCGCATGCCACAAGCAAACGGGAAAGCATCGTCCTGAATGTTAGATTATTTTTACATTTTATCATCAGTTTATACCGATATTTATTGCTTACTTTAGCTACTTGCGCCGGCGTAGGACGCAATGCACGAATCGGCAGTTCACTATATTCTTTTGATGCCAAATGACTCAGCATTTCTAAAAATAATTGACTGGCTTTTGCAACCTTGGACTCCTGTTCTCCTACAAAACCAATTACGACAATATCTGCAAACGGCGGATAAAGCATTGCTTTGCGGAACAAAATCTCCTGTTGATAAAAATGAACATAGTCCTGATGCGACGCAAGTGCAATGACAGGATTCTCCGGCGTATACGTTTGTATGATTGCTCTTCCCCTTTTCGTACCTCGTCCCGAACGCCCCACTACTTGAGTCATCAAATCAAAACCGCGTTCATTGCTGCGGAAATCATCGCTGTACAAAACTTGGTCAGCAGAAAGCACACCTACCAGCGTGACGTTCTCAAAATCCAATCCTTTTGCAACCATTTGCGTGCCGATAATGATGTCATATTCCCCATTGGAAAATGCTTTCATTTTGGTTTCATACGCATGCCTGCGCATGGTGGAATCTGCATCCAATCTCAGAATACGTGCTTTGGGAAATAATGTGCATAATTCTTCTTCCGCCTTTTGCGTTCCCGAACCGGTATAACGTACTTCCGGTTCGTGGCAACCGGGACATTCTTTCGTAAAAGGAACAGAATAGCCGCAGTAATGACACATCAGCCGATTGTTTGCGCTATGATATGTCAAAGAAATGCTGCAGCTTGGACAAGTGACCACCTCTCCGCAATGTTTACAGGAAACAAAGGTGTGATACCCTCTGCGATTGAGCAGCAAAATAGACTGTTCTTTTCGTTCCAGGTTTTCTTCAAGCGCCTGTATCAGCTCATTGCTGAACGCTGTTGTATTGCCGGTGGACAACTGCTCGTTCATATCCGCAATAATGACTTCCGGCAGCTTTGCATCTCCATAGCGATGCGGCAAGGACTCCAAAGAATATCTGCCGTTTTCAGCCATAAAGTAACTCTCTAAAGAAGGAGTGGCGGAAGCCAACACCAATAAAGCATTATGGTATGCACAACGATATTTTGCAACTTCCCGTGCATGATACCGCGGAGAAGATTCCGACTTATAGGTATATTCCTGTTCCTCATCCATAATAATTAAACCAAGATG
The DNA here is from genome assembly GCA_900542375.1 of uncultured Oscillospiraceae bacterium. GTDB lineage: Bacteria > Bacillota > Clostridia > Oscillospirales > Acutalibacteraceae > UMGS1071. The sequence continues at coordinate 21,161 of UQNI01000008.1, read as the reverse complement.
TTCAAATGGGGCAAATACAGCGGAACGGGTACCTACCGCAATCAGAGCTTGCCCATTTTTTACTCGCTTCCATTCATCCAACCGTTCACCCATAGAAAGTGCGCTGTGGAATACAGCTACTCGGTTGCCGTACCGTTTGTGGAAACGGCCGATGGTCTGTGGCGTGAGAGAAATTTCCGGCACCATAACGATAACACCTTTTCCCTGTTGATACACTTCATCAATCAGCTTCATAAACACAAGGGTTTTTCCACTGCCCGTAACACCGTAAAGCAGTGAAACACCGCTCTTTCCCGTTTCGTACTGCTGTTTTAAATGGTTAAATGCAGTTTGTTGCTCATTGGACAACGTAATTGCCTGAGTATCTTTCGGTGCTTCGATTGCTTCATATGGATTACGGAATATTTCTATATCGTAAAACTCAGCAACACCACGCTTTACCAAATTCTGTACCACTGCTGTTGTAACACCTGTAAAATAGCATATTTCTTTCACAGAAGCAGTGCCGATATCACATAAGGTGTGGTAGACATCTTTTTGCTTTGCAGTCAACTTTGGAATTTGTATTCCATCACGATATCGCTCGGTTAATCGCACCATTTTCTGCGTAGCGTCATTGATTTGCCGTACTGCTTCCTGTGCTTTATGAAGCCATCCCTTTTTCACCAATTGTTCCGGCAATTTGGGATTTTGCAGCAGTTCCGGCGTTTTTTTGAGCAACTCTGCATCCGCTGAACCTACATGGGACAAAAATGTGAGCAAATGTAACTCTTCTTCCGTACATAACTGCTGTATTTCTGTAAGCGGTACCGCCAAAGAATATACGGTTTTTAACTTCATATTCAAACCGGTTGGCAGCAATAGTTTTACAGCATCATATAAGGTACAAAAATAGCGTTCTTTCAGCCAAGTAACCATATTCAGAAGTTCAGATGTGAAAAACGGTGCTTCATCGAGCACCGTTACAACAGACTTTCGTTTTTCATCATCCTCTGTCTGTTCCAACGCAAGTATCACACCTTGCCGACAACTGTTGGAAAAGCCAAAAGGAACCATTACCCTGCAGCCTTCTTTTGCCTGTTTTAACAGATGCTGCGGCACAAGGTAATCAAATGCTTTATCAAATTGGTATGTGGTATTTTCGACTGCAACCTTTGCCACAGTTACCATTGCCATAGACACACCTCTTAATTACACTCTTTACAGAGTTACATGACCGGATGGAAATGCTTCTGCATTGACAGACATATCATCTTCCATTGCTTCATTTGCTTCCATGTATTCTAAATCTTGTTTTCCTGAGCACTCTTTTGGTTCTACAATTCTAAAAGCGCCCTCTATATATTCATTGACTGCTAAGTCTACCGGCTTTTCAACCAGAATTTCACCCTTCAATTCTGCTTCTGCCGCAATCTCTCTTGCTCGTTTTGCAATTGCAACTACCAAAGAATAATAGCTTACAGTTGTATTATTACTTAATTTCATATTTGGTTTAATCATTGTTCAGTACCCTTTCTATATTTGATTTTGCACGTGAAACTTTCAATTTTTCTGCTGCAATAATTTTATTAATTTGTTCTACTGTATGCTCAATGGTATCATTTACAATCACATAATCGTAATCTCTTGCGGTTTCCATCTCTTGGCGAGCAACAGCCAACCGTTTTTTAATGGTTTCTTCATCTTCTGTATTGCGATAACGCAGTCGTTTTTCCAGTTCTTCAAGGGAAGGCGGCAATACAAATATGCTGACGCAGTCAGGGCGTTTTTCTTTAATCTGTCGTGCTCCCTGCACTTCGATTTCCAACACTACGTCTCTGCCCTCTTCAATCCAATCCATAATTTGAGAGCTTGGCGTTCCGTAATACTTTCCGCAATATTCCGCATGTTCCAGCATTTGTCCGTTGGCAATTTGCTCTTCAAATTCTTCTTTGGTCATAAAAAAGTAATGTACACCATGGCATTCACCTTCACGAGGCGTACGGGTCGTTGCTGAAACAGACAATTTCATATTATCATTGCCATTTAACAGTTCTTTTAACACAGTGCCTTTACCGGCGCCGGAAGGGCCTGAAAAAATCAGAAGTAATCCATTATTATTCATCGTCATCCAACTCCTCATCGCCGGCTAAATCTTCATCTCGATCATTTAATCTGTTTGCTACCGTTTCCGGCTGAACAGCAGAAAGAATTACATGGTCGCTGTCTGTTACAATCACAGCTCTGGTACGACGACCATACGTTGCGTCAATTAAAGAACCACGCTCTTTTGCATCTTGAATAATACGCTTAATCGGCGCAGACTCCGGACTGACAATTGCAACCAAACGATTGGCTGAAACCATATTTCCAAAGCCAATATTAATTAACTTCATTGTTAATTCCTCCTGCCTGTAAAAAGGCTACTCTATGTTCTGAATTTGTTCTCTTATTTTTTCTACTTCCGCTTTAATATCTACCACCATATAAGCAATTTGCGCATCCATTGCTTTGGAACCAATGGTATTTGCCTCTCGGTTCATCTCCTGTGCCAAAAAATCTAATTTTCTGCCAACAGCTTCTTTGGATTCCAACATGGTTTTCAGTTGACCAATATGACTGCGCAGCCGGACGGTTTCCTCTGCAACAGATACTTTATCCGTAAACAGTATCAACTCTGTATATAGACGGGATTCGTTATATTCCGAATCTGCAAACAATTCTTTCATTCTTGCCTGCAAACGTTGTTTATATTCTTCTACTGTTTGCGGAGAACGCATTTCAATTTCTTTTACCATACGGTCAATATCATCTGCACGCCTTAGCAAGTCCTGTTTTAAATTAGCACCTTCCTGCTCACGCATTTCAAGCATATGACAAAAAGCTGTTTCAGATACTTGCTGTACTGCATTCCACAGTACTTCTTCATCTTCTTGTTCCTTATACACTGTCAGAACATCAGGATAATTGGCAATGGAAACCGCATCAATCTCCTGATTTAAATGATACTGCTGAGCCAATGTTTTCAAAGCCTGTACATAACCTCTCGCCAGAGATTCATTGACCTGTACGGTTAATTGTGTATCGCAAACATGTTCTATGGTTACGGTAACATCTACTTTGCCTCTTGCAATTTTATGCTGCACAAAAGATTTTAATTTATTTTCTAAAAAGCCGTAACCTTTCGGAAATCTGGCGGTATATTCCAAATAACGATGATTGACCGATTTTACTTCTACACCAATCAACCAACCGTCAATGGTTTGTTCATACCGACCATAGCCTGTCATGCTTTTGATCAAAATAATCATCCCAACTTTTGCTAAAACTTAAGAAGTATAAGATTTTTGTGATAGAATAGTATGATTATTTTATCATTTTTAAAAATCAATTGCAACTATACAAAGCGGAAAAGGCAAGAAAAGACCAAAAGAAACTTCTTTCGGTCTTTCTTTTAGGTATGATGCGGATTGCAAACGTGTACAATTTTGCTGATTGGAATGGTACATATTCCATGTTCCAAAACAAACCCTTTGGATACAAAAAATGAATGCAGTTCCTCCACACAGTTTTCCATTTGATACGCACCGTGATTGGCTCCATACGATGCCGCAGCACGCATGAGAAAATCGATATAAATTTTATTTTCCGCATTGAGCTCCTGTACTGAGCCGTTTGTCAGGAAAATATTACGTATCAGCAATTTTCCTTGTATCAAATCTATCGCTGCATAGCCAAGCTCACATACCCCGTCTTTCATTACCAAGATAGTGCTGTCGTCTGCAGAGCAATGATATTTGGAAAGCAACTGCTCCTTACGTATGTTATCTTCGATAGGTTTTACGGTTATCATGACCGTCCCTGCTTTCTATTCCTGCATTTTTATTGGATTTTGCCGCTGTATTTAGTTTCTTTACTTCTTCAGCCGTCAAACGGCGATATTCTCCCGGCTGCAGCATACCCAACTTTACCGGTCCACAGGCAACCCGTTTTAACCGTGCCACTTCTAATCCCAATTGTTCGCACATATTGCGAATTTGGCGGTTTCTGCCTTCATATAAAATAATTTCAAGCACCACTCGTCCGGGCTCCTGCGAAATGACATTCACTTGCGCAGGTGCCGTCTTTTTGCCGTCAATCATCATACCAACAGTCATCTCTGTGATTTGGTCTTCCGTAATGGAAGGACGTACGGTAACTCGATATGTTTTTGGAATATGCATGGACGGATGCGTCATGGCATTTGCAAAGTCTCCGTCATTGGTCATCAGCAGCATACCTTCGGAATCACGGTCCAATCTTCCAACCGGATAAATACGTTCCGGAATATCCGCAACCAATTCCGCAACACACTTACGCCCCATTTCATCGCTCATGGTTGTAATAAATCCTCTTGGTTTATGCAGCATGTAATATACACTGCGCACACTGCTGACTACCGTTTTATTATCTACCGTAATCTTATCTTTTTTCGTATCTACTTTATCGCCTATTTTAGCAACTCTTCCGTTTACTTTCACACGACCGTTTGCAATCATTTCCTCTGCTTTTCTGCGTGAGGCAACCCCGCAGTCCGCAAGCATTTTTTGCAGCCTAACATCTTTTGCCATTTTCTTTCACCTTTTTCTTTCTTATCCAAACAGATTTCTAAAGAAATCTCCTATTTTTTGAAATATCCCCTGCTCCACTGTCTGTTGCTCTACCGCTGCCGTTGTAACCAACGGAACCGAGCCAATCTCTTCGCCATTGAGCTGATAAGAGATTTTTCCCAATTGTGTTCCTTGCGGAAACGGAGCATACGTAAAGTTTGGCAGCAATACAATACGTTCCACTTTATCTTTATCAGCAGCACTTACCACAACACTGCCGCCGTCACTGCCTGTTACTTCTATTTGGTCCGACGTACCGCCAACCACATCGACCGTAAAGGTTGTATTGGACTCATCCATACGGATGCTGGATAACTGAGAAAAACCATAGTCGAATAGTTTGATATGGTCGTTCCAATCGTCAGGCGCATTTAAGGTTACGGCTACCAAACGGACACCGTCGCGCTCTGCTGCGGAAACCAAACATCTTCCCGCCTTTTTGGTAAACCCTGTTTTAATGCCAATACAACCCTGATATAGTTTGAGTAATTTATTATGATTGGAGTAACTCTGTGTCCGAGGAGGATTTACAAATGTAGCCGTACTTTGCGTTTTGGAGCAAATAGCTAAAAAATCCTCATTTTGAATGGCTGCTGCTCCCAGCTTTGCCATATCCAACGCGGTGGAATAATGTTCATCTGCATCTAACCCGGACGCCGTCACAAAATTGGTATGTTCCATACCCAATTCTTTTGCTCTGGCATTCATCAATTTTGCAAATTCTTCTTCCGAACCGCCGATGGCAACAGCGGCGCCGTATGCAGCATCATTACCTGAAACCGTTAACATGCCGATTGCCAAATCCTTTAAAGATAGCCGGTCACCCGCATTTAAATACATGGAAGAACCTTCTACCGCAGCAACCTGTTCGCTTATGGTTACAATTTTATTCTCTTTCGCAGCCTCTTCTAAGGTCAAAAGCGCCGTCATAATTTTTGTGGTGCTTGCCATTGCCTGCTGATTCTCTGCATTTTTGGCATACAGCACCTGACCATTGTCCGCATTTATGACAACCGCAGCCTGCGCTGACACGGAAACAGAGCCTTCTTGTGCATGAACCGGCAACACAAAACTTGCTGCCGCAATCAATGCAACACATAATACACTAACACATTTTTTAAACAAAGAAAACCACCTGCCAATAGCATAACTATATGCAAGCGGTTAACCGAGTATGAGTCAACGTATTTTTATTCTTCTTTTTCTTTTAATTTTTCAAGTTCTTTTGCTGCTTTTTTCTCTTCCTTTTTTGCAGCTCTCTCTTCTTTTTTCTTGCTGAACGTTTCAGAGATTTTATCCACCACATCCGGTACCATCTGAATGATACGGTCAGCAGAACCTTCAAACGGTTCTACTTGAATGAGTTTTACATCACCGTTGCAAATAGATAAAAATGCAATTGGAGTAATGGTAATACCCGCGCCTGCGCCACCGCCGAAGAAATCTTTTGCCGGCTGAGATTTTGCCGGAAAGTCTGAACCTCCGGACGCAAATCCGTAGCTGACTTTTGAAATTGGAATCACGGTAGTACCGTCCGGTGTTGTAATCGGTTTTCCGATTACGGAATCTACGTCTACCATTTCTTTAATTTTTTCCATAGTTGTTCCAAGCATGCCGTCAATTGGATGATTTCCCATAATCATTACGCTCCTTTAGATGTTGTTTTTGGTAAGTCCGCCGTATGCCTGCGGTATACTTTTATCAATCGAATTAGCCCGCTGATTCCCGCTGTTAACACAAAAATCGGACGCATACCTGCTTTTAAGCGAAAATCTGCTTTCGTTTTTTTATCATCAAAGTCTGCTATGACGCAGACATGAGATTGCTTGCATTTTGCCACAGTCGTTATCATACTCATGGCAGGATATACAACCGCACAAGCCTGTCCGTATTGAATGGCAGTTTTGGCTGCATCTTCGTTGGAAATTGCAATATCAACCAAGAGCTGATAAATCACCAAATGCGAAAACAGCTTCTTCCCTGTTCCTGCCGCAACGCCCGCCAGCTCTTTGAAAAAATCCAGTAATCCCGACAGACCTTTGCTTTCTAGTATACCCTTAATTTTAGAAAATTTACCTGTTTTTTCTTTTTCTTCTTCAGGTTTTTTCTTTTTCTTTTTTTTCACCTTTTGTTCTTCCGACTGCGGCTTTTCTTTTTGAGGAAAAACCGTAATCGGGATACCCAATATTTTTATTTTTACAACAAAGCTGTCTTTAAACTGTATATCTACAATTACAGGGCAAGCCAATACAATTGCAAAAATCAGAAAAATACCTCCGATGACCGAAAGCGAAACAATGAGTGCAATCATATGTGGCCTCACCCCCTTTTCTTCTTACAGTTTATACATCTTCCAGTTTTAATTGCTTGTCATCTGCCGCATCAGCAGCATCGTTTTCATTTGCCTGTTCGTCAGTATCCTTTGGGTCGGGCACCTCAGGCAGCTCTTCCAAAGAAGAAAGCCCCATGCACCTTAAGAAATTTTGTGTGGTACCATATAAAAGCGGACGTCCGGGCAATTCCAGTCTGCCTCTTTCTTCTACCAGACCTTTTGCAAATAAACCGTTTAATACACTGGAACTGTCCACACCGCGTACTTGTTCCAAAAAAGCTTTGGTTACCGGCTGGTGGTATGCAACAATAGCCAATACTTCCAATGCTGCTGCAGACAGCGGTGTGTTATTTTTTAATTCTAAAGCCAAACGAATGTGAGATTCAAATTCGGCTTTGGTACACATTTGGTAACTGTCATTGATTTGAATGATTTGTATGCCGCTATGCATTTGATTAAACTCTTCCATAACAGCCGCTACCAGTGCTTTTGTTTCTGTTTTACCCAGCTCCATAGCTGCGGCAATTTTCTCCAGCGGAATTGGTTCCCCGCTTGCAAAAATAATCGCTTCTATTGCACCTTTTTGTGTTTGCGTTTCCAATTCCGTTCACCACCGTCCAATAACACTAATTTAGAGCTTCCGTTTTCGTCCTCTACACGAACTCGTTTTCCTTTTACCAGCTCCAGCACTGCCAAAAAGGTTGCCACCATTTGAGACTTGCTCTCCGCTTGTTCAAATACTTTTGTATAAGGTACTTCATGCTCTTTCCATAAACAGCGCAGCACATGAATCATTCCAGAGGCTACGGACACGGTAGGCGTTGCAACGATGGCTGAAAAAGATTCCATAGGCGGCGGCAAAAAACGTTTTCCCTTTCCTACTGCAGTTTGATATGCTGTCAACAATTCCCCCGTATCGTGATGTCCACGGTAGGTTAAATCTTTTTTCAGCTTCATTTGCGCTCTGACAAATGTTCCTAACTCCAAACGGTCTTTTACTATCTGAGCCATCCGTTTACATTGCTGATAATCCAGCAATTGCGTTACCAGCTCATCCTGCAACTCTTCTAACTCTTCATGTTTCGGAAGCAAAGATATGGTTTTCATATGAACCAATCTGGCCGCCATCGTTAAAAACTCACTTTCTATCTCCATATCCTGCTGCTTCATTTCTTCCATATGCATCATGTATTGTTCCAACAATTCTGCAATCGGAATGTCACAAATATCCAGTTTATGTTTGGAAAGTAAATATAATAATAAATCCAGCGGCCCTTCAAAAGAGGGCAGTTTATAGGATAGTTTTTCCATAATTTCTCCAATTATAACGCGCCGGCTAAATGGAACGGCAATTGTGCAAGCCACAGAATTCCGTCAGCACAGGCATTTTGAATGTAGCTTAACGGACCGCTTAACGCGCCTGTAAACATAAGTGCATATAAAACTAAGATAAATACACCTTGATAACGGTAAAATTGTTCCATAAGTCTCTGCGGTAAAAAAGATGCTAAAATTTTAGAACCGTCCAGCGGCGGAATTGGGATTAAGTTAAACACAGCCAAGGAAATATTAATAGCAATAAATGTCCATAGCAATTCCATACCAAAACTCAACTGAGATACACTGAATCCTGAACCCACCAAAACAGATACATAAATAAATGCACCTATCAAGGCCGCCAAAAAGTTAGAAATAGGGCCTGCCGCGGCTGTAACCGCCATACCTACCCTCGGGTTTTTGAAATTATTTGGATTCACCGGAACCGGACGTGCCCAGCCGAAACCAAACAATAAAATCATGAGCGCACCCCACGGGTCAATGCTAACCAATGGGTTAAAAGTTAATCTTCCTGCATTTTTTGCGGTGCGGTCCCCAAATTTGTAAGCAACCCATCCATGGGCCAGCTCATGCAAAGGCAAAATTAAAAACAGAATGATTAATACTGCAATAATTTGCGGAATAATCAGACTTAATTTGTCGGATGAACTTAACGAGTGATTCAATAATACACTTATGATCAAATTTGTACACACTCCTTTGTATCATAGTATTATAATATATTATTGACAAAAACACAATACTGGTGCTCTTTACATCTTACATAAAATGTAAAGATTACTCACTATTTTATGACACTTTTTTAATGACAGCAGAACCTATATGAAAGAATATAGGAAAAACACTTGCAATTTTTGCGTGAATTTGATAGAATACTAACGTTGTAATGAAAAATAGCCCTTTTAAAGGAGGTGCAGATACATGGCAAAATGTGAAATTTGCGGCAAAGATGTAGCTTTCGGTATTAAGGTTTCCCACTCTCACAGACGTTCCAACAGAACATGGAAACCAAACATTAAACGTGTAAGAGCAGTTGTTAACGGTTCCAATAAGCGTATTTATGCCTGCACCCGTTGCTTGCGTTCCGGCAAAGTTACTCGTGCAGTATCCGGTTCCGCAGCAGTTTAATGTCTGATTGACACATAAAAGCGAAACGAGAACAAAAGAGAAGCCTTACGGCTTCTTTTTTTATTATTATTCAGAAATAAAAACATCCAATGCTAAGCATTGGATGTTTTTTTCATATTTAAACTTTTTCTTTATTTCCAAATAATTTTTTTTCATTACCGTTCATAATACGAACAATATTGCCTCTGTGTTTAAAAATAACAATGCCGCCCATCAATGCAGTAATTGCAGTAACAATCAGCACATATTTTAAGGACACAATTCCACCATGATAGTAATCGGTAAAAAAGGTAACAAAAAATGTAGCAATCGGATAAGTACCGGCCGCTATTACAGAACCAAGCGATACCATTCTCCAAATAGCAAACACAACAATAAACAAACCTATGACTGCCAAAAAGACACGCCAGTCAGCCAAGGCTGCCATGGTTGCCACCGTAACGACCCCTTTGCCGCCCTTAAATTTGAAAAAGATTGGATACATGTGACCAATAGAGCAGCAAAATCCAGCCAAATAAATGCCGTAATTTACTATGTAGAAAGGTGCATTGCTGGCTGCACAAATATATTCCAGTATATATTTGGCTAACAATACAGAAATAACACACTTAAGTATATCAAAAACAAAGGTTAATATGGCCGCACGCTTACCAACAGAGCGCAGTACATTTGTAGTACCCGCATTGCCGCTTCCCATGGTACGGATATCTTCTTTACTGAACATTTTTGTAAAGATAATGGAAAAACTGATGCTGCCCAACAAATACGATACAATCATAATTGCTAACACAGGCAACGCAAACGTTTGAAACAATTCCAGCATTGTGCCCTCCTATTTATCGCCGCGTTCGCGGATGATAAATCGAACAGGGGTACCTTCCAAACCAAAGGTTTCCCTAATTCTGTTTTCCAAATAACGTTGATAGGAAAAATGAAATAACTCCGCATCGTTTACAAAACAAATAAAGGTCGGCGGTTTGGTACTTGCTTGCGTCATATAGTAAATCTTCAGACGTTTGCCTTTATCTGTAGGTGGTTGTACACGTGCGGTTGCTTGTGCCAAAATATCATTTAACGTACCTGTGGTAATCCGCATTGCATTGGAATTTGCCACAAGCTTAATCAACTCAAACAATCGGTCAATTCTTTGACCTGTATGGGCTGATATAAATACAAACGGAGCATAAGACATAAAAGAAAAATCCACTTCAAGTTTTTTACGGTATTCTTGCATGGTTTTATCGTCTTTTTCTACGGCATCCCATTTATTTACTACGATAACGCAGCCTTTTCCGGCCTCATGCGCCAATCCGGCTACTTTGGAATCTTGTTCCGTAAATCCTTCTGTGGCATCTATCATAATAACACAAACATCAGAACGTTCAATAGCCATTTGCGCCCGTATAATACTGTAACGTTCAATGTTATCATCCATTTTATGGACTTTGCTTTGACGGCGCAATCCTGCTGTATCAATCAAAATGAACTTGCCATGCTGATTTTCCACAGCCGTATCAATGGCGTCGCGTGTTGTTCCAGCAATATTGGAAACGATGCAGCGCTGCTGACCTGATATTTTATTCACCAAAGAAGATTTACCTACATTTGGCTTACCTATAATGGCAACCTTAATTTCTTCCCCGTCGTCTTCCTCTTCCTGCTCCTGTGGAACCAATTCCATGACTCTGTCCAACAAATCTCCCGTGCCATGTCCATGAACAGAGGAAACTGCAATCGGGTCACCCAAACCCAAATTATAAAATTCATAAAATTCGGGCGGAACATCGCCAACATTGTCACATTTATTCACAGCCAATATGACAGGTCTGCCGCTTTTTTTCAACATAATGGCAACTTCTTCGTCCGTTGCAACCACTCCGCTGCGTACGTCTGTTACCATAATAATGACATCGGCTCCGTCAATGGCTATTTGTGCCTGTGTTCTCATTTGAGATAAAATAACATCTTGAGACATCGGCTCAATACCGCCGGTATCTACCAAGGATATTACTCTGTTTTCCCACTCGCATTCTCCGTAAATGCGGTCTCTTGTAACACCGGGCGTATCATCTACAATAGAAAGTCTCTGCCCAATTAATTTATTAAATAAGGTAGACTTGCCTACATTTGGTCTGCCTACTATGGCAACAATCGGTTTAGACATTGTTTCACTCCCCCAGAACAGCATGTAACAAATGCTGTCCGTCATTCATAACCGTCTTAATGGGTATCTGCAGTTGATTACTGATATCATCAAGGGTAATGTCATCTAACAGTATATTTGTATTATGCCGCAAAATTACTTCCGGCAGTAATAACTCGTCTCCCAGCGTTTTTTCTTTTAGCTGAGATAAAATATCTGTGCCGGTCATAAGTCCTGCTACTGTTATAGTTTCTCCAAAAAAATGGTTGATAATCGGCACTACATTACAAGTTAAATTATTACATTTTATCCGCACTTCGTCAAGTAATTCATTCAGAAACGGATAAGCCGCAACACCTGTGGCCAATGTAATATGCCTTTTCGGAATTTCAATGGTTTCCTGACCGTCCAAACGCTCTTCCAATGCATATAAAAACTCATCTTTCAAGCATGCCATTGCACCGACTCCACTTTCTATTTGAGAAAAATCTCCGTAAAATTCCGGATTCGGAATCGGTCTTTCCGCTGTTAAATAAAATTCATCGGAAGCATATGCAATACGACTGCCATATTCCTGTTCAAACTGATTTCCAAAACGGTCAATGATATCAATGGTTTGACCTGCCTCTTCTTTTGTATAAGGACGTAAAGGGTATAACCCTTCTCTGTATTTGGTAACGCCAACAGGTACCAAGGCAATACTTTGCAGTGCAGGCGCTAATTTGCCAAGGTCGGTCAAACTGCGCTCCAACTCTGCCCCGTCATTGATGCCCGGACACAACACCAGCTGACAGTTGAGCTGGATACCCGCATTTGCCAGTCTGGGCAAGATTTCAAGTACCTGACCCGCAAATCGGTTTCCCATCATTTTTACCCTTAATTCCGGATTGGTTGTATGCACAGACACATTAATGGGACTGATTTTCATATCAATGATACGCTGTACATCTTTTTCTTTCAAATTGGTTAGCGTCACATAATTACCAAATAAAAACGACAGACGGGAATCATCATCTTTAAAGTATAAGCTTTCTCTCATACCCTTTGGCATTTGGTCAATAAAACAAAACACACATTTGCAGCGGCAGGAATGTTGCTTATCCATCAAATATGTTTCAAATTCCAAACCAATGGATTGATATTGGCCCTTTTTCATGGAAACAATACGTGTTTGACCTGTAACATCGGAAAGCTTAATTTCCAAATGGGCATTGGTTTCATAAAAACGGTAATCCAAAATATCAATAATATCATGCCCATTTAAAGAAACCAGAATTTCGCCTGCCTGAATTCCTGCACGCTGAGCAGGACTGTCGGGTTCTATTCCTTTGATTACAACTGACATTTTGAATCACCTCCCATGGATGACAATGTATTTTAAGCAAAAAAATAAGAGAAGGATTTCTCCTTCTCTTAAATTTTTAGAAATAAAAAAGACACTAATTTTCTGATTAAGCCTCTTTTTTAATTACTTCTCTGCCGTTGTAAAAACCACAACTGCCGCAAACAACGTGAGGTGTTTTGTACTCACCGCATTTTGGGCAATGAACAAGAGTTGGAGCACTCATTTTCCAAACGCTGGAACGTCTGCTATTTTTTCTTGCACTGGATAATTTGCTCTTTGGTACCGCCATGTTCAGCACCTCCTTATATAAATTAAAACTAATCTATCAGTTGTTTCAGAACCTCCAAACGAGGATCAATCTGACGCTTATTACATTGACAACTGCTGTTGTTTAGATTCATGCCGCAAACTGGGCATAAACCTTTGCAATCTTCTTTACATAGATATTTTGTAGGTAAAGCCAATAAAATATCTGCTCTGAAAAGCTCGTCCAAATCCAACTTACCATCTTCTGCCAGAATGTAGGTATCTTGGTCTTCTTCATTCATCTCCATGACAAGAGAATGACTGAACGAATTGTGATAATGTGTTTGAATATCCTCGGCACAACGGTCACAAGGAATGGAAAAATCAAAATCAGCTTCTGCCGTCATATAAACGGTTTGTGCTGTATTTTGCACACTACCACGGATTTGCACCGGAGAAACAAACGGATATACACCGCTTATTTCCGTGTCCGATAAATCCAGCTCAAACTGAAAAGGAATGCACTCCTCTTCATTTTCAAACAATTTTTTTAAATCAAGCAGCATAGTTAACACCTCTTGCGCTTTACTAAAATATTATAGCCATTTGCAGCAGCTTTGTCAACAAGAAATTTTATACGAAATGATGCAGTACAAAGCCGTTCACTTTTTATACTTTCCCTATATGGCATATTCATACCGTATATAAGAAAGCTGCCGCCGTAAATGCAGCGGCAGCAGCTTTTATATATCTATCTGAATTAGATACAAGTTACAATATCTTTTACGCCTGCAGGAAGTTCAGACTCATCCATGGAAACAGACAATGTAATCTTGGTCTCGGCAAAAGCAGCCAATTTATCCAATTTTTTAATAAAGCATTCTAAATCTTGTACGTCAACTGCTTTTAAAGTAGAATCAATAAAAATTTCTTTTACATCATAGTTGCCTGCACAAATACCGCTTACAAAACCGTAGAATGCAGTACAGCCATGAATGCCGTATGGCTCAAGAGCAACTAATCTTGCTTGATGGGAGATATCCAAAGTAAGATGAGATTCCTTCTCGATTACAACAACGTTTCCGTTTGTGTTTTCAATGGCATTGTTTGCAGCGTCAATTAATTTTTTTGTTTTTCCTGAACCTTTTTTACCAATAATTAGAGTTATCATGACGAAACTCCTCCCCAAAACATTTTATATTTTTCCACAAAAAGTGGATACGACCGGCATATTGAACTTCTTATTGCTTTAATCTGGCTTCCAGCTGCTCTTTTTCCTGTTCATACCCGGGCTTGCCAAGCAAAGCAAACATATTCTTTTTATAGCTTTCCACACCCGGCTGATTAAATGGATTTACACCCAGTAAATAACCGGAAATTGCGCATGCTTTTTCAAAGAAATAAATCAGATATCCCAAAGAGTACTCTGAAAAATCCGGAACATGAACCACAATATTGGGAACACCGCCGTCATGATGCGCCAATACTGTTCCTTCAAATGCTTTTCGGTTGACATAAGAAACCGATTTGCCTTGTAGAAAATTCAATCCATCCACATCTTCGGGACTGTTCTCTATTAATATATCATACTTTGGCTTATCAAACAATACAACAGTTTCAAAAAGTGTGCGTTTTCCATCTTGTATGTATTGGCCCATAGAGTGTAAATCTGTGGAAAACGTTACGGATGCCGGAAAAATTCCTTTTTGATCCTTGCCTTCACTTTCTCCGTACAATTGTTTCCACCACTCGCACATCATGGTATAACAAGGCTCATAACTGACCAGCAGTTCAATCTCTTTCCCTTTTCGATACAATACATTTCTGGCAGCCGCATATTGGTAACAAGGATTTTCCGCAAGATTCTCATTGCAATATTCCTTCTGTGCATCTGCAGCGCCTTGCATTAACGCTGTGATGTCTGCTCCGCAAACAGCAATGGGTAATAACCCTACTGCTGTTAATACGGAAAAACGTCCTCCGACATCGTCGGGAACCACAAATGTTTGATAGCCTTCTGTATCTGCAAGTTGTTTCAACGTACCTTTTGCTTTATCTGTTGTGCAATAAATACGTTTTTGGGCTTCTTCTTTCCCATATTCTTTTTCCAAAAAATCTTTGAATACACGAAAGGCAATGGCCGGTTCTGTTGTGGTACCGGACTTTGAAATCATGTTAATGGAAACGCGTTTGCCTTTACAGATTGTCAATAATTCAGTTAAAGATGCAGAACTGATGGTATTGCCTGCAAAATAAATATCGGGAGTTTGTTTTGGAAGAACATTGTAATTTTGTGATTTTAAAAATTCTATTGCTGCCCTTGCCCCCAAATAAGAACCGCCGATTCCAATGACAATCAAAATATCCGTATCAGATTGAATTTGTTTTGCCGCTTTCTGAATCCTTTCAAACTCTTCTTTATCATAGTTTGTCGGCAAAGCCAGCCAGCCGATATAATCATTCCCCATACCTGTACCGTTATGCAGCATATGATGTGCCGTCTTAACCTGAGGAGCAATTCCTTCCATCTCCTCATTTCGTACAAACCCGTTTAAATGTTTCAAATCTACTTGTATGGACATCTTTTATCCTCCTATGCGTTCCCATTCTTTCGTTATTATTTTACAATAAACCGATATTGTTTGCAATAGAATTTCAACACTTTTTATAAATTTATACTTCCATTCCTTTTAAAATATCATGATTTACCAATGGAACAAACTTCTTAATAAAATCATAAAAGAAGCACCAAAATCAAGCTCTTTCACACTGTTTTTTGCTGTAATATCATACTCTGCAATTACTTCTCCATCCAGTTCATACTTCACTTTACCAAGCAACTGTCCCTGTTCGACCGGCGCCTGAACCCCTTCACTCAGTTCCACTTCACTTTTAATTGCGGATTCTTTCCCCTTTGGAATTAATACTTCAGCAGTTGCAGTACATTCGGCCTGCACTTCTCCCTGTATTCCGTTTGTTACGGGGACGGTTCCCAACTCCGGCATTTGCAGTGATGCAAAGGAAAAATTAGCAAATCCATAATCAAGCAAAGTAGATGCGGAGGTAAACCGTTCGTCCGTTGTGGAACAGCCCAATACCACTGCCACAAGACTCAAATTATCTCTCTTAGCCGTAGCTGAAATACAACTGCCCGCCTGACTGGTGGTACCTGTTTTTAATCCTGTGATACCTTTGTAACTGCGAATTAATTTATTGGTATTTACCAATTGAGTTTCTCCGTCTCTGACGTAATCCATCCAAGTTAATGTGTAATCAAAGATTTTTTCGTGTTTGATTAACTCTGCTGACATCAGTGCCACATCATGGGCAGTTGTCAAATGACCGTCTTCATCCAGACCGTTGCAATTTTTAAATGTGGTATCATTCATACCCAATTGTTTTGCACGAATATTCATCTGTTTTACAAATTCATCTTCTGTTCCGTATACATGTTCTGCCAACACAACAGCAGCATCGTTTGCACTCATGATGACTGTTGCTTTGATTAAGTCGTTCACAGACATGGTTTCTCCTTCTTTTAACCAAATATCCGAACCGCCCATGGAAGCCGCATGCGCACTTGCAGTTACCTGGTCATCCAAAGAGATTTTACCCGAATCTATGGCTTCCATCACCAATAACAAAGTCATTACTTTGGTAATAGAAGCACACGGACGCAATTCATTTGCATTCTTTTCATATAAAATTTTGCCTGTATTCGGTTCCATTAAAATAGCAGACGGAGCAGCCACTTCCCCATCTGAAATAGCGGATACCGGTATTACAAACGAAACAGCCATTAACACCACGATCACAACCATTGCAATTGCTCTTGTTTTCCACCTCATACTGATTCTGCACCTCCAAAATTGCGCTTTTACGCTTGTTACCATTGGTATGCGCAGCTAGTACAAAATATGAACAACCCCTGATATGAAAATTCCCATAAATACGCTTCCATGTATGGTCTTTACAAAAACATAAAAGAACAATAAAGATAAAAGCATTTGATTACTTTTGAAAAACAAAAATTGCAAAAATAAATCATGAATATGGAACTCTTGAAAAGTTTTTGCGCTCCCCTAAGAAGACGGAACACACTAGACTTTCAACGCTGAAAGCAAAGCAAAATTCGGCAGGCTGTTGCCATAGGATATATTCACCAATATCATTTACTAAAAAGAAATGTTCTTTTCTATCAATAAAAAAACCGGGAATATGATTCCCGGGTATTTTTATGATTTTCTGACTGTAATGTCTTTTTTTTGCAAATAATCTTTTAATTCAGGAATGGTGACTTCACCAAAATGGAATAAGGAAGCTGCCAACACTGCATCTGCTTCGCCCAATTCGAAAGCATCAGAAAAATGCTCCATAGTTCCTGCACCGCCCGACGCAATGACAGGAATATTTACTCTGCAGGATACAGCTCTTGTTAATTCCAAATCATATCCTGTCTTTTGTCCGTCACAATCCATACTGGTCAGCAAGATTTCTCCCGCTCCTAATTTGGCTGCCTGGATTGCCCATGCAACGGCATCTTTTCCCGTATCTTCACGTCCACCGTTGATGACAACTGTCCAGCCGCCTTCTGCTCTGCGTTTTGCATCAATGGCGCAAACAATGCATTGGCTTCCAAATTGATTGGCAGCTTCACGAATGAGCTGCGGATTTTTCCATGCCGCAGTATTCACAGAAACTTTATCCGCACCTGCACGCAGTAATGCATTGATATCCTCTACGGTACGCACTCCGCCGCCTACGGTAAACGGAATAAAAATATGTTTTGCAACCTCCTGCACAATATGCAGCATGGTACCACGGCCTTCATGAGAAGCGGTAATATCCAATAATACCAATTCATCGGCACCCTGTTTGTCATAAGCAATTGCCGCTTCTACGGGGTCTCCTGCATCTCTTAAATTTACAAAACTGGTTCCTTTGACTACTCTTCCGTTATTTACATCCAGACACGGAATAATTCTTTTTGCATGCATGGCTGGGTACCTCCTTTTATTTGATAAGTGATGCAAAATTTTCCAGCATTTCAATGCCTCTTACACCACTTTTTTCAGGATGAAATTGCACCGCATGCACGTTGTCTTTATGTATGGCTACATCCAGTTCAATTCCGTATGTGGTGGTAGCGGAAACAATCTCTCTGTCTTGTGCTTTCAAATAATACGAATGTACAAAATAAACATAAGGTTCCGGCGCAATGTTTTGGAACAGTCCGTCATTTTGTTTGATATCCAATGAATTCCAGCCAATGTGAGGCACTTTTAAATCCCAACCGCCGGGAATCAGCTGAATTTTGCCTTGAAATACACCAAGTCCTTTTACCCCCGGACTCTCCTCACTTTCTTCAAATAACAACTGAAGTCCAAGACAAATTCCTAAAAATGGTTTCCCACTGTGAATAAAATCCAAAACCGGCTGTACCAAATTTGCATTTTGTAAGCACTCCATAGCATGTCCAAAGGAGCCCACGCCCGGCAAAATTGCGGCGTCTGCTTCCATGAGTACTTTTGCATCACTGGTAATACAACTTTCACAGCCAATGTAATCCAACGCATGTTGTACGCTATGTAAATTTCCGGCGCCATAATCAATTAACGCAATCATACTACTATTTCCCTCATTATTAAAATATAAATAAATAAACGTTTCTTTTCATTGCTACAACTATGAACCGTTTATATGATAATTGTTATTTTATCATTTTTCCCCAATGTTGGCAAATATATTTTTGTATGATTTGTCTTTCTGCAGCAACAATAACATCAGCGGTTTTTTCCGCAAAAGGAGATGAAAATGCGCATGAAGACAAAACAACACTTTGGAGAAATTGAGTTGGATCCCCACAAATTTGAGGATACCAATGGGATTACCATTCCGATTACGTATCCTGACAGACGTTCTAAAAAAGCACAAGTTGCCATTCCGTCTGAAGAAAACGTCATACGTGCAAAAGAATGGGTAGACTATAACATCAAATAATTGCAACAGGAATTGCGACAGGAGTTGCTGTATTCACAGTAATTCCTGTCACTTTCTAAAACAAAAAAGATGCAGGAGGACTGTATGGATTACATATCATTATTCGGCATAGCCGTCGGTTTATCTATGGACGCGTTTGCCGTTTCGATTACCAACGGCGCTGTATTGAAAAAAGTAAATTTGTTGACGGCACTCAGGATAGCGGCATGTTTTGGTATATTTCAAGGAGCAATGCCTTTAATTGGCTGGTCCATCGGAAAAGTAGGAGAACAACTGATACATACAGTAGACCATTGGATTGCTCTGATTCTGCTCTGCTATCTTGGAATCAAAATGATTTGGGATTCTCGAAAAAAAGACGAAGCCGCTTTCTGCGAAAAAAGCACCCTAAAAACAAAAACATTGCTTGCAATGGCGGTGGCAACCAGTATTGACGCATTGGCAACCGGCGTTATCTTGCCTTCAGCAGTCGGCGCAGAAACCTTAATCCAAATGATATGTTCCATTTCCGCCATCTCTGTCATTACATTTATTCTCTGTCTCATCGGCGTTTTTTTAGGAAAAAAATTCGGCTGCTTGCTGCACAATAAATCCAGTATATTGGGCGGAATTGTTTTAATTTGTATTGGCATTAAAATTTTTGTGGAGCAAATGTTTTTTTAAACATCTATCAATAGTATCCCTGATTTTTCAGAATTTAAAAGAAACATAAACACAAAAAAGGCAGGACTGATATCACAGATAACGTCCTGCCTTTCAAAGCGTGGAAGATACAGTACCGCAATACAGCCTGTCCACCTATGCTTTCTTAGTTTTGTTTTAAAAATGCTTCCGCTTCTTCCAAAATTTCACGGTCAGCATCAAATGTCAATAAATCAACGGCTTCGTCATATGGTACAACCCAATATTCCAGCACTTCTCCTTCTTGAGGAAATACGCGTTGTCCTGTATATTTTGCCAAATAATAAACCGCACGCTTATTCACGGAAAATTTTACTTTGTAATCATACAAACGTCTGAATGCTTCGCAAACATCTACATGCAGACCTGTTTCTTCCAAAATTTCTCTTTCCACGGTCTGCAATTCGGTTTCGCCATATTCGATGTGTCCTTTTGGAAATCCTACATTTTGAGAACGATTGCGAATCAGCAAATATTTGCGTTCTCCGTCGTCTTCATGATATACAACCGCACCGCAGGATTTTTCATACAAACATTTATAAATCGGTTTTTTATTTCCTTCTGCCTTTGTAAGCGCATGTGCAATTTGCGGCTCATACACAACAGCCTCACACGGTGTTGCAATCAGCTTCATTTCGCCGGAACCTTCATACTCTATCATTGCAGTCACCATGCCATGAAACTCTTTTCCCGGGTTTTCTGCATCAAACACGTATACAATTTGTTTTTTATTTGTTTTTTCAAAGTGTTCTTTATTGTAGCCGCGCAAATATTCGGCGCTGCGTTGTTCTTCGTCCAGTACCACTGTAATCTCGTGACCCAGTGTGAAATAATCTGTAGCTTCTACCATAATATTTTGCATAAACCTCGTCTTTCCCTGATGGTACGCACGCCGATCGGTTGCATACCGTTCCGCCAATTCTTGTTTCAGCGTATTGTATTTTTTTAATCTGTCCGTATTAATGGATAAATAATCTTTAAATTGCAAAAAATGATTCCATCTGTCGCTGTTTTCCAATACAACATAAATATGCGCCGTGCAAACACCTGCGTCCATGTCACGGCATTCAAAAAACAACTGTTCATTGTCATCTTTGTGATATACATGGTAGATATGGTGCGCTTTCAGCTTATATTCCATATCAGTAACATCATCAAAGGATGAAACAGCAACCGCAATATCCAAAATAGGCATAAATTTCACGCGGAAAGAGGGATTGCTAATAGCTCCGCTGCCTATTTGCTGTACATCTTTTGCAACAGGGCCAAATAAAACTTTTAAATGCTCTATTTCTCTTTGAGCAATGGTATCCCATTCTT
>UQNI01000007.1 GCA_900542375.1 uncultured Oscillospiraceae bacterium | reverse complement strand
TAACACCTCCGAAATTAATATACTTATTTTTTTCACTGACCGGTCGGCCGGGACCTAAGGTTGGAGCTCCATTTTCTTGCCAAATCACATCATGTTCGTGTGGGTTAGGGTGCTCTTTTGGATTTCCATGTGTTGAGTTATGGCGTTCACTGGTTGCTCGTCCATTCTTTCCAATACGGGTAATATAAGTATCACCATTCTTTTTGGTAGTTGTTTTGGTTTCTCCCGGTTTACCCAGAAAGCGTTTATCATCTTCTTTTTTAGGTTTCCATTGTCCAGAAGCTCTGCCCATGCCTTTTTCGTTCAGCACATAACCATACCGTTTTACAATCAAGTTGCTGTTAAAAGGTATCTCTTTTTCACCGCAAATGTAGTCTGCCCATTTGGATAAATTGTTTGTTTTGGCATAATCTACGGCAATGATATTTCCTTCCATTTCGTCAAAAGGATTACCGTAACAAATGACTGCTTCCGGGTTTACACGTTTTATCATTTCCTGATATCCGTGCATGAACAGTTCCTTTTCAGTACGTACACCTAATGTGGAGACAGCGACAATAGAGCCCGTTTCCAAACCGTCAAAGCAGAACCAATAACTTTGTGGTGTTCCCCAGCAGACAGTTGGTATGACTGTAATGCCCCGAGATTGCAAATAAGCGCCTACCCATCTGTTTCTGAACGTATTGTATAGTTGCAGAGTCATGGGCATTTCAGTGTACAAACTGTATTGGGGTGTTAGCACTGCCCGATATTGCGCCAACTTTTTTATTCTGGGCTCAGGATTATTCCATAACACTTCGAACTTATAATCGTCCAAAAAGAAATGTACCATTGCGTGAGTAAATTCTTTTTCTTCCGGTTTAACATGATCATAACCGATAAGTGTTATCGTTTCAACATTTACATGTTGTTTTTTCACAATAGGAATCTCAAATATGCCTTCTCCTTGGAATTGATTCCTAAGAAACAAGCCCTGATTACGAAATGTTTCGCTTGTCAAAAAATCACTCCTTATTTGATAGTAAAGAATAAAATCCTTCACTATACAGAGAAAAAAGGTGATTTATTCGCCTCAATAAGGAAACTTATTAAAATTTTGCTGGCTTTATGTTGGAAAAAACGATATTGGGATACACGGTATAAGAGAATTGCAATTAATGAAAGCCGTCGATTTTATAAAATCGACGGCTTCTTGTTATCTATATTTTATTCCATATGTTAATTGATGAAGTATATATTAGTTTTTATGCGCTTGTTTATTAATGAATAGAATAGCAGCTATAGCCACTGATAAAATTGCAAGAGGGAGAAGTAAGAACAGAATATTTGAGGAATCGCCTGTTTTTGGAGAATCCATTTGTCCTTCTTCAGGTGAATCGGGAGTATCTGTGATAATATCGTTGTCTTTTGTATTGGTAAATTCAGCAACAGCAGTGCCATCAGCCGGTACTGTTCCGGTGTCACCAACGGCGTTCAGGGTATATCCTTCGACTGCCTGTTCTGTAACCTGATATTGAATGCCTGCAGGTAATCCATAGGCCGTTTTGCTTTCTCCGTGTTTCAATACAAATGTTGCTGTCCCGTTTATAAATTCTATATCACCGTACATTCCATTGACAGAGGTATCCGAAAGCGTTACGGTAAATTCAAAATTCTGCTCTAAATCAGCATGTTCTCCGAGAACAGTTTTGGAAACAGTTAAGTTACCTGTTTTCAGTTCATTGGTTACTGTGAGATACAGTGTTTTTGTATCATCATCACGCACAATTTCGCTGTAAGAGACATTATATTCAGAGCCTTCTTCTATCACAGTGATTACTTTTCCCTGGAGAGTATCCGGACTGGGCAAGTGGGTAAAACTGCCGGTCCAGTTGTTTTCTTGATTCAGCGTAATCGTATCCAGTTCATAATCTCCTATTTTTAAACGAATGGAAATTTCTTTGTCTTGATAGTTGGATTCAGGCACTTGGTTCCATATTTTTGTAACATTTAATTTCCAATTATCTTCTGTTCCTATGACTACGCTGCCGTTGGTACCGATACCACCGCCGCGTTCGGAATGATTGCCTGTAATGAACAAGGACGCTTTCTCGTTTGCCAATTGTTTTGCAGCATCATTTGTGATTACTTTTAGTGCATAGGAATCTGTGCTGTTTATAATGTCAGTAATAGGGGAACCCGGATTTGCCGGCTCAAAGCGAGGAACAGATGGATCAGGTTGTCCTAAGACACCGGAGTTTTCTAAAACTTTTCCGTCTGTGTAATAATCAGCTTTACCACCACCCAACATCCTTTCAGACAGTGTTGTAATGTAGTTTTCACTTCTTGGAACGGATACAAAATCATCACCGGCTGCATTTTGTAAAGCAGTATTATCAAATACAGCTCCGCCGTTATTTACATGAATGGTAACGTCTCCTGTAGGGCATGACCAGATTCCTCCGCCTAATACAGAGGCCGTGTTTTCGGCAATTACTGCGTTGTACATATGGAGAACATAAGGGACACATGCCACATATACGCCTCCTCCTTGAAGTTCTGCATAGTTATCAGTAATGTTTCCCGCATTTAAAGTTACTTTATTCGAAGCAATATAGATACCACCGCCAACTCCGCCTTGGGAACCTGATTCTAAAGCTGTATTTTGGGTTATGGTACCGCCATTCATGGTAAAGGCACCCGGAACATGATATATAGTACCCCATTCATCAATGTCAAAGCCTGCGTCCATAGCACCTGACGGAACAAATCCATCTATTACTCCGACACCGCCGCCACTGACTCCTGTATTGCCCGAAATTAGTCCATCATTCATCACGGCTTCTGCATTCATAGATACAAATACTCCGCCGGCACCATAGCTTGCAGTATTGTTGGAAATTATACCACCATTCATTTCGAATGTTCCAACATGCTGGTAATCCGGCTGTTGACTGCCTATATAGACGCTGCCTTCATATACTTTATTGTTTGTAATTGTACCATTGTTCATCACAAAAGAAGAGTTGCCATAGTATGGTCTAACATAGACCATACCGGAATTCATGGTATCGGAAAAATCATTATTTTGAATATAGCCTCCATTCATGACAAAGGTTGCTCCTTGTGTAACATGAACCACTCCTGTATATTGTGTTTGCCTGGCTTCTTTGAAAATATTTCCTTCTATAGATCCACCGTTCATCTCAAAATAAGCATTTTGACCGTCTACGGTAATAATTCCGCTGTTCATACCGGCAATAATGTCAAAGCCGGTAATGACGCCGCTGTTTAGTAGTAATGTGCCGTGATTTGTAATAGCACCTACCTTATACCCTGATTCAGATATTTTTAATTTTTTGCATCTATTGTAATTCCATCGATTGCCATGGTTGCACCTTCTTCAACGATAAAGGCAATTAAAGACTTTCGTTGGGTTTCTTCGGTAAACTCCAGTGTACCTTTTCCTGTTAACGTAATATTAGCATTTGTGGGAACTCTTACTGACTCTGTAATTATAAGGGTCTGATTTATATTCAGTTCCACAGGTACTCCATCCGCAGCAGCTGCTATTTGACTTTTTAAGTCATCAAATGTTGTAATATTTACCGAGTTGGATCTTGTTGAAATTTCAGAACTGTTTTGCAAAATAATGTTATGTTCGGCAGTTTCATGATTCTCATTTGAATTTTCAGATATCGCATCATTTGACATAGAGTTATTGTTTGTACTTTGTTGAGTAGAATTATTACTATCTGTATCTGTTTCAAATGCCAAAACAGATGTAGACAAAGATAAAACAATAGATAGACTTATCATAATTGCCAACAATTTTCGTGTTACTTTTTGCATATTATCTTTCCTTCCTTTTTATATCCCAAATAAGATTGTCTCAAAACTTAGACTTTTTATAATACAATGTGATAAAATATAAAATAGCATAAATTCAATAAATAATTTCCATTAATAGGAATTTATGAGGTGTCATAAAAAGTCTACTATTTTTATCAAATAGAAAAATAATACAATTTTAAATAGACGTTTTTGTACAGAGAAAAAAGAAATTGATTTTTTCAAAAAAGTACGGTATTTCGGCCAATTATCTTCGACTCATCACATAAATTAGGTGTCAAGAAAGTCTAACATTTATTCCATTTTTTATCGTTTATTATCTTCTCATGGTATTACAAAATTCGACTTGAAAAAGTTGTAGATTTATGGGATTCATAATTAATTTACATTTTAAATATTGACTTTATGAGATTGAAATGATACATTATAAGTAAAGATTTAGCACTCAATGCATAAGAGTGCTAAAAGAGGTCTAACATAAAGAGGTGAGAAGGTTGGAACTCAGCGAAAGAAAATTAAAGATTCTGGCGGCAATTGTAAACACGTATGTGGAAACAGGAGAGCCGGTAGGTTCTAAATTGCTTGCGCTTGAACTGGGGGTTTCCTCTGCTACCATACGCAATGAAATGGCAAACTTGGTAGAAATGGGATACTTACAGCAACCACATACTTCTGCCGGACGTATTCCTTCTCAAAAGGGATATCGTATTTATATAGACCGTCTGATGCCGGAAGCCGCAATTACGGAAGAAGAACAAAAATATCTGGATGGCATGTTAATGGTCAATGCCTATGACCCGGATAAATTGTTAAGCTGCGTATCACAGTTGCTGGCGAATACTTCTAAATTTGCCGCAGTTTCCACTATGCCTTCCGGCGGCGGAGCAGTGATTAAAGGTGTACAATTTGTGCAAACCAGCCGTCGTACCGCTATGGCAATTTTAATTACCTCCACAGGTGTGATGAAAACTCGTGTATTTCGTTGCGATTTTGATATCACAGCAGAAATGCTGCGTATCTTTTTCCGCATTTTTAATGAAAAGTTTGCGGGTTTGCCTGTCAGTGCGGTTACACCGGCATTTATTCAATCTGTAGGGGTATCTTTGGGAGAAATGGCTGTGTTAATGTCATCCGCATTGCTGGCTGTTCTGGAAGTTGCAAGGGATTGTATGCATGCCGAAATTAATTTAAAGGGTGAAACCAACTTATTATTTTATCCTGAATTTCAGCTTGGGAATGTACGCCGTATCATGGATTTTCTGGAGAGTGAACAAGAAGTTTCACGCTTTTTAACAAAGGGATTGGAACAGACAGAACATTCAGCTCCCAGAATTTCAAAAGCGCAGGTTTTCATTGGAAGTGAAACCAATCGACCCGAATTAAGTGATTCCAGTTTAATCATTGCGCATTATTCCATAGGCGGTGAACATGCAGGCACCATTGGTATTATTGGTCCTACCAGAATGCATTACGGAAAATGGATTGCTCATTTAGAGTATGTCTCTGATTCCGTTGGTAAAATGCTGACATCTTTGATGAAGGAACAATAATCGTTTACACATGTTTATTACTTTTTATCATATAAAATATAGATATCTGATTTCATCAGAGTAAGGAGGAATCGTTTTGGCGAAAAAAGAGAAAGAAGTCAAAAAAGAAACAGAGCAAACTCCGGAAGTTGAAACGGTCAGCCAAGACCAGTTCAAACAATTGCAAGAATCACTGGAAGCTTTACAGACAGAGCTGGAACAAGTAAAAAAAGCCAAAGAAGAAGAAAAAGACCAATATATGCGTGTACTTGCGGAATATGATAATTACCGCAAACGTACAGACAGAGAAAAGGCAGCTACCTATGACTCTGCCACAGCGGATACGATAGCACAGTTTTTGCCTGTGGTAGACAATATGGAATTGGCTTTGGCACAAGCAGATTGTTCTGCCGAAGATTTGAGAAAAGGCGTACAAATGATTCAAAAAAATCTCAACGACATTTTATCTAAAATGGGTGTTGCTGTTATGGGTACAGTTGGTGAACCGTTTAATCCGGAGTATCACCAAGCGGTTTCTCATATTGAAGATGAATCTTTGGGTGAAAATGTAATTGCAACTGTTTACAGAAAAGGTTACCGTATTGGAGACAAAATTGTTCGCCATGCAACGGTAATTGTTGCAAACTAAAACAAATATTACTTTTATAGAATTTTACTTTGTAAGATATATTTTGGAGGATTGATATTATGGCAAAAACAATTGGTATTGACTTAGGTACTACAAACTCTTGCGTAGCAGTAATTGAAGGCGGCGAGCCTGTTGTAATTCCAAACGCAGAAGGCGGAAGAACAACTCCTTCCGTAGTTGCATTTTCTAAAACAGGCGAAAGAATGGTTGGCCAAGTTGCAAAACGTCAGGCAATCACAAATCCTGAGCGTACAGTAGTATCCATCAAAAGAGAAATGGGTACAAACCATAAAGTAAATATTGACGGAAAAGCTTATACACCACAAGAAATTTCTGCAATGATTCTGCAAAAATTAAAAGCAGATGCAGAAGCTTATTTGGGTGATACTGTTTCCGCAGCGGTTATCACAGTTCCTGCATATTTTACAGACGCACAGCGTCAAGCAACAAAAGATGCAGGTAAAATTGCAGGTTTGGACGTAAAACGTATTATCAACGAGCCAACTGCTGCTGCTCTTTCTTACGGCATTGATAAAGGTGAAGACCAAAAGGTTATGGTTTACGACCTTGGCGGCGGTACCTTCGACGTTTCTATTATTGAAATGGGTGACGGCGTTCAAGAAGTTTTGGCTACCGCAGGTAACAACAAACTTGGTGGTGACGACTTTGATAAACGTATCTGCGATTGGATGATTGAAGAATTCAAAAAAGCAGAGGGCGTTGATTTAAGCGCTGACAAAATGGCAATGCAAAGATTGAGAGAAGCTGCAGAAAAAGCAAAAATTGAGCTTTCCGGCATGACCAATGCAGCAATTAATCTGCCATTTATTACAGCAGATGCTACAGGTCCAAAACATTTGGATTTATCTCTTTCCAGAGCAAAATTCAATGAATTGACAGCTGATTTGGTTGAGGCTACTATGGAACCTGTCCGCCAAGCTTTAAAAGACTCCGGTCTTCAAATCGGCGATTTGAGCAAAGTGTTGTTGGTTGGTGGTTCTACCAGAATTCCTGCTGTTCAGGAAGCTGTAAAGAAATTAACAGGCAAAGATCCATTTAAAGGCATTAACCCTGATGAATGTGTTGCTATGGGTGCTGCTTTACAAGCAGGTGTTCTTGGCGGTGAGGTTCAAGGACTATTATTGCTAGACGTTGCTCCTCTTTCTTTGGGTGTTGAAACCATGGGCGGTGTTATGACAAAAGTAATTGAGCGTAACACAACCATTCCAACCAAGAAAAGCCAAATTTTCTCCACTGCAGCTGACGGTCAAACTTCCGTAGAAGTTAATGTTCTGCAAGGTGAACGTGAATTTGCACGCGATAACAAACAATTGGGTATCTTTAAACTGGACGGCATTGCTCCTGCTCCTCGCGGAATCCCTCAAATCGAAGTTACTTTCGATATTGACGCAAACGGTATTGTAAACGTATCCGCAAAAGATATGGCTACAGGAAAAGAGCAAAAAATCACAATTTCTTCCAGCACAAATATGAGCAAGGAAGAAGTAGAGAAAGCAGTTCAGGATGCAGAGAAATATGCTGCTGAAGATAAAAAGAAACGTGAAGAAGTTGATGCCAAAAATGAAGCTGAAAACCTATGTTTCTCTGCAGAAAAAGTAATCAAAGATGCCGGCGATAAAATTGATGAAGCAGATAAAAACGATATTAACCAAAAAATTGCAACATTAAGAGAAACCATTTCCGGCGGTAATGTAGATGCAATTAAGTTGGGCACAGAAGATTTGCAAAAAGCAGTTTATGCTGTATCCGAAAAATTGTATAAAAACCAAGCTGGTCAGGCAAATCCGGCAGATAATACCACTCCTCCGGCAGGCGATGCAAACGGCGCTGATGGTCAGGTATATGACGCTGATTTTAAAGATGTAGACAGCGATAAAAAAGACGGTGAAAACAAATAATCACATAGAATCGCCTTTGATAATAAAGACGTAATTATGCGACAAAACATTGACTTTATACGATTTTTCGACTATGATAAATAGGTTGTATATCAAACGACAATATTCGACATACAGCTTTTGAATCATATATTGCACGTATGATGCGCATGTTTGCGCACATAAACATATATTAGGTCGAGTAGATGGATTGATTCCATAAATCGTATTTTCAGGAGTGATGAGTTTGGCTGATAAAAGGGATTATTATGAGGTTATGGGTGTGCCAAAAAACGCCTCTGAGGATGAAATTAAAAAGGCCTACCGTAAATTGGCCAAACAGTATCATCCTGATTTAAATCCAAATGATAAAGTGGCAGAAACACGTTTTAAAGAAGTAAATGAAGCATATGAAGTGCTTTCAGACAAAGAAAAACGTGCCCGTTATGACCAATTCGGTCATGCAGGAGTTGACCCTAATTTTGGCGGCGGTGCAGCAGGGGGAAGCCCATTTCAAGGTGATTTTGATTTTGGTGATATCTTTAACAGTGTATTTGGTGGCTTTGGAGGATTTGGTGGTCGACAAGCAAATCCAAATGCACCAAGACGAGGCACTGATACGGAAACCAGTATTTATATTTCTTTTGAAGAAGCTGCAAAAGGCTGTAAACAAACAATTACGTTTCAGCATGTAGAAAATTGTGAGGAGTGTTCCGGTTCCGGTGCGAAGAAGGGAACCAGTGCAACCACTTGCTCCAACTGCGGCGGAAGCGGACAGGTACGTGTGAACCAGCGTACACCATTTGGCGTTGTGCAAACAGCACGTACCTGCGATAAATGTCATGGTAAAGGTAAAATTATT
Organism: uncultured Oscillospiraceae bacterium; assembly: GCA_900542375.1. Classification (GTDB taxonomy): domain Bacteria; phylum Bacillota; class Clostridia; order Oscillospirales; family Acutalibacteraceae; genus UMGS1071. The sequence continues at coordinate 38,893 of UQNI01000007.1, read as the reverse complement.
GAGCAGCCTTGCAAGGAATGCAGCGGTACAGGACATGTACGCAAAAAGAAAACATTGGAAATTAACATTCCTGCCGGTATTGCCAATGAACAAATGCTGAAAGTTTCCGGTCAAGGTAATGCAGGTACCAATGGTGGTCCTGCCGGTGACCTGTTATTGGTTGTAAATGTTCGTCCTCACCCTATTTTCACACAAAAAGGAAATGACGTTTGGTGCGAAATTCCGCTGACATTTACCCAGGCTGCACTGGGAGCTGAAATTACGGTTCCTACTTTAGACGGTGATGTCAGTTACTCTGTGCATGAGGGTACCCAACCCGGAGATGTTTTTAAATTAAAAGGCAAGGGTATTGAAAAACTTGGCGGCAGGGGAAGAGGCGACCAATTTGTAAAGGTAACCATTGAGGTTCCGAAAAATCTTTCAAAAGAGCAAAAAGAAATCTTACAAAGCTTTGAATCAACAGCCAATGAAAAAAATTATGCAAAGCGGAAAAGTTTTTTCGATAAGATTAAAGACAAATTTGATTAGAGATTTCATAATATAAGCCTGAATACAAATATAAAAAGAGATGCAAATAATAGTTGCATCTCTTTTCTTTTTCTCTGATAAATTGTTGTTTTATCTAAGTGCTTTTCTGTAAAACTATGTATAAATTTGTATATTCGTTGGAAAAGTAAAATAAAGTATAAAAAATGCTTTACAAACACTGTGTTTTTCTATATAGTTTACATAATCATTAAATTTAGGAAAGAAGTTGATATATGATGCATGCACAGACAGTAGATAATTATATTATTATAAATCAAAAATATTTTCCGGGGGACAAAATATTATTTTTAAAAGAAAGATTATATGCTATGGATGAACAAAGGTTTTCTATGCTTTCAACAATAGAACTAAAAGATCCCGTGGTAATTTTAATTATTTCTATTTTTTTAGGCGGCTTAGGTATTGATAGATTTATGATTGGAGATATTGGTTTGGGAGTCTTAAAGCTGTTGACTTTCGGTGTATTTGGTATTTTTACAATAATAGATTGGTTTTTAATTTCGGGAAGAACCAAGGAAAAAAATTTTAATCAGGTGATGATGTTTGCTTATTAAAAAAGACAAGGCATAAAGTGTGCCTTGTCTTTTATTTTTATACAAAAAATATGTAATGAGTGAAAGTCATAAAGCAGATGACCCAGTCATTGCAATTTCAGAGATTCCTGAAGCAATAACAGATGCAGATGTATTATCCGGAGAAGGCTTCCATACGATAGTAATTACAATGGTTGCAATAAACATAATTGCAATTAGAATCATAACGAAAATCTGGACAGGTTTTTTGTTCATATGTCTCCTCCTTTGATACTCCTTATGCTTGTAATTATAAAGTAATTGTAATTTATTTTCAATGAATTTTCTGGTGAATGCTGTAATAAAAAAAGAACATGCTGCTTTAGCAGCATGTTCTTTTTGATAGGATTCATTATTCGTCAGCACCACAGCATTTTTTATATTTTTTACCGCTTCCGCATGGACATGGGTCATTTCTGCCGACTTTTGCAGTTGGTTTTGCAGATGCATTTTCTTCCTCTTCGTCAGGATTGCTGATTTTTACAGCGGCACCTGCACCGGATTCAACCATCTCTTTTGGTGCTTCTTGTTCGTCAATTACTTGAATTTTAGCAGATAGGAACAAACGGGTAGTATCATCGCGAATGTTGGCAATCATTTGGTCAAACATATCATAACCTTCGTTACGATATTCAACAACAGGATCGCGTTGAGCATAACCACGCAAATGAATTCCGCGTTTTAGTTGCTCCATTGCATCAATGTGATCCATCCATTGAACGTCTACACACTTTAACATAACAACACGTTCCAGTTCACGTGTTACTTGCTCGCCAAATAATTCCTCACGAGATGCACTCAAATCATCTACTTTTTGAATCAATTCTGCTTTGATATCATCTTTACTGATGGTTTTCAGTTCATCTTCATTATACTGTAAGTCCTCTTCGGTCAGAAGCCATCCCATATAGTTATCGCGCAAACCAACAATGTTCCATTCGTCGCGAGTTTCACTGTCAGGTAAGAAAGCATCAACAGTATCTTCTACGGATTGGTGCATCATCTTTGTGATTTCATCTTTTACATTGTCTCCATCCAGAACTTGGTCGCGTTGTTTGTAAATCAATTCACGCTGACGGTTCATAACATCGTCATACTGCAGAACGTTCTTTCTGGTTGCAAAGTTACGTGCTTCTACTTTACGCTGTGCGTTCTCAATGGTGTTGGTGAGCATATTGTTTTCAATCGGTGTGTTTTCATCAATATTCAAACGTCCCATAACTGCAGCAATACGTTCACCGCCGAATAAGCGCATCAAATCATCTTCCAGAGAAATGTAGAAACGGCTTTCACCCGGGTCACCTTGACGACCTGCACGTCCGCGGAGCTGGTTGTCAATACGACGGGATTCGTGACGCTCTGTACCAATAATATACAGACCCCCTGCCTGACGTACTTCTTCTGCTTCCTCTTTACTTTGCTCTGTAAAGTGTTCTACCAGTTTGCGGTATTCTTCTCTGGCTTTCAATACTTGAGTATCTTCTGTTTGAGCGTAACCAACTGCTTCATTGATGACTTCTTCCGGATAACCCTTAAAACGAAGTTGTTGTTTTGCTTTAAATTCACCGTTACCGCCAAGCATAATATCAGTACCACGGCCGGCCATGTTGGTTGCAATGGTAACAGCACCTTTGTGACCTGCTTGTGCAACGATTTCAGCTTCCTGTTCATGGTGTTTTGCGTTCAAAACATTATGTTTGATGCCATGCTCATAAAGTTTACGGCTTAACAGTTCGGACTTTTCAATAGAAATGGTACCAACCAGAACAGGCTGTCCTTTTTTATTGTGTTCGATGATATCCTCAATGACAGCATTGTATTTGCCTTTTTCGGTTTTATAAACCAAGTCAGAGTGGTCAATACGTTTTGGAGGACGGTTTGTAGGAACCTCTACAACGTCCAAATTGTAAATTTCACGGAATTCTTCTTCTTCCGTCATAGCAGTACCTGTCATACCGGACAGTTTGTTATACAAGCGGAAAAAGTTTTGGAAGGTAATGGTTGCCAATGTTTTGCTTTCACGAGCAACGGTAACGCCTTCTTTTGCTTCAATTGCTTGGTGCAAACCTTCATTATAGCGACGTCCGTGCATAATACGGCCGGTAAATTCGTCAACAATAAGAACTTCTCCGCCTTTTACTACGTAGTCGATATCTTTTTGCATAACACCGTGCGCTTTGATAGCCTGGTTAATATGGTGCTGCAATGTAATATTTTCTGAATCAAGCAGGTTTTCAACTTTAAAATATTCTTCTGCTTTTTTTACACCGCTTGGGGTTAGGGTAGCAGTTTTTGCTTTTTCATCCACCAAAAAGTCTGCTTCGGAATATAATTCGTCGTTGTCTTCTTTTCGGTTTAATTCCGCAACCTTTACCATATTCAGTGTTTTTGCAAAACGGTCTGCTTTTACATATAGGTCGGTTGATTTTTCGCCGGGACCGGAAATGATAAGCGGTGTACGAGCCTCGTCGATTAAAATGGAGTCAACTTCGTCAACGATGGCAAAGTTGTGACCGCGCTGTACTTTATCGTTTTTATAAATTACCATGTTATCGCGCAGATAGTCAAAACCCAATTCATTGTTGGTTCCGTATGTGATATCTGCAAGATATGCTTTTTTACGTGCTTCTTTTGGTTGTTCATGGGTAATCAAACCAACGGTGAGTCCCATAAAGCGATGAATTTTACCCATCCATTCAGAGTCACGTTTTGCCAAATAATCATTGACGGTAACAACGTGAACGCCTTTTCCTGTTAATGCGTTCAGATAAGAAGGTAAGGTTGCAACCAAAGTTTTACCTTCACCGGTTCTCATCTCACTGATACGGCCTTGGTGCAGTGCAATACCGCCAATAATTTGAACGGGGAAGTGACGCATGCCTAATACACGAGCAGAAGCTTCTCTGCAGGCGGCAAAGGCATCAGGCAAAATATCATCCAATGTTTCACCTTTTGCCAAACGTTCTTTTAATGCGGGAGTTTGCGCTTGCAATTCTGAGTCAGACATTGCCTTATATTTATCTTCCAATGCGAGTACTTGGTCGCAAATAGGTTGTATGCGCTTTAGTTCGCGTTTGCTGTAATTACCAAACAGCATTTTCATGACGCCCATTTATTTCACCTCAAGAATTTTTTAAATTATAGTATATCGATATCATAAGTAAAATTTGATACAAAGACATATATTGGGTATTATAACATACATCATGCCGAAAATAAAGTTTTTTCCAATAGAACTTGGTATGTATTTTGATTAAAATTTATCGTATCGTCTATTGCGAAACTATGGAAAATTGCTTATAATGAAAGGTACAAAGCGTTTGACTTAGGAAAAATGAAAAGTGAAAGGAGTACCATTATGAATTATTCCCATGAAGTGGAAAGTATGTGTACTGTTCAAAAAGGCCCAAACCATGGACCTGCTCCTATTCCGGAAGAAGGAAGATGGGTAAAAGCCTATGACATTAAAGATATTTCCGGTCTTTCTCATGGTGTTGGCTGGTGTGCGCCACAGCAAGGTGCATGTAAGCTGACACTGAATGTAAAAGACGGAATTGTAGAAGAAGCTTTAGTAGAAACCATAGGTTGTTCCGGTATGACACATTCCGCTGCAATGGCTGCGGAAATTCTTCCGGGTAAAACTTTATTGGAATGCTTAAATACAGACCTTGTTTGCGACGCAATCAACGTTGCTATGCGTGAATTGTTCCAACAGCTTGTATATGGCAGAAGCCAAACTGCTTTTTCAGAAGATGGTTTGCCCGTAGGCGCAGGTCTTGAAGATCTTGGTAAAGGATTGCGCAGTCAGGTGGGTACGATGTACAGTACCAAAGCAAAAGGCGTGCGTTACATGGAAATGGCGGAAGGTTATGTTACCTCTTTGGCATTGGATGAGAATGACGAGGTGATTGGCTATCGCTTTGTAAAACTTGGAAAAATGCTGGAAGATATTCGTCATGGCGTAACACCAAATGAAGCATATGAGAAAAATATGGGGCAATACGGTCGTTACGACGGTGCGGCAAAATATATTGACCCGCGTGAAGAATAAAAAGGACCATCATAAGGAGGACAAAATCTATGGCTAACGATGTCATGTTTGAAGGCAAAGAAAGAAGAATTGCCAAAATAGAACAGTGTCTTGCCGAGTATGGCCTTGCCAGTCTCGAAGAGGCGCGCGCCCTTTGTCAAGAGAAAGGGTTCGACCCATATAAAATTGTAAAAGATGTTCAGCCGATTGCATTTGAGAATGCAAGCTGGGCATATACTTTGGGCAGTGCAATTGCGCTGAAAAAAGGTGTCACTTCCGCTTCCGAGGCAGCGGAAGCAATCGGTATCGGACTGGAAGCGTTTTGTGTTCCGGGTTCCGTTGCGGAACAAAGAAATGTAGGCTTGGGTCACGGTAATCTGGGCGCTATGCTGCTGAGAGAGGAGACAGAATGTTTTGCATTTTTGGCAGGCCATGAATCTTTTGCGGCTGCTGAAGGTGCAATTGGCATTGCAAGAACTGCAAACAAAGCAAGAAAAAAACCTTTGCGTGTGATTCTAAACGGTTTAGGAAAAGACGCTGCATATATTATCTCCAGAATTAATGGTTTTACTTGTGTGGAGACAGAGTATAACTTTAAAACAGGAGAATTAAACGTGGTAAGTGAACGTGCTTTTTCAGATGGAGAACGTGCACTTGTAAAATGCTATGGTGCAGACGATGTTTTGGAAGGCGTAGCAATTATGAAACACGAGGGTGTAGATGTTTCCATCACAGGTAACTCTACCAATCCAACTCGCTTCCAACATCTGGTTGCCGGCACTTATAAGAAGTGGGCAATTGAAAATAACAAACGTTATTTCTCTGTTGCTTCCGGCGGTGGTACGGGACGTACTTTGCATCCTGATAATATGGCTGCGGGCCCTGCATCTTACGGTTTGACAGACTCTATGGGTCGTATGCATGGAGACGCTCAGTTTGCAGGTTCTTCTTCTGTTCCTGCTCACGTTGAAATGATGGGACTTATGGGTATGGGTAATAACCCAATGGTTGGTGCAACCGTTGCTTGCGCGGTTGCAGTGTATGAGTCAATAAAATAATCAAAATAAAAAAGCTGCTCATTTATTATGAGCAGCTTTTTTATTTTATCTGATTTAGATATAAAGAGTTGCCTTGGAATAACATACAGCAGAACCGCCAATATTTACACTATTTCCCAAGTTTTCGCAATATAAAGTGCCGCCTCTGGGAGAAAGTTGTTTTGCAATCATTTGCTTCTTTTGCAGTCTTTCAGACCAGAAGGGGATGAGAGAACTATGAGAAGAACCGGTTACAGGGTCTTCTGCCACACCAACGTTTGGCGCAAAAAAGCGTGATACGAAATCACAAGAGATTCCTTTGGCAGTTACCGCAATGCCAACAATATCTTTTATGGTACTCAGTTTGCCGATGTCAGGCTGTATCTTTTGTACCGTATCTTCGCTTTCTACCACAACAATCAAATCTCGGGACAGATGCGTTTCTAAAACGGAACAGCCCAAAGCGGTTTCCAAACCTGCAGGCGTTATAATCTGTTTCGGCATACGACTGGGAAAATCCATTGTATAAATATCGTCCTTTTTGTTTACAGTTAATGTTCCGCTCATTGTTTCAAAGGATACAGCGTTGCAATCAGGATTTACCTCATTCATCCAAACAAAAGCTGCTGCCAATGTGGCGTGTCCGCACAAATCAATTTCAGATTTTGGTGTAAACCAACGCAGTCGTAAGAGTTTTCCTTCCTGAAAAACAAATGCGGTTTCTGCTAAATTATTTTCGAATGCAATTTGCTGCATGATTTGTTCCGAAAGCGGGGTTTCCAATATGCATACACCTGCAGGATTTCCATGAAACAATCGCTTGGAAAAAGCGTCAATGACGTAATATGATATCATAATAGTACCTCTTTTTTATCCACATATGGTATCTGCAGCTTCCGTCAAACAGCTGCAGATTTTTAAATGAGGATATGCTTTCAAATCCTCAGCTGTATCTGTCCCTGTTGTAACCGCAATCAGTGCAATTCCCGCGCTTTGCGCTGTTTTTGCATCAATAATGCTGTCTCCGATATACACCGTGTTCTCAGGTTTTGCTTGAAGTTGCTCCATTGCCTTTAAACAGCCTTCAGGAAAGGGTTTGGCTATGGATACATCTTCGCCGCCGATGACAGCGTCAATATAGCTATGCAATTGAAATTTTTCAATACTTTCGTTAATACGAAAACGATATTTATTCGATACTATGGCAATTTGACAGCCGGTCTGTTTTAATTTTTTCAGCACAGCAATGGTGTCGTCAAATAAAACTGTATTCTTCGTCATAATTGCATTGGAACTGGTTACAAAATAGCGGCGAAATTGCTCTTGCAAACGGGGATCTTGCAGTCCTGTTAATGCAGTAAACGCAGCTTTTAAAGGCATACCGATTGTTTTCTTAATGGAAGCTTCTTCTTTTCGTTCAATATTTAAGCGGTCAAACGCGTAGTGAAAACTGTTAACAATACCTACACTGGTATCTGCAAGTGTATAGTCAAAGTCAAATAATACTGTATGAAAATGCATGCAAAAACCTCCTGATTGGTCATTTTTATTTATTTTACTATGGAACAGAATGTGTGTCCAGATTTTAAAAGTAAATAACTGTAAAAATTCGTGGCGTTTTATGCAGTTTTGTTGTAAAATAAAAATATAAGATTGATTGAGGAGAGGACGGGATTGTTTGTGAATTTGACAGAAGTATTGTACGATAATTTAATGGAAAGCGGCTCACTGGAATTAAGTGAAATGACATTAAAGCGCAAAGCCGAATGTGAAGAACTTCGGGAAGAGATTTTCCGTCATGGGGATGAAACGACCAAACAAGCGGTGGTGGCTTATGTAGAGGCTATTCGCAGATATGCCAAAAGCTGCCATAGAGATGGTTTTATGAGCGGATTTCAAGTTGCAGCAAAGGCAGCGGAGGAAGCGTAAAAGAGCAGCAAAAAAGCAGGGTATCTATTTTTAGATACCCTGCTTTTTATTATTTTATTTACGCCTGACCGTCACAGCCCAATACATTTTTAATTTTATGTGCAACCATTTCTTTAATCGCAGTACGTGCAGGACCAAGATATTGACGTGGGTCAAAGTGTTCCGGATGTTCGTTAAAGTATTTACGGATAGTACCTGTCATTGCCAAACGCAAATCGGAGTCAATGTTAATTTTGCAAACTGCCATTTTAGCAGCTTCACGCAGCATATCTTCCGGAATACCGATTGCTCCCGGCATATTTCCGCCGTTTGCGTTAATCATCTCCACAAATTCGGGGATAACGGAAGAAGCACCGTGCAATACAATTGGAAAACCCGGTAAACGCTCTGATACTTCCTGCAAAATGTCAAAACGCAATTGCGGTTTTTGTCCGGGTTTAAATTTATATGCACCGTGGCTGGTTCCGATGGCAATGGCCAAGGAATCAACGCCTGTACGTTCTACAAAATCTTGTACTTGTGCAGGGTTGGTATAAGAGGCATCTTCATCGCTTACGTTTACATCATCTTCAATACCTGCCAAACGGCCAAGCTCACCTTCAACCGTTACACCATGTGCATGTGCATACTCAACTACTTTGCGGGTAAGCGCTACATTGTCTTCGTAGTCGTGGTGGGATCCGTCAATCATAACAGAAGTAAAACCACCGTCAACACAATCTTTGCATAGTTCAAAGGTGTCGCCGTGGTCAAGGTGAAGTGCCATTGGAATATGCGGATTTTCCTTTACCGCTGCTTCTACCAATTTAAGCAGATAAGTATGGTTGGCGTATTTGCGTGCGCCTGCGGAAACTTGAAGGATAACAGGTGCGTTTAGTTCACTGCAAGCCTCCGTAATTCCTTGTACAATTTCCATATTATTTACATTAAATGCTCCGATTGCATATCCGTTTGCATATGCTTTTTTAAACATTTCTGTGGTATTTACAAGAGCCACTGGAATCACACTCCTAGTCAATTTATGTTTATATCTATAGTATACCATAGATTTCTGCATAATGGCATACCATTTGTAGAATATTACCATGGCTGAAAAAAATCGTGGGTTTTCACAAATTCGAAATCAATTTTTTGGTCAGCAAAGTATTTTTTTACAGATTGATTATAACACACCAAAATACTTTGTTAAACATTACGTTATTTAGGAAGGAATTGCGGTTTTGCAAGTGCGCGCATAGTGAAAAATATATTGCTGGGCAATGCCGGCGTACCGACCGAAGTCTGCCGCTGTTTTATTGGGGAACAGAATCGCCATTGCTCGTTTCATCCACACATCCATAGGAAACGCTTCCAAGCGATGTAATCCATATAAAGCTGCACATTCCGCTACTTTTGGACCTACCCCTTGTATTGTCATTAATTGTTGGCGTACTTCTTCCAGCGGCATTGTTTTCATTGCATCCAATATAATAATTCCCTGAGCAACTTTTTGTGCAGCGTTCAATATATACTTTGCCCGAAATCCACTGCGAAGCGGTGCTAAATCTTCCACTGTGCAGTTTGCAAGAACTTCCGGTGCGGGAAATGCAAAACCGCCAGGTATCTTCTCTCCAAAATGTTCACATAAGCGTGATACAATTCCTTTGATACGAGGAATGTTGTTATTTTGTGAAATAATAAAACAGCATAGCGCCTCCCAAGGGTCCTGCTGTAAAATACGAATTCCCGGTGCATATTGTGCTGCTTTGCATAAAATAGGATCCAGTTCAGACAAGTCGTCTTTAATAGATTTATAATCCAACTCCAAATCAAAATATGGGACCCATATATGTAAAAAGTCGTCTTCTTCCGTATCGCAGAATAGAATATGCTTGTCCGATTCTTCCAGTTCTAAATATCGACCAAATGCTATGCCGCCAATTCGGTTGGATTTTTCATTACATGGTTCCCAACGGAAGGATTGTCCGCAATCCAGTGTTTGCATCAGGTCGAATTCATTGCTTTTCGGTATCATAATACCTGCCGGTGTTTTTGTATATTCCATAAAGCCTCCTTTTTTGGATATCTTATAAAAAGTGTCGAAATATCTGATATGGTACTGTTATACTACCATATTTTTATCCATACAGCAAAGAGGAAAATAATAGATGCATACTTTTTTGAAAACGTCAAGTATTATTTTTTTATTGAGAATTTTGCAGAAAGATTTGTTTTCCCGTGAGGTTATACTAAATGTTTTTTTATTTTACAAAATACTACCATTTTCGGTTTACATAATATTTAACCGAATACAGTTGTTTAAATGTTTAGAATCGCTGTTTTCGCAGTTATTAACATTTTCCACAGAGTTTTCAACAGAACTAACAAAGTTGTTAACAAATATTATGTAAACTATAAAATGTTACAAATTGATTACAAAAAGTATAACAAAATAGTAGTCAAGTAAAAAATAAAAAAAGTTATCTAAAAATAAGATAAAAATATGGCATAAAATTTTACGAATTACTAAATTGCAATTTTACAATAACCAATAAAATTTTAGATGAATTTGTCAGAAAAAGATGAAATAGGAAATGCTGGTATAAATAAAAATAAGATGCCAAAAATAGGAATAGCAGATTCAATATTAAAGAGAAAAAGGAAGTAACAGTATGGTAAGAGGAGTAAGCAGACAAATTATAGAGGTACCAGATACAGGGAATATTTACTATGAAAAGGCATATCTTGTGGTAAAACCGGAATTTTCAGATGCACAGCGCACGTTGTTGGAGAAAGAGGCCAAGCGTGTTTTGCGTGCAATGGATGCGCCTTCAGGTATCAAACGAAAGAATATAAAATGGATGACGGCTCTGCGTTTTTTGGCTGCAGCGCTGGTAGGTGCAGGAATTATGGCCGGCTGTTTTTTCTTATTTTAATGGCGGCTTGATACAATGACTGAATCATTGTATTGGTACTGAAACGATGCACGTTTTTTATGTTGTTAAATAAAAAAATTCTGTTTTTTGTGAGCTATGCAGATACAAATTCTTTACCATTATTACAATTTTGTAATTAAGAGAATCTCACACATTTTTCTTGTGAGACGTAGATTTTGTATTTGATTGTTGAAAATAGATGTGTCTTGTTTATCATGATATCACATTTATATAATAAAAATTGCATAGCGATTTTTTTATGTTATAACAACCTTGCAATAGCAACAAAATTAAAATTTTGGCTATTGGCAAGAACGTTTTAGCGTTAATCAGTTAGAAATTGCATAGCAATTTCTTTAATGCTATAACAACCTCGTAACAATAACAAAATTAAAATTTTGGTTGTTATGAGAACGTTTTAACATTTATCAGTTAAAAATTGCGTAGCAATTTTTTTAATGTTATAATAAAACACAATGCAAATAAGGAGTATTGTGAATTATGATAGATAAAGCAAAAAACGAATCTGAAAAAAATACAGGGACAAAAGGTGAGGATATTATCGCAGGCAGAAATGCCGTAAACGAAGCGTTGCGTTCGGGAAGAACCATTGACAGTTTATATGTTGTACGTGGACAAAAAACAGGTTCCTTAACAGCGCTGATTGCAAAAGCCAAACAGAAAGACATTACCATTAAAGAAGCGGATGCAAAAAAATTGGATTTTATGTGTGGAAACGCCAACCATCAGGGTGTTGTGGCAGTAGCGGCAATCAAGGAATATGCTGATTTGGATGATATTTTCCAATTGGCACAGTCTAGGGGAGAGGCTCCGTTTATCATATTGGCAGATGAATTGGAAGACCCTCATAATTTAGGCGCTATTTTGAGAACTGCCGAATGTACGGGGGCACATGGTGTGATTATACCCAAACGCCGTGCAGTTGGATTGACTTATGCGGTTGGAAAATCTTCTGCAGGTGCTGTAGAGTATGTGCCGGTTGTGCGTGTAACCAATATGGCTGCAACCGTAGACTTATTAAAAGAGAAAGGTCTTTGGATTTATACAACAGACATGAAAGGCGAAACATGGTGTACTTTGGATTATAAAGGACCTGTTGGGCTTGTAATAGGTTCTGAGGGAAGCGGTGTTAGCCGTTTGGTAAAAGAAAAAGCAGATTTTACCGTAACATTGCCAATGGTTGGACATATTAACTCATTGAATGCCTCTGTAGCCTGCGGTGTGCTTTGTTATGAAATTGCGCGCCAAAGACAGGGAATCAAAGCCGATTAAAAGAATCTTGCCCGTCATATTTTCGTCACACATTTATGTTATAACAGTCCCATAACAATAACAAAATTAAAATTTGGCTGTTAAGAGAATGTTTTAGCGTTTATAGATTAAAAATTGAAAAGCAATTTTTTATGCTATAACAACTTCATAACAACAGCAAAACTAAAGTTCTGGCTGTTATGAAAACGTTTTAACGCTTATACATTTAGAAATTGCTTTTCAATTTCTTTTATGTTATAGCAGTTTCATTCCTAGAAAATGGGTGTAAAGTTTGGTAAATGCAAGAAAGCTGTAAGAAATCGCGCCGAAAAATTGCGGCGAAATTGTTCTTATGGTATAATATTAACGTATTTTTTTGTAATAATAAGTTAGAAGATATTAAGAAACTGATTAGGAGCGATGAAATAAATGAGTAAAGATAAATATAATGCTCCTCAGGGTTCAGACAGTGAATTTGTAGATGAAATTTTAGCAGAGGCACGCAAGATGCGTGGCAATGTAACAGAAGAGCTGGATGATCAAGATATTCCACTGGCACAGGCAAGACCTGTTGGCAATATGTATAAACAGACGAAAAAACCTGCAGAGCCTGTTCCAAAGCCAAAACCGGTGGTAAATCCCCCCACCCCTGAGATGAATCCGCCTGCAATCTCACCGGAAATGCCTCAGCAACCTGCCCCACAGCCTGGCAGCAACGTCATAAATCAAGAAGATGCCGGTACAAAAAAGAAAAAGAAACGTTTTGGTAAAAAAAATCGTCAGGAAGTAACTGCCGGTGAAGATGATATTTATTTTGGATTAAAATTAAAAACAGTTGAGGAAGTAAAGGCGCAGCGTCGCGAAGAATTAAATAAGGAAGGCTATTCGGGAGGCCCTTTACAAGTATCGTCCCCAACTTCAACATTCGCACATTTATTTGAAGATAACGAACCCGATACCAGTCCTGAATTTGAAGAAAAATTCCGTCAGCTGCACCGTCAAAGGCAGGAGCGTGTAAAAAGAGCTGCACAGGAAGCAGGAGAAGAAGTAGAGGATGTATTTTCTCTTTATGAAGAATCAAAAGAAGCAGAACCGGTCTATTCTGACTTAAAAATTCCGGAACCCGAGTCTCCCGAAAAAATTGTGGAAGAATTGGTCAGCGACACATTCCGCAAACAGGAGCAGCCCGCTATATCAGCAAAGCGAAATGATGATGTGATTGAACATCAACTGTATGAAGAAGACTTGCAGGCAGAAAAGCAAAATGCAGAGCTGCGACAATTGATTGATGATGTTTTGGCAAAAGAGACAGTTGTGGAGGTAGATCCTCCGTTACATACGGAATCTATATTTGGTTTGGTTGCCAAAGAACGTACACAGGATACCGTCAATGCGGAAATCGCTGAAGAAGAGAAACGAAAAGAGGTCCCTCAGCCTGTTGAGATAGAGAAGGAAGAGATGCAGGAATCGAGTGCCGAATCATTTGAGCCTGTTGCTCAGGTTGAACAAGAGGACGAACTGGATATTCCTAATTTTGTATCTTATCCTTCTTCCAAAACAGCACCTGTTCATGAGACGCCAAAGAAAGAACATGCGCATCAGAATGCCCAAACTGCAGAAATTGTCGAAGAATCGGATGTGATTTCTGAGGAGCAATCCGCGAAAGTTGTTGTTGAACCGATGCAAGAGGAGCCGTCTCAAGAACATCTTTCTGCTGAGATACAATCGGAAACATTTGAGGAGCCATTGTCTGCAGAACAGACAGAAACAGCGCAGAAAATAGAGCAACCAATAGAAATGTCTGAGGTGGACAAGGAAACAACAGATGCTGTTCAGAATGAGACATCTCAAGCAGAACAGCTGTCTGACGATGTACCATTGGAACAACCTGTAGAGATGCCGCAAGCGTCATTGTCGCAAGCATCAAAAGCACAGGAAGCAGAGTCATTGGAAAGAGAGGCCGCAACAGAGGCAGACTCTCAAAATGTTGAACAGACAGAACCATCTCAAGAGGAACAGCAAACGGTAGCGGCTGCTGAAGTTGTCGAAGAAAAAGACATAGATTTAGTAACTAAGCCGGTACAATATGTATTTAATAAAAGACCTGTTCGCACATTTTCCATACATGGTATTGGGGATGTTTTAGCACAGGAAGCAGAGCAATTTACGCAATTGCTTCATCCTGAAACTATGACGAAAAAAGAGCAAGCAGCAATTCCTGCGGAACCAAAAGTGACGCAAGTGAAAGAAGATAAACCGAAGGAAGCGCATCCGCAGGAGTCTGCTAAAAACGAGACTTCCAAACCACAGAAAAAAGAGGATTCTCATCAAGAGTCTGCTCGTAAATCTTCCGGTCCCAGAATCATTCGAACCGCTCGTTTCCAAATTATTGATAAAACCAATGCAGGACAACCTGATGAGGTTTCCAATATAGAGCACATTGAGCCGCAAGAATCAAATACTTCCGTACCGTCAGATTCAAATATGGAAACAGACGTTGCTGAGCAGAAATCAGAAATCCCTGAGGTAAAAGATAACAAAGCATCATCTTCTGACCAAAATACGAAAATTGTCAATTTACAGGATATCAAAGCGAAAAAACAACAACCTCCGATTGACTTAAATCATATGGAGCAAGTGCCGGAATATGTTCCAAAAAAGAAAAAAAACATATTCAGAAGAGAAAAAATCAATCTGTTCACTGATATCGAAGATGAAGAGGAAATCATTCCGGAAGAAGCACAAGAAGAACAGCCGGAATTGGAGGACTTTACATCAAAAGAAGATGCACGTTCCATTGCGGGTGAATTACGCAAAAATATTCGTACCTTGTTCCTACGTTCCGTAGTAACAGGCATTTGCACAGCAGTTTTGCTTATTTTTGGTTTCTTTGCGGAGTACCATATTTTTGGTGCTGATATCAGTCCTGTTGCATATGCAGCCACCAGCTTGGTATTTTTGGCAATTGCAATCGGTGCATGTGCAACCACGGTTTTTAACGGGTTAAAAGCGCTGGTCAAGCTTCGTGCAAATGCTGATTCTGCCATTGCAATAGCAACAGTTGTAATTGCGATTCAATCTGTGGTACTGCTATTTATGCAGGATGCCTTGGCTGCTGGAGAGGTACACATTTATTCTGCGTTGATTACAGGCGGGTTACTGTTAAATACACTGGGGAAACTTACCATGGTACGCCGTATCAAACAAAACTTCAACTTTGTTGTTTCCAGTGCAGATAAAAATACGGTTGAGTTAATTGAAAATGCTGAAATAGCAGCTCAAATGGCCAAAGATTGTGTTGCCGGTATCCCTGTTGTTGCATATCAGAAAAAATCTAAATTTTTCAGCAATTTCCTGAGGAATTCTTATGCGCAAGATTGCAGTGAGCTGACTTCTCAAATCATCGCGCCGTTAGGATTTATTTCATCTTTGGTACTGTTCATTGTAAGTATGATTATCAGCAAAAATGTAGGTACAGGATTTACTGCATTTGCAGCTTCTATGTGTATCTGTGTTCCTATGGCAAATATGCTGTGTGTTCATTTACCTGTTTCCCGTCTATGCAAACTAGCCAGAAAGAATGGCGGTATGCTGGTGGGTTATGAAGCAGTAGATAAATTTTCAGATACCAACGTCATTATGATTGAAGCAGATGATTTGTTCCCAAAAGGCACTGTTGAGCTAAAGGGTATTAAAACATTTGGAGAACAAAGAATTGATAAAGTATTGTTAGATGCTGCCTCATTAATGGCCCAAGTTGGCGGACCTTTAAGCGAAGTGTTCTTAGAGGTGGTCAAAAATCATGAAGACATTTTACCTCATGTAGAAAATGTAGCTTATGAAGATGAATGCGGAGTCATCGGCTGGGTGTCCGGTCGCCGTATTCTTGTGGGAAACCGAGACTTAATGAATCATTACAGCGTGGATGTTCCTGCTGTACAAATTGATAGAGAGCACGGACATCAATTGGTATATTTGGCAGCAGGCAATGAAGTGGTGGGTGCATTTGTGCTTGCTTATCACGTAAGCAGTGAGAAGAAACAAGAAATGCAGCGTATGGCCAAAAATGGAATCGGGATTATTGTAAAAACAACAGATCCTTCCGTTACTGCTGAGTTCATTTCTCAGCAATTTGGTATTGATATTCATGCCATTACGGTACTTTCAGGACCGTTGGTACATACCTATAACGAGCTAACAAACCAAGTAGAAGAAACAAGCAATGCAATGTTTGCCACAAAAGGAAAAGCAACTTGCATGATGCGCGTGATTACTGCATGTGTCCGCGAAAAAAGCAATATTTCTATTGTTCGTTTGTTGCAAA
Source organism: uncultured Oscillospiraceae bacterium (assembly GCA_900542375.1). Lineage (GTDB taxonomy): Bacteria > Bacillota > Clostridia > Oscillospirales > Acutalibacteraceae > UMGS1071. The sequence continues at coordinate 22,265 of UQNI01000007.1, read as the reverse complement.
ATATTTCTATTATTTTAGGGTTTGTGCTGGTAGCATTTTTAGTGTGCTTCTCAGGTTTAAAACAAATCAGTACGCTTGCAATGGTAATTTATGAAGTATTTTGGTTGGTTGTACTGTTAATCCTTCCAAAAATAAGGCGTTCTTAATTTTATAGCGATAAAAAAGCTGTGATGTAAATAAACATCACAGCTTTTTTCTATGGTAAAATTCGACAAAAAGTATGCTGGATTCTATTGTATGATGTTTCTATATTCAGCAGAGATTCTTTTTAGCAAATTTATATACATAAATTTTATTTACTTTTTATGAATAGTGTAGAACTTCAATCAAATTGTTGTATTGTATGTACAAACGGTATATAATTGTAATATATTATTGAAATAAATTGTAATGTTTACCTAAAGAAAGGGAGTCTTATTGTTGAAACAATATCATGCAAAGCAAATTTTAAATATTGCGTTGGCAGGTCACAGCAGCTCCGGTAAAACTACAGTTGCAGAAGCAATGCTATTCTTGTCCGGTGGATTGGAACGTTTGGGAAGAGTTTCTGAAGGTACTGCTACCTTGGATTTTGACCCGGAGGAAATCAAAAGAAAAACATCCGTCACCACGGCAGTTGCACCTGTGGAATGGAAGAATTACAAAATTAATTTAATTGACACACCCGGATTATTTGACTTTGAGGGAAGCGTATGTGAAGCAGTGCGTGCTGCAGACACGATGTTAATTGCGGTATCGGCAAAAAGCGGTGTTAGTGTTGGTACGGAAAAGGCAGTGGCAGCAGCGAATCAAAATGATTTGGCAAAAGTCTTTTTTGTCAATGGCCTTTGTGATGAAAGCGCTGACTTTTACAAAGTATTCCAAGATTTAAAAACATATTTTGGACCCGCTGTTTGTCCGTTGGTTGTGCCGTTTATAGTAGATGGCAAAGTGGATTGTTACATAAACCTGTTGGAATATAAAGCGCATCGTTACGAAAGCGGCACTATGAAAGACGTACCTATGCCTGATATGGGAACACGATTGGACGGTTTGCGCACGGCTATCTATGAGGCCGTTGCGGAAACAAGCGATGAAATGTTTGAAAAGTATTTTTCAGGTGAAAAATTTACGCCGGAAGAAGTCATTTTAGGTATCAGCAAAGGTGTAAAGGAAGGTAAAATCTATCCTGTTTTTTGTGGTGACGCTCAATTAACCGACGGTGTAGACCAATTGCTCAACGGTCTTATTTGGTTGGCGCCTACCGTTGCTGATTATGGTTCTGAAATAGGGGTAGACATAGAAGGCAATCCTGTAGAAATTGCAGTGAATGAGGATGCTGCCACAGCAGCGATTGTATTTAAAACAGTAGTGGATCCCTTTATAGGAAAATTAACATTTGTAAAAGTTGTTGCGGGTAAATTAACAGCAGATTCTCCTGTGATAAATATGCGCACAGGCGAGCAGGAACGCATGATTAAAATGTATTATATGTGCGGCAAAAAACAGGAAGAGACAAAATGTATTTGTGCGGGAGATATTGGAGCAATTCCAAAATTACAGCACACCAATACAGGCGATACGTTGTGTTCTCCGACCAGAAAAGTTGTTTTGGAAGGAGTGACATATCCGGAGCCGGTATTGTCTATGGCAATTCTGCCAAAGCAAAAGGGAGAAGAAGATAAAGTAGCGCAAGGCGTTTTGCGGTTACTTGAGGAAGATCCTACGTTAAAGTTTGTCAATAACGCAGAAACACATCAAATGATTCTTTCTGGATTAGGAGAACAGCATTTAGATGTTGTAGTTTCAAAATTAAAAGGTAAATTTGGTTTGGATGTCACACTGGAAAAACCAAAAGTTGCTTACCGTGAGACGATACGGAAAAAAGTGCAGGCACAAGGAAAACATAAAAAACAAACTGGCGGACATGGTCAATTTGGCGATGTTTGGATTGAGTTTGAACCAAGTGATAGTGAGGGATTGGAATTTGAAGAACGAGTGGTAGGCGGTGCTGTTCCAAAAGGATTCTTCCCTGCAGTAGAAAAAGGATTGCGCGAAAGCATGCAAAAAGGTGTTCTTGCAGGATATCCCGTGGTAGGATTAAAGGCTACTTTGTATGATGGGTCATATCATCCTGTAGATTCCTCTGAGATGGCCTTTAAAATGGCTGCTGCCGCTGCTTATAAAGCCGGTATGCCCAATGCTTCTCCGGTATTGTTAGAGCCGGTGGGTAACTTAATGGCAACTGTTCCCGATGAAAATATGGGCGATGTAATGGGAGAAATCAATAAACGCCGCGGTAGAGTTTTAGGGATGCATCCTGCCAATACAGGTTATCAAACAATTAATGCAGAAGTACCTGTTGCCGAAATGCATGACTTTTCTACATATATCCGACAGAATACCCATGGAAGAGGCAACTATCTGTTTTCTTTTGTAAAGTATGAAGAGGTACCTACACACATTGTTCAAAACATTTTAAAGGAAAATCAAGATAAGGAATAGTGAAAATGGCAAAACAATTTGTTTTGCCATTTTTTATGTGAATATATAAACAAAACTATCGTTTAGGATGAAAAAATAAATGATGTATTGTGATAAGAATCACTAGACCTCATTGTTGTATTTACCGATTCTCTTATTTTAGTGCCAATTATGAAGTCATAAAAACAGCTCTACAAATATAACTTAGATGTTATTTTATTTAGTACACTGAAACAATGCAGCTGTGGTAAGTTAACATTTGCAGCGATATTTTGAAAAAATGATTTCATTTATTTGAAGGAATACCAAACAATGTCCACTTCTATTTTATTACAGGGGGCGTAAGTAATATTTATAAAAATAGTTTAATATTTGCTTAAAAGGGTATATGAATGCCTAAAGATATTGTGAAAAAATATATGCTTTAGAACCGTTTATCATAAAAGGCAGCTATCAAATGGCTGCCTTTTATGATTCTGATAATATTGTTTTCAAATAAATTATGATTCATTGGCAATATTAAAAATGTGTCTGTTTTTCTTTTTTGCGTATTGCACAGTGTAGGCAGTGCCACCGGTTTGATTTGCCAGGTAACAAATACAGTATAAGCTATTATCCACCATATAGTGATTACGCATATGCATACATCCGCTGTGATGTTCCTGAGACATATAAATAATTTGATTGGCTTGTTTTAAAATAGACTGATATACTGCAATATCGTTTGAGCTCCATCCGTTTGTTTGTTGTGGAGATGGCAATGCCAGAATCAACTGTATATGCGGATAAATAGAACGTATCTTTAATACAGCCAATGCTGCAAGTGTATCAAAACCCAATGCTCCCCCGCAAATAAAAGTATTCACGCCAATATGAATTAGTTTTAAAATATGTTTTACCAATAAATTGTGTATATGTAATGTTTCTTGTTTGGGCAAATGTCTATGCCCGCTAAAACAGCATGTTTGTTCATTCATATGCATCTTCCTTTTTACATATTTATTATTTTACCACATATTTTGATTTTGTAAACTCATTTGGGGTTAGCGAAATGGAAAAAATAAGTTAATCTTAAACAAGTGGAAATTAATTAGAGAGGTTGCATATGAACGTTGGTCAAGCAGTAAGAGAAAGAATTGCAGAGCTGTGTGAAGAAAAACATATTACTATTAATAAACTGGCTAATATCAGCGGAATTACACAATCTACTTTAAACAACATTATGAGTGGAAGAAATAACAGTACCACCATATCAACCATTCAAAAAATTTGTGATGGTTTGGAAATTACAGTGACCGACTTTTTCGACAGTCCGTTGTTTTTGGGAATAGAACAAGAGATTAAATAATGAAAAAAGAGAGCCTTTCCAAGTGAGAGACTCTCTTTTTTATTGCCTTTGTTAAAAAACTTATTTTTTATATCCATTTCAATATCACCGTTGTTGGTAAGCACTTTTAATATTTTGTTACCTCCGGCCTTAGATTCAGGTAAGCTATTTTCCCCTTTTTTAGCAAAACTTTCAATGGTAAAGTCATCATAACTGCCCAATACGGTTCCTTTTATATTGCCATTCTTCGTTTCTAATGTAATGGTGTTGCCAGCATCTAATGTATCAAATTGGATATTTCCATGATTTACATAAATTGAAACAGAATCAGTTACAGTAAGTGACGGCAGTGTAATATCCTCATTTGTTGTTTTAACAGTTAATGAAGATAGTAGATTTTGAGGAATGCGTAAGCGGATGGTACGATTCTGCAAGGGAGCGCTAAAGCCAATATAATCTGTCCATTGCTTTTCAGTATTGTATGACATGGTAAGGGTATGGCCATCAGAAACTGCAATGTTAAAAAATTCTTGTTCACTTTCATAATAATCAATATATATTTGGTTATCGTCAGATAGTTCAATGTCGATTTTTCTGTCAATGGCGTCAATGTTAATGGTTTGAATTTGTGAGCTGTCTGCAGTATAGTTCTTTTCTGTAAAGTTATTTTGTTCAGTAGAACAACCTGATAAGATGGCAATACTGATACACAATAATCCAATCATAGAAATTATTTTTTTCATGGTTCCTCCTAGTAATGTTTATTCACTTGATTTATCTTAATTTTTAAATATAATACAAATATAAACCTTTGTGCAACACAAAAGTCAAGAGGTGTAAAATGGAAAGCTATTTTTCTATCAGTGAAGCAGCCAAAATAGTTGGTTTAACCAGTGAAACACTGCGGCACTATGACAGGATTGATTTGGTAAAGCCATGCAAAAAAGATCAATGGTCAGGTTATAGATATTATTCTGAGCAAGAAATTGTTCGCTTAAATACAATACAAGCATTACGCTGTATGGACTTGTCTTTAAAAGAAATAAAAAAAGTGCTGGAATATGATAATTTGGAAGAAATTGTTGAATTTTTAAAACGAGCAGAGCAAAAGGCAAATCAAAAAATAGAACAATTAAAATATGCAAAATCAAAAATACAATTGGCAAGGGCAGATTATGAAAAGAAACAGAATGGCAAACAGATGCATCATGATATTTTTTATCAGCAAATAGATGAACGAGTTATTTTATTGTCAAATTCTATGCAAGAGCCTACATTAAGTAATTTATGGAACTATCACAGCCATTTTTATCAGCAGACCAATGATTTGCAAAAGCAAAATTATTTATTTGAAGATTTAGCCGGTATTTATACAAAAGACGGTAAATCTTCTTTATTTGCAGTTTGTATAGAATATCCGAATAAAAAAGATTTGGTAGTTCTGCCATCAGGTACCTATATTTGTGCTAATTGTAGCGAGGAAGACAGGGAGGATATTTTAAAGAAGCTACTGAATACCATAAAACAAAAGTACGAAAAAGAGCCTGAATTTATTGTACAGATGGTTGTTATTTCCGGAATTTTGCAGTGGAACTACCAAATACAAATATTTTTGGGAGAAGTAGAAGAAATAGACAATTAAAGGTGAAATGAAAAAAGAGGAGGTTTTCAAATGAGAAAACCTCCTCTTTTTATTCTTTTAAAACTTCTTTATGAGTTAATAGTTTGAAATCATGATTCGTTAAAACGTCAATCGCAGCAGATGTGTCTTCCACACGCAATATGATAATGGCCTCGCCGATTTTACGGCTTGTAAATGCATAAATATATTCCATACTAATATGTTGCTTTGCCAGCAATTCAATCACAGTGGATAATCCGCCTGCATTGTCCTGTATTGCAACTCCAATTACTTTTGTCAAAGAAACTGTAAATTTGGCCTTTTCCAGTTCTTCCATAGCCTTTGCTGGTTTATCCACAATCATACGTAAAATACCATATTCGTTAGAATCTGCCACACAAAGCGCCAAAATATCAATGTCAGCTTCTTTTAGTATCTGAGTAACACGAGATAAACGTCCGGATTTATTTTCCAGAAATACAGAAATTTGTTTTAATTGCATATGAAAATTCCTCTTTTCTTTGCTTATCAATAGAAGGGATATGCTTACCGCAAAGCGGCTGAGTATCTGTAATGAACCATTATGTTAAATGGCGCTTATCAATCACGCGTTTTGCTTTTCCCTCTGAACGCGGTATTGATTTTGGTTCCAACAAGCGTACTTTTGCAGAAATATTTAGTATGGATTGCAATGCAGATGCAATTTTTCTTTCAATTTCCGTTAAGCTTTTCAATGTGTCTTGGAACATGTCGGCTGTCATTTCTACTTGTACCTCTAAACTATCCGTATTATTGGCACGGTCTACTACAATTTGATAGTTGGGGTCCATATTAAGGGATAAAAGTACAGCTTCAATTTGAGATGGAAAAACATTGATACCACGAATAATTAACATATCGTCTGTTCTGCCTTTTGGTTTGCACATCTTTACCAATGTTCTGCCACAAGAGCACGTACCACGCTCCAATTTACAAATATCACGTGTACGATAGCGAATTAAGGGTAATGCTTCTTTACCGATGCAGGTAAATACTAACTCTCCAAATTCTCCGTCTGGAAGAACTTCTTCCGTATCAGGATTAATAATTTCGGGATAGAAAAAATCTTCGTTAATATGCATACCTTGTTGTGCCGGACATTCAAATGCTACGCCGGGACCTGCAATTTCAGACAGACCGTAAATATCATATGCCTTGATATTTAAAATTGCCTCCAGCTCCTGACGCATGTGTTCTGTCCAAGGTTCAGCGCCAAAAAAGCCTGCGCGTACAGGAAGCTGCTTTGTATCAATTCCCATATCTCTTGCAGTTTCTCCAATATACATAGCGTAAGAAGGTGTACAGCATAAAATATTAGAACCGTAATCCTGTAAAATTTGTACTTGGCGCTTTGTATTTCCTGAAGAAACCGGAATTGCGGTTGCATCCATGTATTCCGCTCCATAGTGCAGCCCCAATCCTCCCGTAAATAGGCCATAACCATAAGAAACATGGACATAATCAGATTTTGTAGTTCCAATGCTGGTAAGCGCACGCGCAACAGAGCGTGACCATACGTCAATGTCATTTTTGGTATAACCTACAACAGTTTGTTTTCCCGTAGTACCGGAAGATGCATGAATTCGTACCAATTCTTCTTTTGGAACAGCGAACATGCCAAAAGGATACGTATTTCTCAAATCATCTTTTACCGTAAACGGTAGTTTATGCAGGTCATCAATAGAATGAATATCGTCGGGAGATACCCCCATAGCATCCATTCGTTCTTGATATAGAGGCACGTTTTCGTATGCATGTTTGACCATGTGTTTCAAACGTTCGGTCTGAAGTTGACGCATTTCATCAGTAGATGCACACTCTATTTCAGGATCTAAATATTGTTTTGGTACAGACATTCCAAGTTCCCCTTTGATTCACTTATTATTGTTACTATGATATTAGGAGTTATAACCTAATAAAAATGCTTTTTCATTCATTTCAATAAATTTAGCAGGTACAGTTGCTTTGATGGTATCCAGCCAAACTTGTTTGTCAATATCCAGATGTTTGGCCATTGCTCCAAGCAAAACTACGTTGACTGCTTTTACAGAGCCTGCTTGCTGCGCTAATTTTAAAGCATCGAATGCAAGTAAATGTGCACCTTTATCTGCAATTTGTTTTTCTAAATGCTCAGGATAAGAGGCTGCGCCTGTAATGACAGGCATAGGGTCAATTTGTTGGGTATTGGCAATGATAACACCGCCTTTTTTCAACCATGGCAAGTATCTTCCCGCTTCCAATAACTCAAAAGCCAAAATCACATCAGCTTCTCCTTGTTCAATTACAGGTGAATACACTTTATCTCCATAACGTACATAAGTAACCACAGAGCCGCCGCGTTGGCTCATTCCATGCACCTCTGACATTTTTACATCATAGCCTTGATTTAACATAGCCGCACCAAGCACTCGACTGGCCAGCAGTGTGCCTTGACCGCCAACGCCTACAATCACAACGCTTTTTACATTTTGTTTCATGATACTACCTCCTGCTTGCCAATGGCTTTGACGCCGCATAGTCCAACGCATACGCCGCAGCCTACACATTGAGTAGCGTCAATGACAGCCTTTTTATTTTTCATACTGATAGCAGGACAGCCAATACCCAGACATGCACGGCATCCAACGCATTTTTCGGGATTGATGAAAAGAGGAGGATTATGTTTAACAGTTTTCAGCAGTGCACAGGGGCGACGCGCGATAATTACAGATGGTTCTTCCGCAGCCAGTTCTTCTTTTAAAACAGTGCGCACCTGCTTTAAATTGAAAGGGTCTACTACGGTAACACGTTGCACACCCACAGCTTTGCATAGTGCTTCCAAGTCTACAGCGGCAGCCGGTTCGTTATAAATATTTTTTCCGGTAGTCGGGTTTTGCTGATGACCAGTCATACCGGTAGTAGAGTTGTCTAGGATAATAACAACGGAATTGCTCTTGTTATAGGCAATGTCAATCAGGCCGGTGATACCGGAATGCATAAAGGTGGAATCTCCGATGACAGCAACTGATTTTTTCTCTCCCTGTGCACCGCGTGCTTTGTTAAATCCGTGCAGACCGGATACAGAACCGCCCATGCATAAACAAGTATCCATTGCATTTAACGGAGCAGAAGCGCCCAATGTATAACAACCAATATCTCCGCTTACAAATACGTTTGCTTTCTTTAACTCATAAAAGACTCCTCTGTGCGGGCAACCGCAGCACATCACAGGAGGACGTACAGGAGTTGGCTCATCTAATGACAACACTTCGTCTTCCTGGTGAAGCATGAGTTTTTTGATGAGTTTTTGAGAAAGTTCTCCGCAGATTGGAAATAATTCTTTTCCTATAACATTTACGCCAATTCGGTTACAGTGTGTCTCAATGATTGGATCAAGTTCTTCGATAACGTATGTAGTTTCCACCATATTCGCAAAATTGCGTATCAAATCTACAGGCAAAGGGTGTACCATACCCAGTTTTAAATAGGAAACGGTATCGCCAAGTGCTTCTTTTGCGTATTGATAAGTCGCGCCTGAAACAATCACACCAATTTTTGCGTGGTTGTCTTCCACACGATTGATGTCACAGTTTTCTGCCCATTGAGATAATTTTTTAGTTCTTTCTTCTACAAGAGGGTGTTTGGCTCTTGCAAAAGCAGGAAGAACAACATATTTGCTTGGCTGTTTTTCATATGGTTTTAAATCTATTTCTTTTCTGTCCTGTGTATCTACAATACTGCAAGAGTGAGAAATTCTGGTGGAAAGACGGATGATAACCGGAGTATCATACTCCTCTGAAAGTGAATAAGCCAGCTTTGTAAAAGAACAGCATTCCGCAGAATCGGAAGGTTCCAGCATAGGAACTTTAGATGCAATTGCATGGTGACGGGAATCTTGTTCATTCTGTGAAGAGTGCATACCGGGGTCATCTGCAACGGCAATTACCATACCGCCGTTTATCCCTGTGTAAGAGATGGTATATAAAAGGTCTGCCGCTACGTTTAAACCAACATGTTTCATAGCACAAAAAGAACGAGCACCGGCAATGGATGCACCTGCAGCAACTTCGGCTGCGACTTTTTCATTGGGAGCCCATTCACAATATATTTCTTCAAATTTTGCGGCTGCTTCCGTAATTTCGGTACTGGGCGTACCGGGATAACTGGAAACTACGCGCACGCCGGCTTCGTATAATCCGCGTGCTACAGCCTCGTTACCTAATAATAGCTGTTTCATGATATACCTCCGTGCGGACCAAGACCGCTCGTACATTCATTTTTTACGTTTCGTTATTTTAGTGTATTTTCATACATATTCAACAGTATTTTACTATGTTTCTATATTGAATGCAAGGCATATTTCCCAGCTGTTCCCGCGTTTTGGGGTGATAAAATACAATGCTTTATTATGGCAAAAAACAAATATGGATTTACTCTATACAATACTATGCTTTTGTATAAAATTGCCCTTACTTTTCTCTTATGCTATAATCGTAAATACATGTAAACGTGATATCATAACGGTTGAAAAGGAGGATAGCACATGCTATTGCTTTCTGCAGAAAAAATAGAAAAAAGTTACGGCATCAAACCTTTGTTAGAAGGTGCCTCTCTTTATTTGAGTCGAGGAGACAAAGTAGGTGTGGTGGGCTTGAATGGAATGGGAAAATCTACACTACTTAAAATCATTGCAGGTGTGGAGCAATACGATAGCGGGAGTATTACAAAAATACCTCATCTGGTCATTCATTATTTGCCTCAACAGCCTGATATGCAAGCTGGAAATACAGTGTTGCAACAAGTATTTTTAGGCGCTTCAGAAGAATTGCGTCAAATGAAAGAATATGAGGCAAAGTCTATATTAACAAAATTGGGCATTTCTGATTTTCAGCAGGATGTTTCCACATTGTCAGGCGGACAGAAAAAACGGGTAGCAATTGCAAGCGCTTTAGCTACTCCGTGCGATTTATTGATTTTAGATGAACCTACCAACCATTTGGACCATCATATGGTTGCCTGGTTAGAGCAAACCTTACAGAAATTTAGAGGCGCATTGCTTATGATTACCCACGACCGTTATTTTCTTGATCGGGTTTCCAATAAAATCCTAGAGGTAAACAACGGTCAAATTTATCAATATGAAAGCAATTATTCCGGTTATTTGGAGAGCAAAGCACAGCGTGAGGAGATGGCGCTCAGTTCTGAAAGAAAACGTCAAAGCCTGCTGAGGAAAGAATTACAATGGATTCAAAGAGGAGTGAAAGCGAGAGGAACAAAGAGTCGTTCCCGTGTAGAACGTTTTGAAGCACTGAGAGAAAAAGAGGCACCGGAGCTGCCTCAACAATTAGAGATTAGTTCAGTGGGTACACGACTGGGAAAAAAGACCATAGAGGTAAATCATATTTCCAAGTCCTATGGAGATAAGGTGTTGATTCAAGATTTTTCCTATATTGTTCCTCGCAATGGAAGAATCGGAATTATAGGGGAGAACGGATGCGGAAAATCAACTTTGCTGCAATTGTTAAGTGGAAATTTATCTCCGGATACTGGTACCGTTGAGATAGGAGATACCGTTAAAATAGGATATTATACACAAGAATGCAAAAATATGGATGAACATCAGCGTGTAATTGATTACATCAAAGACGGCGCGGAATGGATTGAAACAATCAACGGTAAATTAAGCGCGGCGCAAATGCTGGAAACTTTTTTATTCCGCGGCGATATGCAATGGAATTATATCAATAAGCTTTCAGGAGGAGAGCGTCGTCGTTTATATTTATTGCGTGTACTAATGGAGGCGCCGAATGTACTGCTTTTGGACGAACCTACCAATGATTTGGATATTGAAACACTCCAAATTTTAGAGGATTATCTGGAAACATTTTCAGGTGCTGTTATTGTTGTTTCCCATGACCGTTATTTTCTGGATAAAGTAACAGATACTATTTTTGAATTTGAAGAAAACGGAACCTTAAAGCAATTTTTAGGGGGCTATTCTGATTACTTTAACACTGCAAAAACAGATTTACGCGTGAAAAGAGAAAAAGAAATCAAACTGTCTTCCAATGAACAAGGGCAGTCTCAATCAGCAAAGAAACAAAAATTAAAATTTTCTTATAATGAGCAAAGAGAATTTCGGGAAATTGACAGTATTATAGAAGCGTTAGAAGTACAAATACAAACATTATCCCGGGAGATAGAAGCCAGTTCCAGTGATTATGATGCATTAACCCGGTTATTAAAAGAAAAAGAAGAATCAGAACAATTGTTGGAACAAAAAATGGAACGTTGGTTTTATCTGCACGATTTGGCTGAGCAAATTGAGGCTCAAAAGCAGTAGGCAGAGTCCCGTACTATCTCACAACACATGAAGTATCAACAGATACGAAACAGAAAAGAATTTACAATCAAAAAGACCATGTAACAATCATTCGTTACATGGTCTTTTTGTCTATACATGGCACTATTGTTTCTGAGATTGCTCTTTTTCAGATGTGTGAACAGGTGATAGGTAAGCTGAGTAACCACAATAAATGAACCGTCTCGATTTTCTTTACCAATCGAATTTTTATACAATCATATGGTATAATGGTTTAAACAAATAAACAAAGGAGCGTTCTATTGTGGAATATAAAGAGGAAATTGACAGACTTGCAAAAGAGTTTGAAAGCTGTCAAAAAATTCTGTTAGCTTTGGGAGATGAAAATCGCCAGCATCTAATATTGGAAATGATACAAATGGAACAATGCAACGGTGTACGGGTCGGCACAATTACAGAAAAGACACATCTTTCCCGTCCTGCTGTTTCTCACCATATACAAATATTGAAAGAGGCAGGAATTTTGAAAGTCCGAAAGGAAGGAACAAAAAACTATTATTATTTTGATGCGGATACACAAGCTTTTAATCAACTGATACATATGTTAGTTCACGCAAAAGAAATTATGGAGCGACTATCAGGTTGGAGAGAAGCAAATTTATCATAAACAAAAAATAATAATTCAAAAAAATCGTAAAATAGAATTCCAATCAACTTAATAATCAGCAGACAGCACTAAGGGTACAGTGGTAAACGCTTTTAAAAGGATTATTTTTATATGTATCATCAAATTGGAGGTTAGAAGATGAGTACAATCAATGCAATCTATGATAGACATAGTGTAAGACAATATCAAAATCAGCCGTTGAGCAAAGAAGTGATTCATGCATTGCAGTCAGAAATCGATGCTTGTAATCAAGAAAGCGGACTGCATATTCAACTGGTAACAAATGAACCAAAAGCATTTGACAGCTTTATGGCACATTACGGAAAATTTAAAGGTGTGACCAACTACCTTGCTTTGATTGGGGAAAAAGAATCCTCTTTAGAGGAAAAATGCGGCTACTATGGTGAAAAACTGGTATTATTTGCTCAAGAACTGGGTCTGAATACTTGCTGGGTAGCCATGACATACAGTAAAATTAAAACAGCTTTTCAAGTAGAAAAAGGAGAAAAGCTTTGCATTGTAATTGCCTTGGGATATGGAGAAACACAAGGCTTACCACATAAATCAAAATCAATGGAGGAAGTAATCCAATTGGACGGACCTGCTCCGGAGTGGTTCCAAAAGGGAGTAGAAGCGGCTTTATTAGCTCCCACAGCAATGAATCAGCAAAAATTTTTGTTTCGCTTGGATAAGAATAGGGTATCTGTTAAGGCAGGATTTGGATTTTATACGAAAATAGATATGGGAATTGTAAAATACCATTTTGAAATTGGTGCAGGAAAAGAGCATTTTCAGTGGGAGTTGTCTTAAAATACAGAATAGCAGAAACGATTCAGTATGGTTTATTTGTGTAAATCTCAAACATAACGTTGACATGAAACCATATTATGTATGGTTCTTGAATCACAAAAAGGCGTGACAATTGTCACGCCTTTTTTATCAAATTTATTTTACATAAAGAAAACATTTGTTACGTTTTTGTCGCATGTATAAAATCAATGCCCATGTCATAAGGATGCACAATAATACCTGTCAGTCCCGGGGCGATTGCATAATAGCGTTTCTCATAGTAAATGGGATAAAAGATACCTTCATTGTTTAGATATTGTTCTGCTTGCGCATACAATTCAATGGCAGTTTCAGGTTTTTTTCCTTCTGCATCCTTCAATGCTTGGTCAAATATATTGCTTTTTAAATTTGCGGGATTATTATGACTGTCTGACTGAAATAACGATAATAAACTAACAGGGGTGTCACTGGTAGGTCGTACAGAACATAGCGCAATAGAATAGTTTCCGCTGGAAACTCTTTGTTCCAGTTCAGATTGTGATACCGGTTCCATATTAAAGTAGTTTCCGAATGCTTCATTCCATGTAGCAATCATTTCGTTTACCATTTGTTTTACAGTAGGGTCGTCTAAACAAAGTATGGTAATGGAAGGCATTTTGGTCAATCTTTGCTCGCTTAAAACTGTATTGATGGATTGTACAGCGCTGTCATCTTGTTTTAAGTAGAAGTTGCCGCCTGCCTCTGTACGATAGTTTGTACCCATAAATGTCATATCCGGAGGAATAATATCATTGGCCTGTGTGCATCCTGACGGGATATATTGCATGAGCGATTCTCGATTCAGTGTTTGTATAAAAGCCTTCCGAATGGTAGACTCTTTCATCAAACTGTCGTTTGTATTAAAGCAAAGACCCCATGTTGTATCTTGAAAAGACGTGATGGTATAACCACTCTCTTTCAAAGAGGAAACGTAGGAGGCATTTGGGAGAGAAACCGCCGAAAGATTTTTGATATTGTTCATATCCAAATCTCCGATAGAAAAGGTAAGGGTAGAGGGTAATACTGAGGTTTCTCCGTGATAGGTATTTGCTGCCGTCAGATTGATATATTCATCATGTTCCCAAGAATATCTGTTGACCATTTCAAAAGGGCCGTTGCCTAAAATATTTTTTGCATCCAGTCCATATTTTCCGGAAGTGGATTCAAAGAAAGCTTGATTACAAGGCATAAATACTGGTAAAGAGGTAATGGAAGGAAAATCTTCATAGGAATATTCTAAGTCAACTTTTAAAGTATGATTATCAATAGCGGTTACTCCCAAGTTAGATATATCCATTGTACCTTCGTAAATTTTTTTTGCATTTTTAATTGCAAACATAGGCGCATTGGTTGTAGAGCCTGTTGCCGGGTCCACTGCTCTTTGAAACGCATATACAAAATCAGAGGCAGTAACGGGTGTTCCGTCTGACCAGGAAGCATCTTCCCTCAGATAAAAAGTAAAAGAGGTATAGGTGGAGTTGCTTTCCCAACGCTGTGCAACTCCGGGCGATACCTGGTTATTTTCATCTAAACGGGTAAGCCCTTCATACAAAGCCATAATCACAATACGGCTGGAATAATCATCAGCAATTTGTGGGTCTAAAGTTACGGGTTCTTCTTCTAAGTTATAGGTAATTGCTTGTCCCGATTTTTTAGAACTGCAACCTGTAACAACTGCAAATAAAACACAGATACAAAGCAGAAAACAGAATCCTTTTTTTATTGTCATAATACGTCATCCTAATTAGGTGATTTTATAATAAAAATATTTTAACATGTTTCATTCTGTGACACAATCTACTTATGTCGATTGTGATATTTTTTCATTTTGATTACAGTTTTGAGACATTTTATAAATCCAATATATATCTATGATTTGATTGTTACAATACGGTTTTATTTCTGCTTTTTTCATAAGGTATGTTATAACAACCTTGCAACAAATTCAAAATCACAGATTTTGATTGTTGACAAGAACGTTTTAACGTTCTATCTGTTAGAAATTGCATAGCAATTTCTTTTATGTTATAACAACCTTGCAACAATTACAAAATTAAAATTTTGATTGTTGGCCAGAGCGTTTTAGCGTTTATAGGTTAAAAATTGCAAAGCAATTTTTTGAATGCTATAACAACCTTGTAACAGCAACAAAACTAAAGTTTTGGCTGTTAACAATAACGTTGTAACGTTCTGTTTGTTAGAAATTGCATGGCAATTTCTTTTATGTTATAATGACCTCATAACAGCCATAAGGTTGAAATTTTGGCTGTTATCAGAATGTTACAGCATCACAAATGTTTTCTATCAACAAGAAAAGTTAGTGTTGTCATGTTAAGTTTGCCTAGCATGTTTCCGTGCTGTTGTAAACTATTTTATCGGGAAAGAAGGTTATCGTATGAATCAAGATTTTTTAAATGAAAATAAAGAAGAGCAAAAAACAGAGCAAACTCCGACACAAACAGAAAATAAAGAGACTGCACCACAAGCAGTTCCTGCAAATGCGGTAGAGGAGAAGACAGCGGTACAGGAAGACGAGGAAGAAGTATCTTCTCAAAGTGAGCAGCATCAGCAAACAGCTGAGCAGTATCAGCAACCGCAGCAACAAGCAAATCATACATATCATTCACCATATCAGGCACAGCAGCCATATGGAAATGGGCAGCAGTATGGACAGTCTTGGCAAAGTCAGCGCAATCACCACCAGCAACAAAATCAGCACTGGCAAGGACAACGTCCTCCTTATCAACCGCCATACAGCCAGCAGCCGTATCAAGGAAATCAGCAGCAGCCTTTTTATCCTTATGGTGAACCACAATATCCTATGTATCCGCAGCCAAATACAGGGAGCAATGGCCTTGCAATTGCCTCCTTGGTTTTAGGTATTGTATCATTGGTGCTGGTCGCAGCTTTCTCATGGATGTTATGGGGTTCTATTGCAGGCCTATGTTTGGGCATTGTAGGAACCATTCTTGGTGTCATGGGAAGAAAGAATGCTACAGGACGTACTATGGCTACTGCGGGAATGATTCTGTCTATCATTGGTATTGCAATAGGTGCAATTTGTTTTATCTCTTGTTTTACATATTATATCACTTATGCTTCTTACCGCTACTACTGGTATTAACAGATTCATACCATGTTTTGAACAGACTGAATGATTCAGTCTGTTCTGTTTTTTCAGTGAGGTGACAACATGTATCCCGGCATTACATTATACCATCTTACCATACCATCTTATTGGGTTATGGCTTTGATAGGCGCTATCCTTTCATTTCTATTTGTACATATACGAAAAAGAAAATTTCATATCCCGGGAGATGACGTTACACATATATTTTTATTTTGTGTGGTGGGAGGAATCATAGGAGCCAAACTGCTGCATCTATTGGTTGCACTGCCGAATGTGCTGGCACATTTGGATGTGATGAATACACAGCCTGACTTATGGACAGATTATTTTCTCAATGGCTTTGTATTTTACGGTGGCGTGATAGGCGGTTTTCTGTTTGCATTGTGGTATTGTAAAAGGTATCGTATTTACTTTTTGGAAGCCTGCGATTTGTTTACACCTATTTTACCGTTTTTTCATATCTTTGGGCGTATTGGATGTTTTTTGGCAGGGTGTTGTTATGGTATTCCGTCTTCATGGGGATTTATATATCCCCATGAAACGGTTACAAGATTACCGCTGCCGTTAATTGAGGCAGCATGTAATATCATGATTTTAATGATTCTCTTGTTATTTGAAAAATATTGTTCTCCCAGAGGATATCATTTACCTTTCTACGGTATTCTGTATGGAATAACACGTTTTGTATTGGAGTTTTTCCGTGGTGATTCTGCAAGAGGAATATGCCTGTTGTCAACTTCCCAGTGGATTTCCATTGCAGTTGTTTTAGGTTCTGTCATATGGATGATTTGGAATACCAAACGATTAGAAAGGATAAAACAGCAATAGTTGTATATATCAATTTCTAATCAATAGATTGATTGGAAGAAACAAACTCTGGTTTCAGTATAGAATCACTTAGTTGATTACTATCCTGCTCTGAATTCTTTTGGTATATAAAATCAGTAAATCAAGGCAAAAAGCGGCTTGAAAAGCATCAGATAGCCTTTGGAATATACAACATGATTTTATGCTCCGCATAAACATAAAAATCTCAAAGATAAATGTTTGCCTTTGAAATTTTTTGTGAATGATTTTGAGAATACTTATAATCAATTCCCAAACAAGAAATAAAATGTTGAAAGAATAAAAAACAGAAAAAACAAAGAAAAGACCTCGAATAGAGAAAATTCTCGCTTCAAGGTCTTTTTTTCAATATTTTCTATCTTTGTTACCGGATTCGTAGTTTTTTCTTTGCAAAGAAGCTGTGTGATATTTATAAAATCAGCGAGTTTCCGGTCATTTCTTTTGGTTGTGGTACATTCATGACTTTCAGCATAGTAGGAGCAATATCGGCAAGACAGCCGGTTTCTCTCAGTGTACATGGATAGCCTACCACACAGAATGGGACAGGATTGGTAGTGTGGGCGGTAAATGGTCCTCCATCCTCGGCAATCATTTTGTCTGCATTGCCATGGTCAGCTGTAATCATGGTAACACCGCCAAGTTCTGTTACACGGTCGACCAGTTTTCCAACACAGGTGTCAACTGCTTCCACTGCTTTCACTGCTGCCTCGAACACGCCTGTATGGCCTACCATATCGCAGTTTGCAAAATTTAGAATAATTACATCGTAAGGATTGGATTGCAGTTTTTCCAAAAGTCTGTCAGTAACCTCATATGCGCTCATTTCAGGTTGTAAATCGTACGTTGCCACTTTTGGAGAATTCACCAGAATTCGGTCTTCTCCGGGAAAAGGCGTTTCTACACCGCCATTGAAGAAAAATGTGACATGTGCATATTTTTCTGTTTCTGCAATGCGCAGTTGTTTCATGCCTAAGTTGGAAATGTATTCGCCAAAAGTATTGACTAACTCTTGTGGAGAAAAAGCAACCTGAACATTGGGCATCTCCGCATCATATTGCGTCATGCAAACATAGGTTAGAGGCATGAACCCTTTTGTGCGTGTAAAATGGTTAAAGTCAGAGTCTACCAGGGTACGTGTAATTTCTCTGGCACGGTCAGGACGGAAGTTAAAGAATACAACCGAATCGCCCGGATTGATTTGTGCGTTTTGCGTGCAAATGGTTGGCAATAAAAACTCATCTGTGACCCCCTCTTCATAGGATTTCGCAATTGCTGCAACAGGGTCTTTTGTTTCTTTGCCAATACCATTCACCATAGCATTATAGCATTGTTCAATTCGTTCCCAGCGATTATCGCGGTCCATAGCATAATAGCGTCCGCATAATGTTGCAATTTTGCCAACGCCGATTTCATCCATTTGCTGCAGCAGCTGTTTTACATATTCGATTCCTGATGTAGGAGAAACATCGCGGCCGTCCATAAATCCGTGGATATAAACTTGTTCCAATTCGGCTTGTTTGGCTAATTTTAAAATTGCATATAAATGGGAAATATGGCTGTGAACACCGCCATCAGACAGCAAACCCATAATGTGAAGCGCTTTTTTATTTTTTTTGGCATTGTTTACTGCTTGTACCAAAGCAGGATTTTCGAAAAAATCACCATCTTGAATAGATTTTGTAATTCGGGTAAGCTCTTGGTATACAATACGTCCGGCACCAATATTGGTATGGCCCACTTCAGAGTTGCCCATTTGGCCTTCAGGCAATCCGACGCTCATGCTGGAAGCTTGAATTTGTGTGATTGGGTTTCGATTGAAAATACGGTCTAAATTTGGTTTATTTGCAGCCTTAATGGCATTTCCATATTCCTCTGCAATACCAAAGCCGTCTAAAATAATGAGTAAAAGTGGTTTGTTCATGGCAACCTCCCTTATGATTTACTTGCAGCGGTAACAATTGCGGCAAAGTCAGGCGCCTTTAGGGACGCTCCGCCGATTAAACCGCCGTCAACATCCGGTTGTGATAATAATTCGTCTGCATTTTTGGCGTTCATAGAACCACCGTATTGGATAGTGATTGCATTTGCGCAATTTTCGCAGTAAAGTTTCTTAACTGTTTTGCGAATTACAGCGCAAACCTCGTTTGCCTGCTGAGCAGTTGCGGTTTTCCCTGTGCCAATTGCCCAAACAGGCTCGTAAGCGATGATGATACGTTTCAACTCTTCTTTGGAGACACCGTCCAATGCAATTTTCACTTGCATTGCTACCAACTCGGCAGTAATACCTTGTTCACGTTGTTCCAAATATTCGCCTACACATAAGATTACAGTCAGTCCCTCATTTAGAGCTGCACGAACGCGTTGATTTACAGTCACATCTGTTTCGCCAAAATACGTTCTACGTTCGCTATGGCCAATGATAACATAATTTACGCCAATTGCGGATAGCATAGAAGCAGAGATTTCTCCGGTAAAAGCGCCGCTTTGTTCCCAGTGACAATTTTCTGCTCCAACGCTGATATTGCTTCCTTTTGTTGCTTCTAATGCGGCATGTAAGTCAATATAGGGAACACATACTACAACATCGCAGGAAGCATTTGCTACAAGTGGTTTGATTTCCTCAATCAGCTGTGTTGTTTCTGATGGAGTTTTGTTCATTTTCCAGTTTCCTGCAATGACTGCTTTTCTCAGTTGCTTATTCATATCTTCCATATCCTTTCCTATAAAAATAGGGTAGGTCACAGCCCACCCCAATTGTTATTATTCTTTTTCCATCAGGCAGGCAATACCGGGCAATTCCAATCCTTCAATTAATTCTAAAGATGCACCGCCGCCTGTAGAAATATGTGACATTTGTTTTGCAAATCCAAGTTTTTCTACAGCAGCTGCTGAATCACCGCCTCCAATGATGGAGTAAGCATCACTGTGGGCCAGAGCTTGTGCTACTTTAAAAGTACCTTCAGCAAAATTTTTCCATTCGGAAACGCCAAGCGGTCCATTCCAGAAAACAGTGCCGGCATGTTCAATTGCGTGTGCAAATATTTCTGCTGATTTTGGACCAATGTCCAGACCCATCCAGCCTTCCGGAATTTGGTCGGAATCTACAATTTGCCATTGTGCGTCTTCTGCAAATTTGTTGGCAATTACATTGTCAACAGGAATTAAGAAGTTAACTCCTTTTTCCTTTGCTTTTGCCATGATATCTTTTGCAAGTTCTAATTTGTCAGGTTCACAAAGAGAATTTCCAATAGAATATCCCAGCGCATTTGTAAATGTATATGCCATACCGCCGCCTACAATTAAAACATCTATTTTATCCAATAAAGCGGTAATCACTCCAATTTTATCGGACACCTTTGCACCGCCCAAAATTGCAACAAAAGGACGGGCGGGATGATTCAGAGCATTGCCGAGCACCTGTAATTCTTTTTGAATTAAGTAGCCGCATACAGCAGGTAAATACGCAGCAACGCCTGCGGTAGACGCATGAGCACGATGAGAAGTGCCAAATGCATCATTTACATAGATATCTGCCAAAGAAGCCAATTCTTTGGCAAAGGCAGGGTCGTTTGCTTCTTCTCCTTTTTCAAAGCGGACATTTTCCAGCATCATTACTTGGCCTTCTTGTAAATTGGAACAAAGAGCTTTTGCACTTTCCCCAACCACGTCGGTAGCCATTTGTACTTGCTGTCCCAATACTTTTGAAAGGTAAGGGATAGTGGGAGCCAAAGAAAGTTCCGGCTTTACGGTACCTTTTGGGCGGCCTCTGTGAGAACAAATGATAACCTTTGCATTGTGATCAATCAAATAACGTAATGTTTTAATGGATTCATCAATACGTTTTGTATCTGTAATGTTTCCTTCGCTGTCAAACGGAACATTATAGTCGCAGCGAACCAATACTCTTTTTCCGGTTACATCAATGTCTTCTACGGTTTTTCTATTTAAAAAGTTCATTCAATCAGTCTCCTTAACGTACTTATGAAAATAACCTAATCTAAATTATCATATAGTATAATACTACGTTTTTCAATAGATTCGCATTATTTTTCCAGATTGTCACAAAATTGTTACCATTGAAACTCTCGCAATTGACCTTCGCACGATAGAGCAGGATAGTCCCATTGACGTAATACTTCATATGCGGCAATTGCAATTGCATTGGATAAATTTAAACTGCGTGCCTGTGTAATCATAGGAATACGAACCGTTGTGTCGGGATGTTCATATAGAAGTGATTCTGGCAAACCGGCGGTTTCTTTTCCAAAAAACAGATAACAGTTGTCAGAGTATATCACTTCTGTATGCGTATGTTGAGCTTTTGTTGAGAAATAGTATCCTGTTTGGTCAGCCAGGGGATTTTTTTCAAAAAAATCACTTAAACTGCTGTACATTGTAATATCCAGCATATGCCAATAATCAAGACCGGCCCGTTTTAATTTTTTATCGTCAATTTGAAATCCCATTGGACCTACCAAATGGAGTCTGGCTCCTGTTGCGGCACAGGTACGTGCTACATTTCCTGTGTTTTGGGGGATTTCCGGTTCTACCATAACAATATTCAATGTTGCCATAAAATATTTCCTTTTCTGTTGTTTTGTAATTCAAGATTCAATTTTTAATGAAAATTTCTTAAAGTTAAAATATTGTACGCATAAATGGGAAAGATAAACAAAGACAGATATACTGTTAATATCAATTAGGAGGTTTGCAACATGTATCGCAGTGCAATGGGCTTTGTAAAAGGTTTGGGATTCGGCGTTTTGGCTTGTGTTGCAGCTGTGGCAATCGGCTCTCATCAAATGAGAAAAAGTCGTCGTTTCAGACGTAATGCCAACCGAACCATGCGTACTATGGATCATTTAATGGATAATGTAGGGCACATGCTCAGATAAACACAAATAGGGGTTCACAGACTGTGAACCCCTATTTTTTATGAACGGGTTGTTTTATTTTCGGATTCACTGTTATTTGGTTTTATTTCCGAAGCAGTTTCTTTCTCAGAAGATGTTTGATTCTGATTTACTTTTAAATTCTCTTTAA
>UQNI01000006.1 GCA_900542375.1 uncultured Oscillospiraceae bacterium | reverse complement strand
CAACGGTCTATTTTTGTTTTTTTACATAATATCTTATGAAAAATTGTGAATGATTCTTATTATACTTGGTATTTTACACATAGAAAAACAACTTATTTATATGTTGTTATCATAACAGCAAAAAAGCATCTAATTTTAGTATAGTTTTCGTTATATTTCATAGAAATTATCAATAAAAGACTTGAGCTATTGACATTCCTAGTGTTTTCTAGGATAATTTAAGTTATTATATTAAGCAATTATGAAGATTTTGATTAAAATTTCATAATTTGCTTACAATTATTAGTAGAGTAATGTTTAAAGTTCTTCCAATTTGAGGTTAAATACAAGACAGAGTATTGGGGTTGTTCTATATGGTAAAGAAGGTAGCCTGTTTTTTTATTGCGCTGGCTGCTATTGTAGGCATCTTGTTTTTAGTTCATGCAAAAGTAGATTCTTACCACGGTTCCGAAGAGGGTTCTCATGCTTCAGAACAAGTTGAGGGTAACGGCGGACATTAATGTGTAAAGCAAAATGGTTTTTTTGTATCATAATTGAGGTGATGAAATGTTTTTAATCTTTTTTGCGCTTTGGCTCATATTCAATGCAAAATTTACACTTGAAATTTGTATTTTTGGTATTGTCCTTTCTGCACTGATGTACTTATTTATTTGGAAGGTGTTTGGCTATAAACCAAAATATGATTGGCTTATGGTGAAACTCTCTTTACGAGGAATAAAATATTTTGTTATTTTAATTTGGGAAATTATCAAAGCGAATATAGCAGTATTAAAATTAATTTTCACACCAAAAGTAGAAGTAAAACCGAAGTTGGTTTATTTTAAAGTGGATTTGGAAACCAATCTTGCAAAGTTTTTTCTTGCAAACTCCATTACATTAACTCCGGGCACGATTACAGCAGATATCAATGATGATGAATACTGTGTGCATGCATTGGATGAAGATTTTTCCGGCGGTATGGATGAATCTACCTTTGTGCAGCAGCTGAAAAAGATGGAGGAAAAAAGATAATGTTTGAATACGTACCAACCGAATATGCGCGTATCTTTTTTATTGTATGTCTCATCGCTTTGGCTGTAATAGCGCTGGTCTGCCTGGTAAGAGCTATTTTGGGTCCTAAATTTACTGACCGTATTATGGCAGTTAATATGATTGGCACCAAAACATTGTTAATGGTGTGTGTGCTGGCAGTACTGCTGCAAGAAAGTTATTTGGTAGATGTTGCAATTGTTTACGCATTACTTAGCTTTTTAGCAGTTGTGGTACTTTCTAAATTGGTAATTACGCGTTATAGAGTAAAGAAAAGCGAGCAGAAAAAAACAGAGTCAAAACAGTTAGACGAGAACGAACAGCAAAAGGAGGAACCGCATCATGATTAGATTTATCATAGCAGCAATTTTTATTGTGGCAGGTATTTTTGTATTTGCAGCGGCAGCATTTGGTGTATTTAAATTTAAGTATGTTTTAAACCGTATGCATGTGGCGGCCAAATGTGACTCTTTGGGTGCACTTCTCATTTTGGTGGGATGCATGATTTTAGGCGGTTTTAGCTTTATGACTTTAAAATTGTTATTGGTTCTTCTGATTCTATGGATAACAAGTCCGGTTGCGGCTCACCTGATTGTAAAAGCAGAAGTAAAAACACAAGATGAGGATGAATCTGACGAATATGAGGTGATTGGCAAATGATTGTATTGGAGTTTACATTAATTACATTTTTAATTGTTTGTGCAATTGCATTTGCTTTTTCTAAAAGATTGTTGACTTCTGTGATTATTTTTATGTCTTACAGTTTAATTATGTCTATCATCTGGTTCATCATGGAATCTCCTGACCTTGCTATCACAGAAGCAGCGGTAGGTGCAGGTGTAACCAGTGTTCTACTCTTTTTAACCTTAAAGAAAGTAAATGTATTGAAAGGAAAAAAGGATGAGTAACTCAAATCAAAACAAACCACAAAAGCCCAACACTCATTCAAAAACACCTTGGGATACGTTTGTAGGTTGGGTAAATGGGGATGAACCCGAAGACAAAGTAGAAAAACCTGAATTGTTTGCTGTTCCTGAAAAAGAAGCAGACCATCATGATGAAGAAATTGCGCATGAAACCAATGAGAAACAGAATGACAATAAACAAGAGGTACATCCCAAGCAAGGTCACTTTTTGTTAAAAGAAAAGTTTAGTAAATTTTATAAGGTGTATATTGTAATTTCCATTATTATAGGATGCTTTGTGGTGGGCATGTTGGCTTACTCCGTATGTAATTTGCCTCCATACGGCAATGCGGAAAATCCCGTCAACAATGAAGTATCACAAAAATATTTGGAAGATGGCCTGGAAGATACGGGTGCGACCAATGCCGTTGCAGGCATGATTTTAGATTACCGTGCCTTTGATACGTTTGGAGAATCTACCGTATTGTTTGTGGCGGTAGCGGCTGTTGTCATGTTGATGAAACGCAGCATGAATAAAAAGGATGAAGATGGAGAACGTTTGGTAGCACGGGAAACCGAAATTGATAAAAAAGATCAAAATTTGGTTTTGAAATATGGTGCTATGATTTTGGTGCCATTTGTCATTTTATTTGGTGTTTATGTTATTTTAAACGGACATATTTCTCCCGGTGGTGGATTTTCCGGCGGTGCCATTATCGGCGGTGGTCTGATGCTGTATGCCCTTGCTTTTGGGCACGAAAAAATATCAAAAGTCATCAATTATCGTTCTTTCACGATTATCACCGGTTGTGCGCTTTTGACGTATGCAGGCTGTAAAGCATATTCTTTCTATACCGGTGCCAACCACCTTGGCGGAGAAATTCCAAAAGGTATTGCCGGTGCAATTTTAAGTGGTGGATTTATTCTTCCTCTGAACATTTGTGTTGGTATTATTGTTGCCTTTACCATGTACGGCTTTTATGCACTATTTTCGAAAGGAGATTTATAAACATGGAAGTAATTCTGGCTCACTACTATGACATTGCTGCTGTGATTTTATTTGGCATTGGTTTCTTTACACTGTTGCTGCACAGAAACTTAATCAAAAAAATCATAGGATTGAATATTATGGATACTTCCATATTTCTATTTCTCGCTTCTAAAGGTTACATTTTTGGCCGCGTTGCGCCTATTGTTCAGGAAGGTGTCACCAATGCCGAGGCTTATATTAATCCGGTACCAAGCGGACTGGTGCTGACAGGGATTGTAGTTAGCGTTAGCGTCAGCGCATTTTCTTTGGCTTTGGTACAACGTCTCTATAAAAAGTACAAAACCATTTATTTGGATGAAATTCTTGTGCTGGCGAAAAAGGAGGAGGAATAATGCCTTTTGTTTATAACATGCCGTTTTTCAGCATTTTGATTTGTATGATTGGCGGTATTGTAACTCCTTTTTTTCGTAATCGACGTTTAACACAAATTGTAAATACTTGCATCATTGCTGCAGTTTTTGCAATGTCATTGACGTTATTCATTTCATTGCTTACTGCGGAAGACAGCTTTACGTATATGATGGGACACTTCCCGGCACCGTGGGGTAACGAGCTGCGTGCGGGTCCGTTTGAAGCCTTAATGGCAATGGCATTTTCCATTGTTATGTTTCTTTCTCTGGTTGGTGGTATGAGAGGAATCAATGACGATATTCGTCCTACCAGAATACCTCTTTACTATACCATGATGAACTTCTTGCTCAGCTCCATGCTGGCATTGATTTATACCAACGACATGTTCACTGCGTATGTATTTATTGAGATTAATACCATTTGCGCATGCTCTATCGTTATGGCAAAAGACAGCGGTATGACCGTGGTTGCTACCATTCGCTATCTGATTATGAGTTTGCTTGGCTCCGGGTTCTTCTTATTTGGTGTCTCCATTCTTTACACCATTACCGGCCATTTGCTCATGTCCAATGTGCAGCAATCTGTAATTGCTTTGGTGGAATCCGGTCAATATACAGTTCCTCTTGTAACAAGCCTTGGTCTTATGGTATTGGGTCTGGCAATCAAAAGTGCCTTGTATCCATTCCATTCATGGCTTCCAAATGCACATGGTTCTTCTACAACTGCTTCCAGCGCCATTCTGTCCGGTTTGGTGCTGAAAGGATATATTATTCTTTTGGTAAAGATGTGCTATCGTGTATTTACTCCGGATATTTTAATCTCTTTACACATCACAGATGTTTTATTTGTTTTGGGTGTTCTGGGTATGATTATGGGTTCTATCAAAGCGTTGAAAGAGACTCACATCAAACGTATGATTGCGTATTCTTCCGTTGCACAGATAGGCTATATCTTCATGGGTATCGGCTTGGGAACAAAGGTAGGAATTATGGCAGCTTGCTTCCATATTCTTGCCCATGCGTTTACAAAACCAATGTTGTTTCTCTCTGCCAATGGCTTAGTTGATGTTTCCAATCATCAGTACGAAATGAAAGCTCTGCGAGGTTCCGCAAGGAAGGATATCGTATCGGGCATTGGATTTACGGTAGGCGCTTTGTCTATGATAGGTATTCCTCTCTTTGCAGGATTTGCACCTAAGATTTTCTTGGGCATAGGAAGTATGGAAAGCAATTTTCATATGATTGTTACCTTCCTTGCATTGGCTTTGAGTACGCTGTTGAATGCTTTGTATTATGTTCCTGCTGTTGTTGCTTTTTGGTCCAAACCCAAACAACAGCAAACGCAAGGAGAAGAGAGCATGGTATTACAGCAGGAAAAACCAAAGAAGAGTATATTTTTACTTTCTTCCATTGGTGTGTTTATTGTATTGAATTTTGTTTTAGGTATTGCTTATGGTCCAATTATGAAAATCATTACAACAGGACTAAACCTATTGGGATAATGAACGAGTTGATATGAATAGTGAGGTGAAAAGTAAATGGGAGATGGTATCTTTTTATTAATACCTATTTTGTTCCCAATTGTTGCGGGTCTTGTTGTGTTTGCAATTAACCATAGAATTGCGCGGCAAATTTATGTTGGTACTGTGTTGGTACTCAATGCAATCGCTGTTTTTTTAATCTCGTTCCTGACCGAAACCAGCAGTTTTACGTTGTGGAAGTTTAGCGATAGTCTGTCCATTACGTTCCGTTTTGACGGTGTAGGCAAAATATTTGCCTGTTTGATTGCTGTTATCTGGACAGTTGCTTGTATTTATGCGTTTGAGTATATGAAGCATGAAGGAAAAGAAAAACGTTACTTCGGTTTTGCTGTAATGACGGTAGGTGTGTTAACAGGTCTTTCCATGGCAGGAAACTTAATGACCATGTATATGTTCTATGAGTTTATGACCTTAATTACAGTACCGCTTGTCATTCATTCCCAAGGAAGAGATGCCTTAAAAGCAGGTTTGAAATATTTAGGATATTCTGTGTTTGGTGCGGGCTTAACCTTAATTGGGTTCTTTTTCCTCAATTCTTACGGTACCGGTACCATGTTTACAGAAGGCGGCGTGCTGGATATGGCAAAAGTAGCCGGCAATGAAAATGCACTGCTTGCTATTTTTCTAGTTATGATTATCGGCTTTGGCTGTAAAGCGGGTATGATGCCGCTGCAAGCTTGGCTGCCGACAGCTCACCCTGTTGCACCGGCTCCTGCCAGTGCGGTGTTATCCGGTATTATCACAAAAGCAGGTATTTTGGGTATGATTCGTGTTACCTTTTATCTGTTCAATCCGGATTTCCTACGTGGTACTTGGGCACAGTTAACCATTATTATTTTGGCTTTGGCAACAGTATTTGTAGGCTCTATGCTGGCATACAAAGAGCAGCTTCTCAAAAAAAGGCTGGCATACTCTACCGTAAGCCAGGTATCTTACGTTATTTTTGGTATTATGATTTTAACACCGCAGGGGTTAAGCGGTGCATTGCTGCAAGTGATTTTTCATGCCATTGCAAAAAATGCGCTGTTCCTTGCTGCAGGTGCCATCATTTATAAAACAGGCGCTATTTATGTAAAAGACCTAAAAGGAATGGGCAAAAAAATGCCGATTGTGATGTGGTGCTTTACAATTGCGTCGCTATCATTGATAGGTATTCCTCCAACAGGCGGTTTTGTATCCAAATGGGATTTGGCAGTAGGAGCTTTATCTCCGGAGTTTGGCGGAGTGCTTGGTTATGTGGGTCCAGCTGTTTTGCTGGTCAGCGCATTGCTTACAGCAGGTTATTTGCTCCCGATTGTGCGGGATGCGTTCTTCCCTGGTAAAGATTTTGATTACGAAACACTGGAGAAGAAAGAAGCCAATGCATATATGACAGTTCCGTTAATTTTGTTGTGCATTGGAGTTGTAGGTCTTGGTATGTTCCCAATGGGCTTACAGCAAGTGATTAACGGTATAACAAGTGCAGTTATGTAGCTGCCGTCCATTCTGAAGAAAAGGGGGAGAACCATTGAGCACTTTCTTTTTATTGTTCCTGCCGGTGATTGTGCCGATACTGGGTGGATTTGGTGTATTTATCATAAGATTTCAAAACCGAACCGCACGCCAGATATACGTTGGCGCAGTGGTCATTGTGAACATGATATTATCTTTGGTTGCTATTTTTGTAGCGCCCAAAGGTCAGACAGTGACTTTGATTCCATTTACGGAAAATTACAGTATTGCCCTCAGATTGGATGGAATGGCGGTCTTTTTCGGCTTCATTCTGTGTACCCTCTGGGTGGTTGCAACCTTTTATTCCTTTGAATACATGAAGCATGAAGGAAAAGAAAACAAGTTTTTCGGCTTCTACACCATGTCTTTTGGTATTGCAATGGGTCTTGCCTTTTCGGCAAACTTACTCACATTCTATTTGTTCTATGAATTACTCACATTGGGAACATTGCCTCTTGTTATGCATGCAATGAATCCTCAAGCGCAGTATGCAGGTAAAAAATATATCGTTTATTCCATAGGCGGCGCAGCCTTTGCTTTTATTGCAATGGTATTTATGATGTATTACGGAACTTCGCTGGATTTCACATTTGGCGGCGTTTTGGATATGCTTCAGGTAGCCGGTCACGAGCAATGGCTGTTGGTTGTATTTGTGCTTGCATTCTTTGGCTTTGGTGTCAAAGCGGCAGTGTTTCCGCTTTCCGGTTGGCTGCCTTCAGCAGGCGTTGCGCCAACTCCTGTTACAGCATTGCTCCATGCGGTGGCAGTTGTAAATGCCGGTGTATATGCGCTGGTACGTTTAATTTATTATACATTCGGTACAGAATTTTTAAGCGGAAGCTGGGCGCAGTATGTGGTGATGTCCGCAGCATTGGTAACAATTGTTTACGGTTCTTCCATGGCGCTACGAACACCGCATTTAAAACGCAGGTTGGCGTATTCAACGGTAAGCAACCTTTCCTATATGGTATTTGGTTTGACACTGATGACTCCTGCGGGTATGGTAGGCGGTTTGACCCATATGGTGGTTCACTCCATTTTAAAAATTCTTGCATTCTTCTGTGTGGGCGCCATTCTTTATAAAACACATAGAGAATACGTGTATGAGATTAACGGATTTGGCAGAAAAATGCCGATTACTATGGCAACCTTTACGATTTCTGCAATCGGACTGATGGGTATTCCTCCGCTGCCCGGATTTTTAAGTAAATGGAATTTGGGTACCGCAGCGGTAGAAAGTGGTAATCCGCTGGCTTATGCAGGCATTGGCGTATTGATTTTATCCACACTGCTCACAGCGCTTTATATGATGCAAATTGTATTCAAAGCGTATTTCCCGAATAAAGAAATTGATGTTGCAACATTAAATAAAGATGTAAAAGATCCGAACTTATTTATGACCATACCATTTATACTCTTGGCAGTTGCTGCAATCGTTTTAGGCATTTATCATCAGCCTTTAATGGATATGTTCAGTAATATTGCCAATGGGTTATTCTGATGAGAAGGAGGTGAAAATGTGGGGAATAATTATTTAATCATTGCTCTTGTATTCTTTCCGTTTGCGGCAGGTATTGTTTCGTATATCATTGGCCGTTTTCATAAAACTGCACGAGATTTGTTTTTATATTTTGCTCTGGCATTGGAATTGGCAGGCGCAGGATGTTTATTCGCCACAGCAGGTTCTGCCGACTCCTTCGTTTGGGAAGGATTTGCCTCATTGGGGTTACACTTTAAAATTGACGGATTCCGTATGAGTATGAGTGTATTGGCCTCCTTTATCTGGCTGATGACTACACTGGTTTCCAGAGAATATTTTAAAGGAACCAGAAACCGAAACAAATATTATATGTTTGTTCTGTTTACCTTAGGGGCAATGCAGGGAGTATTCTTATCTAACGATTTGTATACGACATTCATCTTCTTCGAAGTGATGTCCTTTGCATCTTATCCAATGGTAATTCACAACGAAACAAAAGAAGCCATTGACGGCAGTAACAGCTATCTGGGTTTTGCGGTACTGGGCAGTTTGGTTTCCTTAATGGGACTGTTTATGCTGCAAAGTATCTTAGGAACATTGCAAATAGACCAATTGGTGGAAGCTGCATCTCATGTTACCAATCATGCGCTGCTTTATACGGCGGGTGCGTTGACATTGGTCGGATTTGGCGTAAAAGCAGGTATGTATCCGTTGCATACATGGCTGCCGCAGGCGCACTCAGTTGCTCCTGCTCCTGCCAGTGCCATGCTATCTGCTGTGATTACAAAAGCGGGTATCTTTGGTATCATTGTGGTAAGCTGTAATATCTTTTTGCATGATGCACAATGGGGATTGGCAATCGTCATTTTTGGTACTTTGTCCATGGTAACAGGGGCAGTGCTGGCTGTATTCTCCAACAATATCAAACGTACGCTGGCATGTTCTTCTGTTTCACAGCTTGGATTTGTCATCATAGGAATTGGTATGCAGTGTATGTTGGGAGAGCATAATGCATTGGCAGTCAGAGGTACTGTTTTGCATATGTTTAACCATTCCTTGCTGAAACTGGCATTGTTTATGGGAGTAGGTGTGATTTACGTTTGTATGCACACCTTTGACCTGAATAAATTGCGTGGTTTTGGTCGCAAAAAGCCGGTCTTATGGTTTGTATT
This sequence comes from uncultured Oscillospiraceae bacterium, assembly GCA_900542375.1. Taxonomy (GTDB): domain Bacteria; phylum Bacillota; class Clostridia; order Oscillospirales; family Acutalibacteraceae; genus UMGS1071. Next base: position 39,650 of record UQNI01000006.1, on the reverse strand, counting down.
TGGTATGGGTCTGCTAGGATTGGCAGGCGTACCGTTGTTCAACGGTTACATTAGTAAAACATTGATTCATGAAAGTATTGTAGAATACATCGGTATGATGCCGACACAAACTATTTTGGCAGGTACGCTGCAAACTGTAGAAGCTTTGTTTACATTTGCCGGTGGTCTGACATTAGCATATATGTTAAAATTGTTTGTAGCCATCTTTATCGAGAAGAATCCTGAAAATCAGGAAAAGCTGGATGCAAAGAAAAAATATATGTCCAAACTGACTATGACCGTATTAATTATTGCAGGCACAATTTTGCCGATTATTGGTATGCTTCCGTATTGGACACAGGATATTCTTGCAAATACGGCGCAAGGATTTATGCATGGGCATGATCCGGCTACACCGGTCAACTATTTCTCACTGATTAACTTGCGTGGTGCGGCGGCATCCATTGCAATTGGTCTGATTGTATATTTCTTATTTATCAGAGTATGTCTCATGAAAAAGGATGAAAACGGAGTCAAGGTATATGCAGATGTATGGCCAAGCTGGCTGAGCATTGAGCATATGATTTACCGTCCTGTTCTGCTTCGTTTCTTGCCATTTGTGGGAGCACTGATTGCAAGGGCAGTGTATGCAATTGGAGATACCGTTGTATTATTGTGCAAAAAATTGCTGTTTGTAAAATCAAAAGATGTATTTACACCGCCTACAGATCACCGTTTTGGTACGTATGAAGCTCCTGTAAAGCGGAAACGTGACATTCCAAAATCATTATCTTACAGTTTGCTTTTATTTGGTGTGGGTGTTGTAATTGTTATGATGTATCTGATTATCATTAATGTAACTTAACGAAAAAAGCGATGGAATAGCTCCATCGCTTTTTATTTATATGTTATGTTCTTTTTTGAGCTTATACTTAGATACTTTTTTGAAAAGCTCTCTTAATCCTCTTTGGAAAGCGTATCAAGATGTTCCAATTTATGCATAAATTCCAGTACACTATCGTTATATTTTGCTTTTTGGAGTTCCGAAAAATAATTTACTACTGTAGCTGTTAAAATGGCAAATACAATAATGGAATAAAATGATAATAAAATCGTTAAAATTTTTGCTACGATAGAGATAACAACAATATCTCCAAAGCCTATAGTAGAAATAACGGAAAAACAGTACCACAATGCATCAAAATAGTTATGAATTTCCGGTTCAATCCACATAATAGCAAGCGTTGTTAAAGATAAATAGATTAAAAAGCTAATTCATACTTTAGAAATACCGTTTATTTTTAATGCAGTACCCAGTAACTTTCATTTTCTCATGATTCACCTCATAAATACAATACATTTATTTATTTTACAAGATTCATCATTTTTTAACAACATATAAAAAGATAGCAGTCGGGAGTGAATGGCTGCTATCTTTTATATAGATTTATTCTTTATTGGCAGGTTCCCACTTACAGCGAACAGGGGAAACGATTGCTTCTTCCTTTTTTAGAGCTTGAAAAGCTTTGTCAATGTCTTTTCGGTCTAATCCTGATAGTTTTTCCACTTCTCCTGCACTGACAGGTTTTCCGGCTTCTTTCATTACTTTCAACACTTGTTCTTTTATATCCATGATGAATCTCCTTTATAATAATGATTATTATTTTTGTTTATAATACCATACTATACAAGAAAAATCAATTTATTTTTATCATGGATATCCTATATTTATTTTGTCAAACAATTGTTAATAGTTGTAAGTTGGGATAATATATGATATAGTAGTAATAAAAAAATTTGGAGTGATTCTTTTTTAATGGATACGATAGACGTCATATTAATCATTGCAATCCTATTTCTCATTTGTTTATCCGCCTTTTTCTCCGCAACAGAGACAGCTTTTTCCAGTGTAAATAAAATCAGACTGAAAAATCTTGCTTCCAATGGCAACAAAAAGGCTGCGCGTGCTTTAAAGATGAGTGAAAATTATGACGAATTATTGTCAACAATTCTGGTTGGTAACAATATTGCCAATATTCTTTCCTCCTCTTTAGCGACAGTGTTATTTACACGTTTAATAGGAAATAGTGGTGTCACCATTGCTACTATTGTTATGACTGTTTTGGTGCTATTATTTGGAGAAATTTCACCCAAAAGTATAGCCAAAGAAAAAGCGGAAAGTATTTCTATGGCTATGGCTCCTATTTTGAAGTTTTTCATTATTATTTTGTGGCCGATTAACTGGATATTTAAACAGTGGAAAAAACTTCTGAAAAAGGTATTCCGTTTGCATCCGTCAGGTGGAATTACGGAAGAAGAACTGATTACCATTGTGGAAGAAGTTGAAAGCGACGGCGGTTTGGATAAACATGGAGGAGAACTGATACGTTCTGCAATTGAATTTAATGACTTAGATGTTGAAGATATCTTAATGCCGCGCGTGGATGTCATTGCCGTGGAGGAAAATGACAGCGTTGAAAAAGTGTCTGGGTTGTTTAAAGAACATGGTTACTCCAGATTACCTGTTTATAAAGAAACCATAGACCATATTATTGGTATCATACACGAAAAAGATTTTCATGCTTATGTGTTAAATGGCAATAAAACAATCTCAGATATTGTAAAACCACCGATTGTGGTAACAGAGGGAACTAAAATTTCAAAATTACTCCGCATTTTGCAGCACAGTAAAACGCATATGGCAATTGTGCTGGATGAATTTGGCGGAACTGTTGGTATTGCGACATTGGAAGATATTTTGGAAGAATTGGTTGGAGAAATTTGGGATGAACATGATGATGAGCAAGAAGATTTTAAACAGCAAAGCGATGGTTCTTTCTTGATTTCATGTAATGCCAATTTGGACAAAATGCTGGAGTTATTGGAAATTAATGAAGAATACGAAGTATCTACTGTCAATGGATGGGTTATGCACGAACTTGGCAAAGTGCCTGAAGAGGGAGACACTTTCCAAATAGGACAGTGGACTGTGACTGTAACAAAAGTGGAATATCGCAGAGCAATTGAAATTCGTGTTGCACTGCGGGAAACAGAACAATAAGATAAAAAACAGGCTCTTTCAAAAAGAGCCTGTTTTTTATTGAATCAATGTATATCCGTTTTCTTGGCTATATGCTTCGATGAGTTCGTCATAATTCATGGTAAAGCGATTTTCGTTCTGCATTTTAATCATGAAAAGGTCATCATCTATTTCGATATCGCCGAACATGGCAATATCCAATGCTTTTAGATAATCTTCTTTGGTTTCATAAAAATGGTACGATGTGTATTCCTCTTGTGTTGTACCGTTATCCAATTCAAAGACGTATACGGTAATACCATTGTCATTGATAAAAGGTTTGTAACAAACGACGCTTTTATTTTTTACCGTTTTGGTTCCTACTTTTTGTAAAATCGCATTCATATCCATAGATTTATAAGTGTATTGCTGTGAACTGCTGCAAGCGGTTAACGGCAACATGGACACAAGCAGTATAAGGACTGTTATGAATGTAGTACCCAGTAATTGTATATTCTTTTTCATATATGCAATACCTCAAATTTAAAGGATTTGATTGTTTAGGCATTTTTTCAATATCAAAATAGATTGTTAAAGCCACTTTTCAAACAGTTGGTTTTGAATCATGCTGACATTGGTTTCACGTACCTTTTTTCTTACAGCCAGTATAGAGCTGGGAGGAACGGAAATTTCATCAATGCCCATTGCCAAAAAAAGAGGTGTCATTTCAAGGTCTGAGCCCAAATCACCGCAAATACCGCACCAAATGTGATTACGGTGTGCATTATCGGCTACCAACTTCATAAGCCGCAGTACAGACTTATGATATGGCTGATAAAACTGGTCCAACATAGCATTTTGGCGGTCAATGGCCAGTGTATATTGGGTTAAGTCATTTGTTCCAATGCTGAAGAAATCCACTTCTTTTGCCAGTAAGTCGCTGATAATGGCTGCAGCAGGTGTTTCTATCATAATTCCAAGTTCAACGTGAGGAGCATATACAATGCCCTCACAGTCCAGTTCCTCACGAATTTGAGCCGCTATCTTTTTTACTTGCTGTACTTCTTCCACAGAGGTAATCATGGGGAACATAATAGCAATATTGCCAAAAGCAGACGCACGATATAACGCCCTTAATTGTGTTCGGAAAATGTCAAGCTGTGTTAGGCAGATACGAATTGCACGATAACCCATAGCAGGATTTTCCTCTTTCGGCAGTCTGAAGTAATCCACTTGTTTGTCAGCGCCCATGTCCATTGTACGAATGACCACTTTTTTGCCTTCCATGGATTGTGCAACGGTCTTATATGCTTCAAATTGTTCTTGTTCTGACGGAAAAAAAGAACTTTCTAAGTACAGAAATTCACTTCGGAACAGCCCGATACCGCCGGCGTCATTTTCCAGAGCATCGGGGATATCTGCGGTACTGCCAATGTTTGCAACAATATGTATTTTTCTTCCGTCTTGTGTTACGTTATCCTTGCCCAGCTGTTCTCTCAGCAAAGCACGGTTCGCTTTTTCCTGCATCTGTTTTTTTGTATAGTATGCGGTTGCTTCTTGATTGGGGCTGATAATTAATTTGCCGTTATAGCCATCTACAATTGCTTCACGGCCGTCGTATTCTTTGGTGAAATCAGTACCTAAATTTACTACTGCAGGAATATTCATAATACGTGCAAGAATGGCAGTATGAGAATTGATAGAGCCATGGCATGTAACAAAAGCCAGTACCTTATCTTTGTCCAGCTGCATAATTTCGCTGGGAACCAAATCATTAGCGGCAATAATGACAGGCTTTTCAAAGGAAATGACTCCGTCATGATTGTGTGTCAGTACATTAATCAGTCTTTGCGAAATATCCTTTACATCTGCGGAACGTTCACGCATATAGGGGTCGTCCATAGTTGCAAACATATTGGCAAATTTGGCTGCTGTCACACTGACGGCATATTCCGCATTTTGCCCTTGATTTTGTATCATGTTGGTAATAGAGCCTACGTAGTCCACATCTTCCAGCATCATTTGATGAATTTGAAAAATCATTGCGCTGGAACGTCCCACTTCCAATAATGCTTTCTCATAAAGTTCACCCAATTGCTCAATGGCTGTTTTTTGCGCGGCAAAAAAACGTTCCAGTTCTGAAATTGGGTCGTCCACCGTATGTGCTTTGATGCCTGTTTGAATCCGATTATAAAATAATATTTGTCCCATGGCATATCCGCCAAAGGCTCCTTTTCCGGTAAATGTAATCAATGGATTTCCTCCTGACTTTAGGAATCTGATATAATAACATTAGAAATATGGAAGTTCTGTAGAAATTCATGAAACTCTTGTGTTGTTGCCATTGCGTGTACGGCACCGTATTTTGTGGTAGAATCAGCTGCATATGCATTGGAAAAACGAAGATATACTTGCAAAATATCTTTTGATAAATGAGGCAATTGCTCTCGTGAGATACCGTCCCGCAGCAATTGATACAAAAAAGCGGCGGCAAACGCATCACCCGCACCGGTGGTGTCTATTGCTTTCACAGGAATAGGCTTTTCATAGAGACGATGTTCTTTTGTCATCAGATAACTTCCCTGTTCACCACAGGTTAGTAAAATAATAGTGGCATCTGGAAATACAGTGAAAACTTGTTCGCAATCCTTTTGTCCTGTGAGAAAGAACAGCTCGTCATCGGATATTTTCAGAATATCTGCGTAGGGTGCAAATTCTAAAATGGTGTTCTTACAGTCTTCCTTACTGCTCCATAATGGCAGACGAACATTGGGGTCAAAGCTAATGATAGCGCCTTGTTCTTTTGCCAGCTGAATTGCTTTGAGATGTGCCTGTTTCATAGGAGAATCCACCAAATCCACAGAACAAAAATGAAGAATACCGCAATCCTGAAACATGGTGGCAGTAATATCTTCAGCACTGAGATGTAAATCTGCGCAGGGGTCGCGATAAAAAGTGAAATCGCGATTTCCTTTTTCATCCAAAGCTACAAAAGCCAACGCTGTTGGATATTGTTTGGTACGTTTTACAGCAGTAATATCCACTTGGCATAGGGATAGTGTTTCTAAGATAAAATCTCCAAATGCATCAGCGCCTACTTGTGTTAATACTTTGGAATGTGCCCCCAACTTTGCTGTGGCAGCTGCAATATTGATAGGGGCTCCTCCGCAGTGCTTGGTAAAAGAGCAGACATCTTTTAGTGCCATACCCTGTTCTGTAGGGATAAAATCGATTAATGCTTCTCCGATTACCATCAGCGTATCATTCATACAGTGCCTCCCAAATTAGACATTATATTTATTATATCATTATTTCAGGGCAGAATCCTAGGGTATTTCAATAAAGATTATGTAAAATTTATTGATATTTTCCTAAGAGTTTGGAAGATGATGTCCCAAATTGATTTTATTTTTTGCTATCTGTGAAATTGCATAAATGATAGGGGATATGTTATAATGACCCCATGACAGTCACAAAATGAATATTGAAAGACCTGTCTTTCAATATTCATTTTGACTGTTAAGAGAATGTTTTAACGATTATCAGTTAATGCTGTGACAAACTGTGAGAAATATCAAATCAAGGAGTGCCTATGAAGCAAAACAATGCCAATGGGAGAAATATTTTTTTAGTTCCGAATGCTGATGTACTGGCGGATTTGGATTTTGAAACGTGGTTGCCATTGGCTGACGGTCACAAGAGAGAGCAATTGCAATCTATGAGGAGGCAAGTGGCGAATATCAGTCTTGTAGGTATTCTTCTTGCAAAATATGCAATTCATACAAAATGGAATATACCCATCGACCAAATCCGGTTTGGTATTGGTTCTCATGGAAAACCATATGTGATTGGGTATGAACAGGTACATTTTAATATCAGTCATTCAGATAACATTTGCATCTGTGCTGTTGATGATATGCCAATAGGCATTGACATTCAAAAAATGAAACCATGTCGCTTTGATTTCATCGCAAAACGCTTTTTTACACAGAAAGAACAAGAACGTTATATCATGGAAGGCAAAAATCAAACGGCATTTTATCGTATGTGGACAAAACGGGAGAGTGTAGGAAAATATTTAGGTGTTGGATTTCATTACAAACCGAAAGATGATACGTCCGATTGGAAAACAGAATACATGCTTTATCAAAAGGACTATATGATTTGTGTTTGTACGAAAAAATAAAATATACTGAATTTGTATTTATTTATTGCAATAGAATAAAAGGTGTAGTATAATAAGAAAAAATAGAAATCTTCAGGGCAGGGTGAAAGTCCCTACCGGTGGTACAGCCCACGAGCCGAAAGGTTGATTTGGTGAAATTCCAAAGCCGACAGTATAGTCTGGATGGTAGAAGATGATACGATGTAAGTGCCGTTTTTGGTATTTGCAGAATAACCGAAACCACAAAGCCCTGAGTAGCAATACTCAGGGCTTTTTTGTTAGGAGGCTGCATATGGAAGGCAATCGAGACGAACAGTATATGAAACAGGCATTACAGCTTGCACAAAAGGGAGAAGGATATGTGGCGCCCAATCCAATGGTAGGAGCTGTCATTGTAAAAGACGGTCGCATCATAGGAAGTGGATACCACGAACATTATGGAGGACCGCATGCGGAAGTAAATGCCATTGCCGATGCCAAAGAAGATGTGGCAGGTGCAACCATGTATGTTACTTTAGAGCCATGTTCTCATTATGGGAAAACGCCTCCTTGTGCAGATTTATTGGTAGAAAAGAAACTTGCCAAGGTTGTCGTTGGCAGTTTAGATCCCAATCCGCTGGTAGCAGGAAAGGGAATACAAAAATTAAAAGAAGCCGGAATAGAAGTGGTAAGCGGTGTGTTAGAGGCAGAGTGCAACGAAATCAACCGTGTGTTTCGTCACTATATTACAACCAAACAACCATATGTTGTAATGAAAACAGCTATGACGCTGGACGGGAAAATTGCAACTGCCACGGGAGAATCGCAATGGATTTCAGGGGAAGCATCTCGTAAAGACGTACATCGATTACGCCACAAATACACAGGGATTATGGTTGGCATCAACACCATTATTCATGACAATGCACGCCTTACCTGCCGTATGGAGCAAGGAAAAAATCCTGTGCGTATTGTGGTAGACAGTTGCTTGCGTATTGCACTTACCTCCAATGTTTTGAAAGACCAGGAGAATAATCAAACAATTTTGGCAACAACCAATCAGGCAAGTCCGCTGGCTGCACGTAAATTAGAAACCTTTGGCTCAAAAGTGCTGTATTGTAGCAGTAAAGACAATAGGGTGGATTTAAATGATTTAATGAATCAACTCGGTGCTATGGGAGTTGACAGTATTTTGCTGGAAGGCGGCGCTACTTTAAATGATGCGGCATTAAGAGCAGGGATTGTACAAGAAGTTGTTACGTACATCGCGCCTAAAATGATAGGCGGCGCAGTTGCACCTACTCCGGTAGGCGGAATTGGAGTAGAGCATTTACAGGATGCTTATCAGTTGGGACAGATGAAGGTAAGCGCGATTGGAGACGACATTAAGATATCCGCATATATTCAACCGAAAACAAAAATCCAACCCACAGAAGCAAACTGAGAGAGGAGAGAAATGATTCGTGTTTACAGGTATTGTAGAAGAAATAGGCACCGTAAGACAAGTGGTCAGAGGAACACGTTCTTCTCACTTTGTGATTGCTGCTGACAAAGTATTGAACGATACAAAGATAGGAGACAGCATTTGTACCAGCGGAGTGTGTTTAACCGTAACCAACATGGGCAAAGATTACTTTGAGGCAGATGTGATGGCAGAAACCATGCGGCGAAGTAAACTGGGTTCTTTGTCTCAGGGCAGCCGTGTGAATTTGGAACGGGCGCTCAGCCTGCAAACCAGGTTGGGAGGCCATATTGTAAGCGGTCATATAGACGGCACGGGTACAATTACCCGTATGGAAAGAGAAGACAACGCAGTTTGGGTCACTGTCACAGCAGAACCGACTGTATTAAAATATATTATTGAAAAAGGTTCCATTACCATCGACGGCATAAGTCTGACCGTAGCATATGTAGATGATACTTGTTTTCGAGTATCTATTATTCCGCACACAGCTGAGGAAACGACATTGCTGACGCAAAAAGCCGGTGATACGGTAAATTTGGAATGCGATATGCTAGGCAAATATGTAGAACGTCTGCTTCACTTTGAACAGACAACGGAGGAACAAACCTCCAAAATCGCCATTACCTCTTCCTATTTGGCGGAGCATGGATTTTTATAATCAATTATCAGAAAGGATGTACCATATGTTTCAATATAATACAATTGAAGAAGCTTTGCAGGCTTTGCGTAACGGTGAAGTCATTTTGGTAACAGATGACGAGGACAGAGAAAATGAAGGCGATTTGATTTGCGCTGCCGAGTTTGCAACGACAGAAAATGTAAACTTTATGGCATCGCAGGCAAAAGGCCTTATTTGTATGCCAATGAGCAAAGCGTTTACACAAAAATTAGGTCTGCCTCAAATGGTAGAACAAAATACGGACAATCACGCGACTGCGTTTACAGTTTCCATTGACCATGTAGATACAACAACAGGCATTTCAGCATACGAGCGTTCTGTTACTGCTTTAAAATGTGTGGAGGACGATGCAAAACCGGAAGATTTCCGCCGTCCGGGACATATGTTTCCGTTAGAGGCAAAGCAGGGAGGCGTTTTGGTGCGCACCGGTCATACGGAGGCAACAGTGGATTTATGCCGTTTGGCAGGTCTGAAAGAGTGCGGTCTATGCTGTGAGATTATGGCAGATGATGGTCATATGATGCGCACTCCCGAGCTGCAAGAATTTGCGCAAAAACATCAGATTAAGTTCATTACCATTGCAGACTTAGTTGCGTATCGTCGTAAAACAGAGTGTTCCGTAGAAAGAGAAGCCAGTGCAAAATTACCTACCAGATACGGTGACTTTATCATGTACGGTTATGAGAATAAAGTAACAGGGGAACATCATGTTGCCTTGGTTATGGGAGATATTGCAGACGGAAAACCTGTTTTGGCACGTGTTCATTCCGAATGTTTAACAGGAGATGCTTTGGGTTCCCGCCGCTGTGATTGCGGGGAACAATATGACGCTGCTATGAAACAGATTGCCAAAGAGGGCAGAGGTGTTCTTGTGTATATGCGTCAGGAAGGACGCGGCATTGGTTTAATCAATAAAATCAAAGCATATGCATTACAAGACCAAGGTTTGGATACCGTGGAAGCCAATGAAAAGCTTGGTTTTCCGGCAGATATGCGTGACTATGGGATTGGAGCACAAATTTTGAGTGATTTGGGCGTCAAACAGATTCGTTTGATGACTAACAATCCAAAGAAAATAGCAGGATTGTCCGGTTACGGTTTGGAAATTGTAGAACGTGTCCCACTGAAAATGCAGGCAAATCCAAACGATGCATTTTATCTGCAAACCAAAAAAGATAAGATGGACCATATGCTTTAAAATGTTGTGACGTTTCCATTTTGTATGCAGAGATTCACAGTAATTTTTTTATGTGGTGGCAACCTGATAACAGTAACAAAATGAAAAAAACGCTTGTCAATTTTCAAAATTTTGATTATTACAAATGATATTTCATCTTATCAGCTAGATTATCTTTATAAAAAAAGTTTGATGTTAAATGAAAAAATTTAATTGGAGGAAATACACATGAATTATATTGAAGGAAATTTGATTGCCCAAGGCTTAAAAATAGGAATTGCAGCAGCGCGTTTTAATGAATTTATCGTTTCAAAATTGGTAAGCGGTGCTGAAGATGGCTTGCAGCGTCATGGGGTAAAAGAAAGCGACATTGACCTTGCTTGGGTGCCGGGTGCATATGAACTGCCTTTGGCAGCAAAAAAGATGGCAAAAAGCGGAAAATACGACGCAGTCATTTGTCTTGGCGCCGTTATCAGGGGTTCTACACCGCATTTTGATTATGTTTGTGCAGAAGTTTCAAAAGGTGTGGCAAACGTTTCTTTGGACAGTGAAGTTCCTGTTATTTTTGGAGTGATTACAACAGACAGCATTGAGCAAGCCATTGAGCGTGCAGGCACAAAGGCAGGCAACAAAGGCTTTGATGCTGCCGCTACTGCAATTGAAATGGCAAATCTGTTAAAGCAAATTGGCTAAACCAATTGTTATTTTTGACTATGACGGTACGTTGCACAATTGTGCCATTGTGTATAAAACAGCGTTTTTAAAGGTATATGACCAATTGGTTCAGGATGGATTGGCTCAGCCGCGTATGTTTCGGGATGAAGAAATCAGTCAATGGTTGGGATACAGTGCAACTGATATGTGGAACGCATTTATGCCTCAGTTAAATGCAGAACAGCAGCATACTTATAGTAAATTGATTGGAAAGTATATGCATATTGGTTTACAGGAAGGAAAAGCCAGATGGTATCCCCATGCAATGGATGTAGTTAAACAATTAAAGCAAGACGGTTATCCTCTTATTTTGCTCAGTAACTGTAGCATTAGCTATATGGAGGCACATAAGGAGTATTTTGGATTGCAAGACCTGTTTGTGGGATTTTATCCTTGTGAGCGCTATCATTTTATTCCCAAATATGAGGTATTCGAATATATTAAAAAAGAACACCCCGGCAAATATATTGTAGTTGGTGACCGTTTTCATGATATGGAACTGGCCAAACACCATCATTTGCCCAGCATAGGCTGTCTGTACGGATATGGCTCTGACGGAGAATTGGACTGTGCTGATTATCAAATTCAGAATATTACAGAATTACCGTCTGTTTTAGAAAAGTTAAAATCATAAGGAGGAAAGAATATGAAAGCATTGTTTTTGCAATATGCAAAATGCAGTACTTGTGTGAAAGCGAAAAAATGGCTGGAAGCAAACAGTATTGCATATGAAGACAGACCGATTGTAGAGCAACCCCCAACGGTGGAGGAATTAAAGCAATGGGTTGCAAAAAGCGGATTACCGCTGAAAAAATTCTTTAATACCAGTGGTTTGGTATATAAATCTCTTAATTTAAAAGATAAATTGCCTTCCATGACGGAAGAAGAGCAGTATGCTGTTTTAGCATCTGACGGCAAATTGGTAAAACGTCCCATTGTAGTACGGGGCGATTTGGTACTGGTTGGTTTCAATGAAGAGCAATGGAAACAATTAAAAGACTAAAATCTACTATTTTTGTGCATAAAAAGAGCAGGATGTTAAAAATCCATGCTCTTTTTTTCGTGCAATGTGTAGAAAATTTAACAAGCTTATCAAAAACTGTCGTTTTTAATTTGATTTAGTATTGATTCTATGGTAATCTAATACGGATATATTTTTATAACATTGTATTTGATTGATAGAGTTGTGGAGGGATGAAATGGATATCCTTACGAACATTGTAAAAGTAATTAATGAATACTTGTGGAACTATGGCCTGTTATTTTTACTTTGCGGTACCGGATTGTATTTTACCATTCGATTAAAGTTTATTCAGGTTCGTAAATTCGGGCGTGGTTTTAAAATGGCGTTTGGTGGTCTGTTCAAAAAGAACAAAGATAAGGCAGATGCCGGCGGAATGACTTCTTTCCAATCTTTGGCTACTGCAATCGCAGCTCAAGTTGGTACAGGTAACCTGGTTGGTGCTGCAGGCGCATTGATTGCAGGCGGTCCGGGAGCAATCTTCTGGATGTGGGTAAGTGCCTTTTTGGGCATGGCAACGATTTATGTAGAAGCAACTCTGGCTCAGAAGTTTAAGTCCACAAAAGATGGAGTTGTGGTAGGCGGTCCTCGTTACTACATTATGGCAGCCTTTAAAGGCAAATTCGGAAAAGTATTGGCTGCTATTTTCTCCATTCTAATTGTGTTGGCATTGGGCTTTATGGGAAATATGGTACAGTCCAATGCAATTGGAAATGCGTTTGAATCTGCTTTTAACATACCTGCTTGGACAATGGGTATTGCAGTAGCAGCGATTGCCGTTGTTATCTTTATTGGAGGCGTAAAGCGTATTGCTTCTGTAACCGAGAAATTGGTTCCATTCATGGCATTGCTGTATATTGTTGGTGCTTTGATTGTTATTTTTGCAAACGTGACAAAAATTCCGGGAGCATTTGGACAAATTTTTGTAGGTGCTTTCAATCCCCAAGCTGTTACAGGCGGTGTGATTGGTATTACCATTCAAAAAGCGATGCGTTTCGGTGTGGCCAGAGGTTTGTTCTCCAATGAAGCCGGTATGGGTTCTACACCGCACGCTCATGCACTGGCAAAAGTAAAACATCCTTGTGACCAGGGCTTTATTGCTATGATGGGTGTTTTTATTGATACCTTTATCATTTTAACTTTAACTGCTGTGGTAGTATTGGTAACAGATGTTTTGCCAATGGGTTATTCCGGAGTTTTGAATGACAGTAATCTGACACAGGCTGCATTTTCTTCGTTCTTTGGCTCATTCGGTAATATATTTATAGCAATCTGTATGTTTTTCTTCGCATTTTCTACTATCATTGGTTGGTATTTCTTTGGTGCCTCCAATGTCAGTGCTTTATTTGGTAAAATTGGCGTAAGAATTTATGCGGTCATTGTATGCGGCTTTTTAGTTGTAGGTTCTTTCTTAAAAGTAGATTTGGTTTGGGCCTTGACTGATATGTTTAATGGTCTTATGGTAATTCCGAACTTAATTGCATTATTGGCATTAAGCGGATTTGTCATAAAGCTTAACAAAGACTACGAATCCAGTAATCGATTAAAACCGCACAAAGAAGAAAAAAATAAAACATAGAAAAAACGTCCCAATTTTTGGGACGTTTTTTATTTTTCAAATTGTTCTTGACTGTACACCAACTGGATAGGGTACAGTAATATTCAAATAGTATAAAACATAAAGGAGTGCTTACATTGAAACATCAAGTAATACTCAGAGAATTTCGACCGCAGGATACGGACGCATTGGCAGATATTATCAGAATTACATGGGGTTACGATAAATTTGGAAGTCATGAAACGGCATGTAAACTTGCAAGGGCATATCTGGATTTATGTTTGACCAATCAAACGTATACTCAAGTGGCAATTGTGGATGGTGTTCCGGTTGGCATTATTATGGGCAAAAATATCAGAGAACATAAATGTCCGGAACAATTAAGTATTCGTCAAAAACAATCTATGGAAGACCTCTGTGCTACACAAGAAGGAAGAGATGCTGCTGAATTTTATAAAACAATCAGCGAGATTGATGACGCACTGCTCAAACAGTGTGAAAAAACATATCAAGGGGAAGTTGCTTTCTTCGTAGTAAATGCGGAATACAGAGGCCTTGGTATTGGAGGAAAATTATTTGATGCAGTGCTTTCTTATATGAAACAAGAAGAAATTCACGACTTCTATTTATTTACGGATACCAGCTGTAATTATAGTTTTTATGAATACAAAGGAATGAAGCGGCAGCAAGTTATCAAACATCAATTTACAGTACAAGGAAAATCTTTCGAGTTTGACTTTTTTTTATATGATTACCATTGGTAACCACGTTGTTTTTTATATATTTTGTTTGTATTTCACGAATCAAAACAGAATAATTTTCAATAAACGAAGAATTTGTCAGTGATATAGAATTTATCCTTTACTTTACTCTGATAATGCGTTACAATAGTATCGTAATTGATAACGATTGATCAATAGGGGGAAAAATGATGAAAAAAATATCATTGGCAGTATTTGCTATGATGATGGTTGCTATGCTTGCCGTATTTGCAGGTTGCAGTTCATCGTCAGACACAAACAGCGGTACAGCAGACTCAGGAACAGCACAAGATAATTCTTTGCAAAACGTTTTGGACAAGGGTACTTTGGTACTGGGATTGGACGACAGTTTCCCACCAATGGGCTTCCGTGATGAAAACAACAATATTGTAGGTTTTGATATTGATGTTGCAACAGAAGTAGCAAATCGTATGGGTGTAGAATTAAAATTACAGCCAATTGAATGGTCCACAAAAGAAATGGAGCTTAACACAGGCTCTGTGGACTGCTTGTGGAACGGATTGTCCATCGACGATGAAAGAAAACAAGCAATGGATCTTTCAGAACCTTATATGACAAACCGTATGGTATTGGTTGTTTTGAATGATTCCGAATATACAGACCAAGCTTCTTTGGCAGGAAAAACAATTGGTGTACAAAACGGTTCTACCGCAGAGAAAATTTTAGAAGAATCTGATTTTTCAAAAACCATTGGCAACACCATTGGCTTTAAAGATAATGTAACTGCATTTATGGAATTGGAAACAAAAGGCATTGATGCAATTTTTATGGATGAAGTGGTAGCCAACTATGCAATTACTTCCCAAAATAAAGACTTTAAAGTTTTGGAAGACGGTTTAACTGAAGAAGAGTATGCAGTTGGATTCAAAAAAGGAAATACTGCATTAAAAAATGAAGTGCAAAAATACATTGATGAAATGAAAGCCGACGGCACCATGACACAGATTTCTGAAAAATGGTTCGGCAAAGATGTAGTTAGCAGATAATTTGTTTTAACATTTGCATGAAAAAGACGCACGTAATCTACTGTGCGTCTTTTTCGCGGTTACAGTGTAGATATTTCCAAAGGAGGTATGTTTATGAATTGGGATCAAATTGGAAATTGGTTTGTTATGTTTTTATCCGGCTGCGGAGTTGCTTTGGAGATATTCGCAGTTACTTTAGTATGTGCCATTCCTTTGGGAGTACTGCTGTCCTTTGGAAGGCGTTCAAAGTATAAAGTGATATCTTGGCCGGTTTCTCTCTATATTTCCATTATGCGTGGCACGCCGTTGCTATTGCAGTTATTATTTGTTTACTTTGCACCTAAATATATGTTTGGTTTAAATTATGATAGATTTTTGGCGGCTTTGATTGCATTTGTGTTAAACTATGCAGCTTATTTTGCAGAGATTTTCCGTGGAGGTATGGATTCTATGGAAAAAGGACAATACGAAGCCTCCGCAGCATTGGGACTTTCAAAATCACAAACATTTTTTAGAATTATTTTACCTCAAGTAATCAAACGTGTCATTCCGTCTACTGCAAATGAAGTCATTACGCTTGTAAAAGATACTTCTCTGGCATACGCACTGAGTGTTGAAGAGCTATTCTTTATGGCGAATAAACAAACAAACGCAAATGGTGTGATTACTCCGCTTATTATTGCAGGTATTTACTATTATTTCTTTAACCTATTGTTATCATTATTGTTCCGATTTATAGAGAAAAAGTTAAATTATTATAAGTAAGGAGGGTGCTGTTATGGTAATGCTGAAAGTAGAAAATCTTTCAAAAAAATTTAAAGATTTAGAAGTTTTGAAGGATATTTCTTTAGAGGTGAATCAAGGTGAAGTGGTTGCCATTATCGGCCCTTCCGGTTCGGGAAAATCCACATTACTGCGTTGCTTAAATCAATTTGAGCAGATTACAAGTGGGAAAGTGACTATTTGTGGTGACGATATGATTGTTGGGCAGGGAAAAAACGAAGCAATCTACGCGCCAAAGCAAATTTTGAAGAAAATCCGCTTGAACGTGGGAATGGTGTTTCAGAACTTTAATCTGTTTCCACACCTTTCTGTTTTAAAAAATATTACAGAGGCGCCTATTCGTGTGTTGAAAAAACCAAAGGAACAGGCGCAGCAGGAAGCAAGAGAACTTTTAAAAAAAGTTGGATTGGAATCAAAAGAGAAATCGTATCCATGTGAACTTTCCGGAGGTCAGCAGCAGCGTGTTTCCATTGCACGTGCGTTGGCGCTTAACCCCAAAATATTATTTTTTGATGAACCAACCTCCGCTTTGGACCCTGAGTTAACGGGAGAAATTTTAAAGATTATCCAAGACCTTGCAAAAGAAGGCAGAACCATGGTGGTTGTTACCCATGAAATGTCTTTTGCGCGTGATGTGG
Organism: uncultured Oscillospiraceae bacterium; assembly: GCA_900542375.1. Taxonomy (GTDB): domain Bacteria; phylum Bacillota; class Clostridia; order Oscillospirales; family Acutalibacteraceae; genus UMGS1071. Next base: position 22,726 of record UQNI01000006.1, on the reverse strand, counting down.
CCGACCGCGTTATTTTTATGGACGGAGGCTATATTGTGGAAGAGGGAAAACCGGATGATGTTATCAACCATCCTCAAAAGGAAAGAACAAAAGCGTTCCTGGAGCGTTTTACCAGCTTACATACCATGGCTTCAGGGTCAGATGATGTATAATAAAGTAAACGTATTGAAAGATAAAGGTGTCTAAAAAGAAACCTTTATCTTTTTTATTTGGAGGTTATCAAATATATAGTATTTCCATTTTGTTATAATCATGTAAAAGTCCAAAATACAATTAATTTCATCATGGAAAAAGTATAATGATAGAGCATAAGTATATTATCATCGGGTATGATATCAGACACATGTGGTACAAATAAATGTCCTTTTTAATTTTTCTTTTTTTTACTGAGAAAATGTGGTATGATAAAATTACTTACGCATACATAACTTTGAGGTGAATGGAATCGTGAAACGTATTGTATTGGCTTTGGGCGGTAACGCATTGGGACAAACACCGCAGGAACAAATTCAGTTGGTGAAAAAAACGGCGAAATCTATTGTAGATTTGGTAGAAGAGGGCTACGAAATTGTGGTTGGTCATGGAAATGGCCCTCAAATAGGTATGATAAATCTTGCAATGGATTTTGCATCTGCCCATGGAGCCAAAACGCCATATATGCCGTTTCCGGAATGTGGCGCGATGTCGCAGGGATATATTGGATACCACTTGCAGCAGGCAATCCAGTTTGAGTTAAAATCTCGCAAACTGGAAAGACAAGCGGTCAGTGTCATTACTCAGGTAGTGGTGGACAAAGAAGACAAAGCGTTTCAAACGCCTGTAAAGCCTATTGGCATGTTTTATACCAAACAAGAAGCTGACCGAATGGAAAAGGAGCAAGGATTTGTATTTGCGGAGGATGCAGGACGTGGTTATCGTCGTGTAGTTGCGTCTCCAAATCCGGTTTCTATTGTAGAATTGCCGGTGATTCAACAATTGGTCAATCTAAAAAATATTGTAATTACAGTTGGCGGCGGCGGTATACCTGTCATAGAGACAGATACCGGTTATCAAGGGATTGCAGCTGTAATTGATAAAGATAAATCCAGTGCAAAATTAGCAGAAGATTTGAATGCAGATATGCTGATTATTTTAACAGCAGTGGAACGAGTATGTATTCATTACAAAAAAGAAAATCAGCAAGAGCTGACAAATATGACGGTGTCACAAGCGAGAACATATATCCAGCAAGGCCATTTTGCTCCGGGCAGTATGCTTCCAAAAGTAGAAGCTTGTTTATCTTTTGTAGAACAAACAAAAAACGGAACGGCTATTATTACATCGCTGGACTGTGCAAAAGAAGCTTTATTAGGGAAAACGGGTACAAAAATCGTGAATGACTAATCATTTTTTGCAATACTTATTTTATTTTTGAATTTTGCGAATGAATTTGGATACTTACACCAAAACAAGTCAAGACTAAAACAAGAGAGGCTAAAAGACAAGGAAGAGGAGTTTGGTATTCTTGAAATATAGATGGGATAAAAAATATCTATATTGGGGTGTTACGGCAATTTGCGTGATTGTCGTAAGCCTACTTGTATTTGCGGCTATTTTTGAGTTTAAAGGTGTATTAAGCGTAATTGGATTTATTTTCCGTATCTTATCTCCTGTTTTATATGGATTTGCCATTGCTTATTTATTAACGCCTCTTGTGAATAAACTAGACCGTATTCAGATGAAAACCTACTTTAAGAATGCCAAGAAGCCTCATAAGGCACAAAAAGCTGCAAGAGCTATTAGCGTAGTGGCATCTGTTTTATTGCTGCTTGGTATTCTGATAGGTTTATGCATGATGCTAATTCCGCAGCTAATTACCAATATACTGGGCTTTTACCAAAATATTGAGTCGTATTTCTATAATTTAGAGGATTGGATTAACGGTCTGGTAGGGCAAAATTCTTCTTTTGCGGAATATGCAAATCAGTTTTTAGGTCAGGCAAAGCAGATGATTGTTGGATGGATGTCTGCAGACTTAGTGCCGCAACTCCAAAATATATTGGTAAATGTGACTTCTACATTATGGTCAGTATTTTCTGTATTTGCAGATCTTATCATCGGCATGATTATAGCCATATACTTTTTATACAGCAAAGAAAAATTTGCTGCACAGGGAAAAAAGGTTACTTATGCACTGTTTAGTCATCATAACGGTGATATTATTGTAAAAAATGCAAGATATGCGCACCGTGTGTTTGGCGGTTTTATTACCGGAAAAATTATCGATTCCGCTATCGTCGGAGGTCTTTGTTTTATTGCAATGACGATATTTCAGTTTCCATATCCGCCGCTAATCAGTGTCATCATTGGTGTTGCCAACGTCATTCCGTTTTTTGGTCCGTATATAGGAGCAATTCCAAGTATTTTATTGATTTTATTGGTAGACCCTCTTCAGGCATTGTACTTTTTGATTTTTATTCTGGTATTACAGCAGATTGAAGGAAATATTATTGCTCCTAAAGTGTTGGGAGAGGCAACGGGATTAACCGGGTTTTGGGTTATCTTTGCCATAGTGGTATTTGGCGGCACAATGGGATTCGTAGGTTTAATTATTGGTGTTCCTGCATTTGCTGTGATTTATACCTGGATTAAAAACTGGATTACACGCAGATTGCAGAAAAAACATATGCCTACAGAAACGGTTGCCTATAGCATGCAGGGATGTTTTCGCCCAATGACAGAAGAAGAAAAAATTGCAGTGGATAAAATGGAAAGTGAACGGGCGGAGGAAGCTTTCAGAAAAGCAACCAAGCAAACTTTGTCACAACGAATCAAAAAATGGTGGAAAAACAGAAAATATAAATAAAAAGAAAACAGGTTACAAACCTGTTTTTTATTTTTACAAATATTAGGGTGACTTTTCAAACAATAGGTGGTACAATAATAAAAATAACCAATTATTTTTCAGAAAGGAGGGCGATGATTTTAAATTATGAGATATAGATGGGATAAAAAATATCTATATTGGGGTGTTACGGCAGTTGCGGTAATTATTGCCGGATTGCTGCTATTTGCCGCTATTTTCCGTTTTGATATGATATGGGGCTTTTTTGGCACTATATTCGGTATTTTAACGCCTGTTTTGTACGGTTTTGCGTTTGCGTTTATTTTAAATCCGGTTGTTAAACGATTACACAAATTGTTTATGAAAACCGTATTTAAAAAAACAAAAAAAGTACATCGGGCTGAAAAAATATCCCGTGCTATCAGTATTGTGATTTCAATTTTGTTGCTATTTGTAGTAATTACCGTCTTCTCATTAATGCTGTTCCCTCAACTGGTAACCAACATTATGGGCTTCTACAATAACTTTGAGTCGTACTATAATAACTTTATGGGCTGGTTAGACGGCATTTTAAAGCAAGACAGCAAGTCTGCAGAATTTATTTTGCAGGCATTGGAAAAATCGAAAGAAATGCTTCAAAATTGGATGTCAACCGATTTGGTTCCTCAATTACAAAATATTGCAACCAATTTACTTTCCGGTTTATGGAATGTATTTATGGTCTTAAAAGATGTCATTATTGGTTTAATCATTGCCATTTACTTTCTATTCAGTAAAGAAAAATTCTGTGCACAGTGCAAAAAAGCAGCATATGCGATATTGCCCCGCAGACGCGCAGACGGACTGATTCGTAACACAAGAGAAACCAGCACTGTATTCGGCAGCTTTATTACAGGTCAGTTAATTGATGCTTTAATTGTTGGTATACTATGCTTTATTGGTATGTCAATTTTACAATTGCCTTATCCTCCAATGATTAGTGTCATTGTTGCAATCACTAATGTCATTCCGTTCTTTGGTCCTTACATTGGTGCAATTCCAAGTGCCATTTTAATTTTATTGGTGAACCCGTTACAGGCAGTATATTTTGTTATCTTTATCATTATTTTGCAGCAAATAGATGGTAACATTATTTGTCCGCGTATATTGGGAGAAACCATTGGGTTAAATGGATTTTGGATTATATTTGCTATTGTAGTGTTCGGCGCATTGTTTGGATTTGTTGGTATGATTATTGGTGTACCAACTTTCGCAATGCTGTATACATGGCTAAAACGTTGGATTTCTCGCCGTTTGGGAAAACGAAATATGCCTGATGATACTCTGGCATATAGTGTTCCCGGGGTTTATAGAGAAATGACGGACGAAGAGAAAGCGGACAGAGAAGCAAGACAAAAAGAAGAGGAAGAAGAAGCTGCCGAAAAAGCAGCAAAAGGAACGTTAACTTCTCGTATTATTAAGAAGATAAAAGGGAATAAATCCAAAAAGAAATAAAAACTGAAAAGGGAGACGCTTTTTATCAAGCGTCTCCCTTTTCAGTTTCTAAATTTATTGATAGAATGGATGATTTCTTTCCGGATATTTGTCTAGTAGGGAATCGTTTATTCTATTTAGTTTGATGTTTGATACACTTCTTTGAAAATTGTTTCTTTTATACTATCAAATCGGTCTTTTGAAACACAATTGCCGGAAGTCATCATAAGCAATGGAACTGGTTGTTTTTCTCTTGTATAAGGAGGTTGAGCATATGGATAGTGATTGATAAAAAATCCGTTTCGTTCGTAAAATCCAATTCGTCTTTTTGCAAAATCTGTTTTCGGCAATTCTACTTCCAAACAGATTTGACACTGCAGCAGATTCAGAATTTCATGCAAAATTAACGAACCAAGTCCTTGGTTTCGGTAGAAAGGATTTACTGCAAAATGTTCAATAAAGGCGAAATCCTCAAATTTCCATACTGTGATAAATGCTTTGATGCAGTCAGATTCGTCATCGGGAATTACATATACAGTGTACTTTGGATGATTCCATAGAAATTTTTGGCCTTCGTATGTTCTGTATTCATCCGGAGGAAAACTGTTTTCCAATATGGAAAATATTTTATCAAATTCTTCTGTTTTTGCAACTCGCAAGTTACTCATAAACGATACATCCTTTCTGTTATGATTTTATTATAGTCTATGTTTGTTATTATTTCATTAAGAAATACAATAAATTAAAATATTTTTGATACAATGGATGCTTTCTTGGGAGAAATTTATAAACCTGATTTTTAATTTTGAAGGGATAAGCACATAAATAAACTGTATTACATAGTATGGATAAGCTTATTATATAGAAAGGAGAGACCGATTTTGACAGATTATAATGAAGAAAAATGCGTTGAAATGAAACAGACGACTCCGTTGCCGGCAGTTACTGTAGAAGCAATGGCTTATGTGCCATATCAACAATACAAAACAATTTACAGTGCAGAAAAAGGTCTGGAAAACGGCACTATTTTCCCTGAACTTGATAAGCCATTTTTGGGAACCAAATGGAGGGATATGAAATGAGTGAACAAGAACGGCTCATGCGCCAAATTAGTGCATACCAATTCTCTGCATGGGAATTGCATATATTTTTAGACACGCATCCAAATAATTGTGAGGCGGCTAAAAGATTAAAAGAAGCACAGAAAAAGGCTGCGGAATTGACTGAAAAATATGAATCTCAATTTGGACCGATTAATGAAACAAGCAGAGATACCAGCCGTTGGGCTTGGATTACAGGCCCTTGGCCATGGGAAGTGGAGGCGAATGAATAATGTGGGTGTATGAAAAACGTTTACAGTATCCGGTTAAAATTAAAACACCGAATGCAAAGCTTGCAAAAATTATCATTAGTCAATATGGTGGAGCATATTGTTTTAAGGGATAATTAATAATGATAAAAAATTTCGATTTCGTTTGAAGGACGATGCAGCACTATTTTTTCAACAAACTGTCTTAAAATATGGTTTTTATCAGCTTCACTTACAGTATCATCTTTTAAAGTATCTATAACACCGAGATACTTTTGCGCAAACTTCTTTTTGTCTATATTAGTTTGCTGTACCGGTTTACTACTCTCTAACTCACTGATTTTTTGTAAAATTTTATTTTTGTTTTCCTTGTACTCCTCCAAAGTGTCAACGCCATACTCGAACGCTTCTTTTACTCTTATAAGTTTATTTTTTTCACTTTGTATTTGTTTATCTATCATAGCGATTTGTTGAGTAGAAACATCTTGTTTTTTAGGGGTTAAAGTAAAAATACCATTTTCAAGTGTATGCTGTATCAAGTCTATTACAGCAGTATTAGCCTTACTAAGTGAGATGTAGTGCGAGGTATCACATGTACCATGCGCGTACTTATGACATTGTAAGCCGTCACGAGATTGAGTTAAAGTTCCACCGCAAGAACCGCACCGCATTAATCCATATAACATATAGTCTGGTGTTGGATTACTTCTTTCTCTTGGTTTTCTTGTTTTTTTCATAAGTGAAAGTTTTTCTTGCACACTGTCCCAAAGATCTTTTGTAAGAAGTGGCTCATGTATACCGTCTACAAGCATAATTTTTTCATGATCATAATTTAAACCGGTTATTTCTTCGGGATTCCAACGAATTTTCCCTATATAAACGGGATTGTGTAAAATATATTTAACAGTACGGTTTTCCCATAGCTTACCGCGCTTTGTTTTAATGCCGATAGCGTTTAAATTCCGCGCTATGGTAACGGTTCCAACTCCGTTATTAAAATCAGAAAAAATTTGTCGTACAACTTCTGCTTCTGCTTCGTTGATAATATACTTTCCTTCTTCAATGTCATATCCGTATGCAGGTACAGAAACAGCTTCACCGCGCGATACGCGTTCCGTCATACCGCGTTTTACTTCTTCGGCAAGGTTGATACTGTAATATTCATCCATAGCTTCTATTAGCGCTTCGATTAATATAGACATTTTGTCATCGCCGAGATTTTCAGATATAGATATAACATCTATACCGAGTTGCTTACGAAGCATAGATTTATACACAATACTATCTTCGCGGTTGCGTGCAAAACGGCTATATTTCCAAAGCAAAATACACTCAAATGGCTTTGGTTTTGTTTTTGCTAAGCCTATCATACGATTAAAAGCAGGGCGTTTTTGTGTATTTTTACCGCTGATACCTTCATCAGCAAAAACAAATTCGTTCGGTACGATATATCCATGATTTTTGGCGTACTCTCTTATCTGCTTGATTTGAGATGTAGGGCTAAGTTCTGTCTGATCTTCGGTTGATACTCTGACATATGCAGCAGCAATTTTCATATAATCACCTGTTTTTTTCAAATAAAAATCCCCTTTTCTGCTCATTTTGGGAGCGGATAGGGGATAAATTTAATTTTGTCCGATTGGTTGAAATTCGATTTTAACCTTCATACCCATACCGGAAGCTAATCTCTGTAAAGTACGCAAAGAAGGGTTAGCGTTGCCACTTTCCAACTTGCTTATATCTGCTTGGGTGATACCGGTTTTTTCTGAAAGTTGTTTTTGCGTTAAACCTGCGCTTTTTCTTGCGTCTATCATAGCTTGCATAACAGAAAATTCAGGTTCGAGTGTTTCCCACTCTTCTTTAAATTCTTTATCCTGTAGTTGTTTATCTAAATAATTTTTAAGATCACTCATGAAATTTATCCCCTTTATGCTGCGGAAATGCTGTAATTAATAACCGCAATTTCGGTCATATTTTTTTCGCAAACATCAAGAATTTCATCGATTCTTTTCGCAACCGCACCGGAATACGAAGTTTCTCCGCATTGGGAACATTTTATACACGGAACATTCTTGATGATTACTACACAATTTTTTAGTTCTGCAACATGAGTTGTAGTCGATTCAATCATATCTGATTTACAATAAAAGCATTTCATAAAATTATTCCTTTCTTGTCTTAAAATCGTTTTCCCATTTATCTTTAGAAGGATAATATGCGGTTATTATCCATAAGTATTCACCGTCTGTTCCGCAAACAACATGCATAAATTGCTTTAAACGGTCAATACCTAAAATAAGGCAGCTTGGAGTAGGGTAATCATTTGGATACTGCTCTATAATCTCTCCAACTAAAATACAATTTATAACATCATTGTATTTTACTCCACGTTCTCTAAAACGTTGCATTGCATGTTGAGCGACAAATACTTTGCTATCATCTTTCATAAGTTTACGGAGATTTTCTATATCCAGCATTGTGTTTCTCCTTAATTTATATTTTGTGTTATAGGATATATGTGATATATCCCATATTTATATTATATGTGATATATCACATATTGTCAAGGGGTTTCAAGAATATTTTTCACAAGTTTTAAGAAAAAATCCCCTTTTCTGCTCTTTTGGGAGCGGATAGGGGATTTTAACTATTTCCGTTTTGGAAACAGTAGTTATCTTTCACTTATTCCAACCGCAGAAGCGAGGGTGTTTCTTGTCTCAATAATTTCTTTATCATAATTGTGGTTTGATTCATTTAAACCAATTCTTGTCGATAACATAGAAATGTATAATCCAAAGACATCATCATCTTTTGCTAAATTTTCATATCTCTGGTCTAGTGTATCCAGTCTGTTTCGAGCTTCATCACCGTCCAATTCAAAATCTAAATAAGAATCTGCAATTTCTACAGCTTGTGTCAAAATTTTCTTTTGTTCGGATGTTAATTTTTTAGATGCTTCATCGTAGTATTCTTTCAGCGAAGTATCGTACTTTTCTTTATCATAAAACCGAATGGTTTTATCGTCAGATAAAATAGAAGAATCTGAAAAATCGTACAATTCTACTATCCATAAACTATTATCAGGAAGAGTTAATTTCCACTCATAATAAGAACCGTCTGTTGAATATTGACCATAAATTTCAGAAAGCTGTTCTATGGTACTTTCTGTTGAATTGGTGTACTCATAGCTTATATCGCAAATTATATCTGATTCATCTCTCATAAGCTGTGCTTGTCCGGTTAGAACTATATTTCCAACCTTAACATTTTCAACTTGTTTTTTATAAAGATCTTCTATACGAGAGTACCCATTTTTTATTAAAATATCGCCATCGCAGTCTAATGGCAAGGTTGAATCGTGTAGCATATTAAACTTAGCTACGCTATACGGTTCGGTAGCACCTTGACTTTCATCACTCCCGCACCCAACAAAAACAGCAGCACATAACAGCGTTGCCAAAACTAAACCGATAATCCTTTTCATAATTTTTCCCCTTTTCATTCCTTATTAATTGACAAATATCGCCAATTTAGTATAATAATGTTGGGGTTAAATGACACGCAACTCCATTCAAACCGTTCACTATGGCAGTAGTGGGCGGTTATTTTTTATTTTTCTCACTAATAAATAATTCAAAATTTTCTAAAACTTGTCGCTCCAAAGGGTGGAGACCAAATTTGTTTCTTTGATATAAAATTTTCATTCGTTCCATTCTTATGGAAGCGGATGTAGACGAAACATTACATAATTGTGAAATTTCATCAGCAGTATTTACTTTAAGTTTTGCAAGCACGCAAGCGGGCATAAGTATGTCACGTGCAAAAACATTAGCTTGCATTTCATCGGGGGTTAACCCTTCGTCAAACTCAGTGTTCCGGTGGGCAATAGGGTCTAACTTATGATTCAAAGCAACGTGACCGAGTTCGTGTGCCAAAGTAAAGCGCATTCTTCTCATGTCTTTTATGTCGTTTATAAAGACAAGTTTTTTACCGTCTAATAAAGCGGTAGTAAAACCGTCACCGGCAGCCATTTTGTCACTAAACACATTGTTGCCCAGTCTGGAGTATGGGATAATACTGACATTCAGGTACTTAGCAACAGCTTTTAAGTTGACCGGAAGCTGTGTAATTCCCGATTTAATTAAAATTTCCCAAGATTTATTACGCGCTTGTGTGTAATCTCTGTACATAAAAACACCCCTATTAGTTGTTATATGGTACATTTTACCTATAACTGGGGTATTTTTCATTAGGGGATTACTGGAAATTAATCGAATATGTCGGGTATTTCTTTATCTTTATTTTCCTCGATTACTTGTAATAATTTTTGGTATTTTTCTTCTGATAAAGTTAACTCGTTTCCTCCGCCACGAGCTGCAATATTTATTGTAACTTCGTTGCTTTTTTGAGAGGTTACACGCTTGTACTCTAAATCCAAAACATTATTAACCAACATTTTACCGTGTTCATCGAGAGCGCGGTATTTTTTTATGACTTCTTGTTCGTTAGTGGAGTGAGAATCGTTACTTTGATTTAAAACCTCACCGTTTAATTCTTCTAAAGAGATATTTAGTCCTTTTGAAATTTTGAAAGCAACTTCAAGAGCGACGGTTTTTGATTTTCTTGAAATGATGCTCCGTATGGTAGAATCTGGTAAGTTACACATCCTTGCCACATCGGGGATACTTATAGATTTTTGTTGCATGATATCTTCCAAAATTTTATAAAAATCCATTTATTCACCTCTTATCTAGGTATATTATACCACAAATTTCACGCATTGCAAGAAAAAAACACAGAATATGTATTGACTTTTAATGCATTGCGTGATAATATAAACTTGAAATCACGCAATGCGTTAATTTGGAGGTGAAAAAATGAAAAACAATATTGCGTTTAAAAATTTAAAAACTCAAATGGCGATAAAAGAAATATCTATTAAACAAATCGCTAAAGTGATTAACGTTAACAGGGATACAGCCGGAAACAAACTATCAAGGAAAAGCCCGATAACTCTAAAAGAAGCGTTTTTAATAAAAAATCATTTTTTCCCAGACTTACCAGTTACCTATCTTTTTGAAGAGTTAGACACAAAACAAATTACCACCACCCAAAAACCCGCATAAAGGAGGTGAAAATATGAATAAATTCCAGAAATTTTCTCTGTGTTATTCTATATTCGCGCTTGTTTTTAGTGTTGCAAGCTTAATCGCAGCTTACATAAGATAGGTTAAGTTATGTATGGTGTAACAAAACTTGCAATGGAAATTATTATAGCGATTGTTGAAAGTATCATTGGTAGAAAATCAGTAATATTTTTTCTTTTATGAAGATCAATGAAAGCTCTACCCAAGTTACTTGCGACAATAGAGTTTTCATCAAAATTTTTACCTTGTTGCACACCGTTGTAATAATCAATAAAGTTATCATCGCCATTTAACAAATTTCTTAAAGCGGCATCATCTAAATGAAATTTATTTTTTTATATTAGAAAAAGTGCGTGGAGTATCATAGATATACTTTAAAATTTTCAGTTGCCGATTATCCACAGTATCCCTCCTTTCCGCTAAATATTACCAATTAACAGAAAAAATTACAAGAACAAACAAAACCAGCATAAAAAGAAAGCGATATAAATATACTGCGTTAAATGATTGGAGATAAAAGTGTGACACAAGAAGAAAGAATCTTGAACCTAGAAAAAAGAATGTCCACCTTAGAGAGAATACTCAAAGATGGACGTAAAAAATTAAATGAAATTGTAGATAATTGGGAAAATGTGATTTTTGAGTTCGCAGAAACTTTCGGTATCGAGTATCCCAAATCTAAACAAAAAGAGGGAAAAAGCATGAAGGTAAATAAAAGCGAGGGTTTAGACTTCCAATTTAATGAAAATATACTTCGAGGTGCTTTGCGCAATATTAGTAATGCTTATTTAGATTTATACAATTCTATTGTAGAAAACCAGTTAGAATCCTCTGAAATGCGATATGGAGTAGCGAAAGATATAACGAAAGAAAAAACAGACCAATTAAAAAGTGTTGTTAACACCTTTATTGATCTGCAATGTAAAATGTATTGCGATTTATGTGAGAAGTTATCCGAGAAGTGAGTTTGTAATTATTGAAGTAGCAACATTTTTTACAATTTGCAAAGTTAAAGATACGCCTTCGGTTGACAATTTCTTTTTAATTTTATTCCAAACTTTGTCGCTGCGGATTGAATCCAGATATTGATGTCCTTCAAACGTAATACCTGTATATATTGCTCCATTGAATTTGTTATTCCCAGAAACAATTAAAGCATTAATATAATCAGCTTCCAACAGCATAAGGGTGGAATACGCAATATCTTGCGGAATGTAATCAGGAATAAGTTTACACACTTTATCAAATTTCAATTCAAGGTATCTAAATTCATCATCAAATTGTAATTCGTTTTCTAAACATAACAGCAAAGCACGAACGCAGTCATAATTTATTTTCATACATTATTCACCTCCCTTCCAAGTGAATTTTACCACTATATGGGAGAGAGGGCAAATAAAGAAAGGAGGAACAGCAATGGGAGGAATTCAAATGGCAGGAAGCGGAACTATTGTGCCGAACGAGTACATAAAACCGTACATTGACAAAATTTTTCAGGTGTTCAAAAAACACTTTCCAGAAGAAATGCAAACAACAGAAATTATAATGGTAATTTTAGATTTAGCAAAAGAACAAGTACGATACAAACAAATCGTATTATAACCTCACCATCTACCCATTACCGACAGCAAAGGGCAAATATCATATTACATTCTTTCTTAGATATCTCCTTTTATTTTTGATACGGAACGCTATACATGATCATATTTTCTCCAAAATAATATTCCACACAAACAAAATTAATCAATCAAATGCTTTTGCTGTCGGTAATGGGTAGATAAATATAAAAACAGTTTTTAGACAAACTGTAATAAGAATACATATACAAAGGGGGTGATTATATGGCAAGAAGTAAGCCGTTAACCGGAAAGGTGTCCGTTATGGTAGGAGATAAAAAAATTACATATTTGGAAGTAGACGAAAACGGCAAGTGTCACTATCTTGTCAGCAAAGAAGAGATGGAAGAGCTATCAAAAAGATTGATGGAGCGCATACAAAAAGGTGTGAACCAATGCAATTTTGAGAGCATATAAAGGGGATATGCCCCTTTTGGTAGCAGGACAAGCAAAGGAGTGAATAAAGTGGCAAGAAAAATTTTTGATTGGACAACTATTGCATTAACTTTCGCCTTGACTATATCAGCGTTAGGCGTAGTCGGGAGCTTTGAGCAAGACAGACTAGATGCAGCAGGCTTCTTTATAGGACAGGCAGTGTGTATCGCAGGGATAACTTTACTTGCAGTAGTCCATCACTTTTTAAGTAAAAAAAGAAAAAGCCCTGTTGGTGCTGGAACACCGACAAAGGGCAATAGCAATAAAAACTATATTCATTATAGCAAGGAAAGGTAAGGTATGTCAAATGAGAGAGTCAAAAATGTTAGAAGCGTTGGCTTTAGTAGAGCTATATCCCGGAGATGAGTTTAGAATCGCAGGGAGCGATACCGCCTACTACATAGACAAGGTCTATGGAATTTTTAGAAAAAATGACGATGTTATCAGTAATGAAAGGTTTGTAACGATTTTATCAAGTCCGGATTTGATTATAAAGTGTCGTACTTTTTCTCAAAAAGAAAAAGAGATTTTAAAAGCACTATATACACTGGGAGTTAGATATATAGCAAGGGATATGGATTTAACTCTGTGCGGTTACGATTTACCACCGTATAAAGAAGAGTATGCGTGGAACTCTGATGGAATTTGGTTGGATTTGATCGACTTGCCTTGCTTTAGCGGAGAAACAGATTTTCGATATATCAAATGGGAAGATGAAAAACCTTTCGATATTAAAGCGTTTTTGGAGGGTGAAGGATATGAAAATTAAAAATCACCCTGCGTTTGCGGACGATACACAAAATAAAATCGACTATATAGATGAGCTGGTAAGTGTTTACTACAAATACAAAGAATTGGAAAGATTCGGGGAGATAGAGCTTTGCCAAGAGTTCCGGAGAGGTATACAAATTTTTAGAGGTATAGAAGAGCTGGCAACAGCACTACAAACAAGCTATTTTTCTACCCCTGTGAAATATGCAAATTTTAGCTTTCTTGAAACATCTTTTACTTACAAAGATGTAAAGTTTTTCCAGATAAGAGAAAGTGCAGACGTATAGCATGGATAACTTTAAGTGCAGAGGGGTAGAAATCCGAACAGATAAGAAAGAAAACATTATTCGTGTGATAAATGACGAAAAAATCATACTGGAAACCCAAAACCCTTTAGAAGCGTGGACAGTATATATTCAGACATTGGACTGTAAAATCAGAAAAGAGCTGGAAAACTGGTGTGTAAAGCATAATAGAGACCCTACAACAGGTGAGTGATACGGAAATTAAACCAACAGAAAAAGAACCGATTTATGCACCGGAAAATAAATACGGTTACAAAATTAATGTCAATCACCCTGTAATCAGGGTTTTGTATGACCGATATAAAAAGTGGAAAGGTATTAAGATGATACCTTCCGATAAAGAACGATTTGAATTTGAGCACTACATAGAGCAATTGATACAAAAGAGACGGAAACAAAAGTAAAAAAGAAAGGCGGTACACCTTAGTTTACGCTAAGATATACCGCTTACGTAAGACTGAAAGCCTACGCAACAAATAACATAAATATTATATCATATCATACCGGCACAGTCAATAAAAAGAAGCTCCAAACGGAGTTTTTCCGTCCTTGTATTGGATATTATCTTATCAACGGTATGGTGATGGTATGTATAGAGAGAAAAAAATTTACTCTGGTAAAATTTTAGAAGTAGAGCTATATCCTGTATATAAAAGTGGAAGAGAGATTCCGAGGCGAGCAAAAAAAGAAAAGCTATCTACAAAAGAGCAAAAGAATCTCAATGACAAAAATGCACGAAAAAAATTAACAAGATTGATTAACGCTAATTTTGGTGAGGGAGATATTGTGATACATCCCACGTATAGAGATAGTGAGATGCCCTCAACCGAGCAAGAAGCGAGACGGGATATAGTAAACTACATCAGAAGAATTAAAACATATAGAAAAAGGAACAATTTACCAGAATTAAAATATATTTATGTTATCGAATGCAAGGTTAGTAAAAAAACCGGGGTTATGCGCTGGCATTTTCACATGATTATGTCCAAGATGGATCGAGACACCGCAGAAAAGATGTGGAAGTACGGAGATTTCACAAATGCGGACAGGCTACAACCCAACGAATATGGATGTGAAGCGATAGCGCGATATATGACAAAGGAGCCGCAAGGAAAAAAGCGATGGGCGCAAAGCAAAAATTTGAAAGAACCCTATATTCCGCCGCCGAAAGACGGAAGGATAGGAAAACAAGGAGTTAGAAAAATAGCTACACAGTATGTAGAAGATAAGGAATATTTTGAAAAGAGATACAAAGGGTATCAATTTTTAAAGTGCATGCCTACTTTTAATGATTTTAACGGGTATTGGTATATAGAAATCGTAATGCGGAGGAAAGATGAATGAAGAAAATACAACCTTTAACAGAAAGTCAGCTGCAAATACAGATTTTTGAGTGGGCACAGCTTATGACCGGGAAATACCCCGAACTTTACCTGTTATACCATATACCTAACGAAGGAAAACGAAGCATATACTACGGAGCGAAGTTAAAAAGAGAAGGCTTAAAGTCCGGTGTGCCAGATATATGTCTGCCTATACCTAAAGGTCAATACTGCGGTTTATACATAGAATTAAAAGTCGGGAAAAATAGACCTACTAAAAATCAAGAGTATTGGCTGTTTTCTTTATCAAAAGCGGGACATCGTACTGCTGTATGCTATACCCGTGAACAAGTCCAAAAAGAAATTTTAAGTTACTTAGCGCTAAAAGACACTTCGGAGTAAAAAGAGGGCTGTAAAAATATAACGGGGTAATCAAATGACATTTCTAGACTTATTCTCCGGCATAGGCGGTTTTCGTCTTGCGATGGAGCAGGCGGGGTATATCTGTGTCGGGCACTGTGAGATAGATAAGTACGCAAATAAAAGCTACATAGCGATGCATAAGCCAAGGGAGTGTGAGTGGTATGCAGATGACATTACAAGGGTTCGAGCAGAGGACATGCCAAGAGCAGACTGCTGGTGCTTTGGATTCCCATGCCAAGATATCAGCATTGCAGGAAAACAGCAAGGTTTCGCAGGACAGCGTTCTAGCTTGTTTTTTGCAGTTACAAACCTTATTAGAGGACAAGCGGAAAAAGATAGACCCTCTTACTTACTCATTGAAAACGTTAAAAACTTACTTAGTATTAACAGAGGGGTTGATTTTGCACGGCTCCTCCTGGAATTGGATGAAATCGGGTATGATGCAGAGTGGGCGGTGCTCAACACTGCCGATGTCCTCCCTCAAAACAGAGAGAGGGTTTTCATTGTTGGACATCTTAGAGGACGATGTACCCGAAAAATATTTCCTATCGGAGCAGACAGTGAAAAGGTTGATAAGCTACAAAGACAATGTGTTAATGTGATTACAACCAGAACGGGCGAAAATGCGACAGTCGGATGCTACCCACTTGTTAAAAGTAAACAGCATGAAAAAGGCTTGAAGCTGGTAGCTTTGATAGATGGGGAAAATAAACAAGCAAACAGGATATACAGCCCAGACGGGATAAGCCCGACATTGAATACCGGGACAGGGGGACGGCTTGAGCCAAAGTTCATCTTATCTGATAAAGATGGATATAGGGTAAGAAAGCTCACCCCTCGAGAATGTTTTCGTCTGCAAGGTTTCCCGGATGACTATTTTGACCGTGCGAAAGCAGTATGTTCAGACAGTCAGCTATATAAGCAAGCAGGTAACTCTGTGACAGTACCCGTAGTATATGAGATAGCAAAAAGAATGAAGATAGGAGAGTAGAAGATGAATCTTAATTTTGATAGGACTTATACCGTAATAATGAAAGGTAAAGTTAATGCTCAAACGGCAGAGAAATTCAGTGAAGAAACACTAAAGAGTGGATTTGACCGGTTCCCTCAGGAACTAACGAAATTTCTCTTGGATGAACTGAGCGACAATTTCGACAATTTCACCGTGGAGGTGAAAGAAATATGAAAGCAAAAATTATTTCATTTGATGAGGTTTTAGATAGGATAAAAAGCGGAAATATTAAAAATATTTGTATCATTGACCTTTTCAATGGTTATATTCAAAACTTATCGACTGCGGAAGTGGGTTCTTTGGTGAGAGACAGAGAAGATAATATTTTTATACAAGCTGAGTTGGACGGTGAGATAAGATGACTAGAAAAAGATTTATAAAGCTGCTTATGAGCCAAGGAGTACAGAAAAATGATGCGGAAGCTATTGCACGCATGGTCTGGATGATGAAAAAAGAAGGTGAACAAAAATGAAAGAAATTAAATTAAAAGAGTGTCCTTGCTGTGGTGCGGATTCGAAATTTAGGAGTATAGATGGTGTAAGCGGGAGACCAATGTCCGTTTATGTGCACTGCACCAAGTGCGGGCTTGAAACAAAACCTTTTAAAGTAAGTGTTGATTACTGCGCAAAAGAAGAAGCGGCGAAGGTGTGGAATAGGAGAGAAAGTAGTGAAGTATGTGATAAATGTGGAAGTGATAATATAGAAGTAGTGGAGACTTGCGCAGGAGGGAAAATTGTCGAAGTGTTCAAGCGATGTGTTAAGTGCGGGAGAATTATAGATGAAAAATAAAAACATCATCATTCTCTGTATCATAGTTTCTCTTATCTGCTTAGTATCAACAATAACCCTTGCTTTACATATACCTTTTATTGTGTTTTTACAGTATTGGTGGGTTCTTTTAATCCTGATGATTTTGTATGGTAGCACGTTAATCTTTTGTGTGATTTTGTATATAAGTGACTTGCTAGAGAGGAAGAAGAGTAAGAATAAAAAAAGATAAAAGTTACAAAACGTGGAGAAAATCATGAAATGCCCATATATGAAAACAGTTATAGATTATACTCATACAAGCACGGTGTACAACTCCGATGGTTTGGTGAAGGAAGTAATATCGCAAAATATTTATATAGATAATATGAGAGTGTGTATAAAAGATGATTGTGCAGCATGGAGAAACGGAAAATGTTACTATAGAGGAAGATAGGATAATAAAGATAGGAAGAAGGTAGTATAGTGCCGAGTAAAAGAGACATTTCACTAAGTAAGTACGATATATCAAAAGAGCGATATAGGGAGCTGTACTACTTTTGCCAGCAGTATAAAGAAAAGAAAGAGCGGCTCAAAGATTGCTATAGTATCGGTTCCCCCAGTTTATCAGATACCCCAAAAGGAGGATGCACAAGTGATGTAGTAGCCAGACAGGCAGAAAACGCCATGAAACTGGAAAAAGATATCGAAGCAATAGAGCAGTGCGCCGTTGCTGCCGATCCTGAAATTTATCAATACGTTATTAAAAGTGTTACCGAAGGTGTAAAATATGAATTTTTGAAAGTGCCTGCCAGTAGAAAGAAGTTTTATAGAGCCAGAAGGAAGTTTTTTTATCTACTGGATAGAAAAAAAGGATAACCAAAGGGACATATTTTTATGCTATATTAATATTATGAGCAAAGCAAATAGGGGCACCGGTGATTCGGTGTCCCTATTTTATTGCAAAAGAAATGGAGCGAAAAAATGAAGCGGAAAGGAAGAACCACAAAGTATGACACTATAATCAAGCCGAAATTAGAAGAAATAAAAAAGTGGTCGCAAAGCGGAGCTACCGGAAAACAAATAGCCGGAAACTTGGGGATAGCGGAAAGCACTCTGTACAAATATAAAGATGAACACCAAGAGCTGGCAAGTGCTATTGATGACGGGCGCAAAAGTTTAGTGATAGAGCTAAGAGGTGCTTTGATCCAAAAGGCACTTGGGATAAAGACAACGGTTAAAAAAGGCATGAAGTGCAAAAGTGTATATTATGACGATAGTGGGAAGCGTTGCGAACGTGAAGAGGTTGAAATATACGAAGAGGAAATTTATATCCCACCTGATGTAGCTGCATTAAATTTGGCTCTCAAAAACTACGATAAAGAAAATTGGGCAAACGACCCGCAGCTACTAGAGCTAAAAAGGGAAGAATTAAGATACAAAAAAGAACAGGACGAAAAAAACAATTGGTAGGTGAAAGGTATGCCGGATACAAAAAATTACGTGGTAGGAGAAAATAAAAGCTTAAGAGAAGGGTATACAAAAACAGAGACAGAAAATATGATTATCCAGCAACTAAATAATAAGATTATATTTTCTGAAACAGAACCGGAAGCAGTTATAGAAGGTGCTCTACTTTTAATTCCAAGTGAAGATGGAGAATAAAAATGTCTCAATATTTAGGAACGATACAAGTTGGAAATAACCCAAAACCAACAGTTGAAATTTATCTGGATAGTTACCGCCGTGAAGGTACAAGAGTTTTCGCCTACTTTAGTTACAGGTTACTGGCATTAAGTGGTTACGATAGATGGGGTTACGATGTCATATTAAACTGGGGATTTAAACTAGCTGGTGAAAATCCGTGGAACGGACACAGTATCACAGTACAGCCGATCAATCAATGGCAGTGGGGTGAAAAGTGGGGTTCTTTCTCTGTAGAGAATTTTGACACAGGCACATATAACGCCAGTGCTTTAAGTTTTAATTTTAATTTATCCAGTCAAGCAGGAAGCGGAACGGGGTTTGATTATCTTTTAAGTTACGAAGCAGAGTATACAAATCCTGTTTCTGGTTCTGTATCCGCAACAAGCGTAGATGGATACTTTTCAAATACAACTATTTCATGGAGCGGATTTCAACACGGTTTAAATAACGGTATCAAAGAGTATGAAGTTTGGTATTTGGAATCTTCAGATAATAACAACTGGTCGGAACGAAAATTTATACAAAAAGTATATACTTCTGAAACGTATGGGCAAATAGATTGGTCGGGCGGTCAAGAGGGAAAATATTATAAATTTGGAGTTGTTGCGCTGGGAACGGTAAGCGGAACGTATTCAGATACAAACTTTTATACCGGTTCTTTCAGAAAAGCATTTTCTCCTACTGCTCCTGCACTCGCTCTTGATAAAGCGATTATCAGCCAAAGCGGAAATGCGTTGTTATCTTGGTATGGCACAAGTGCAAATAGCGGATCTTTAAGCAGGTTGGAAATAGAAGCAAACTATTTTGATGGTGTATTTTGGAGTGGATACAAGCAAATACAACAAATACAAAATCCGTCAACGAATGGTTCTAGTACTCAAAAACCAAAAGACTATACGGTATTTGGGTATAACGGAAAACCGAAAGCTAAATCGAAGTTTATATACAGAGCAAGGGCAATGAATTCATTTGGTATGTACTCTGCATATAAAGAAAGCGGAATACTGGAAGTAAGCGAAGTAAGAAAATATCAATACGGATACAACGGGAAGTGGATACCTGTAAAAGTAAAATACGGGTATAAAGACAAGTGGATACCTGTAGTATTAAAACACGGCGAAGGGGGTAAGTGGGTAATATGTGGAAAAGTTTAGAAGAATTCTATAAATCGAAGCAGTGGGAAAAGTTTATAGATTTATTAAAACAAGAACGCTCTAATAATAAAGGTGATATTATTTGCGCTCATTGTGGCGAGCTTATCATAAAGAAGTACGACTGCATCGGACACCACATAGAAGAGCTTACCTTAGAAAATGTTAACGACTACAGTATTTCTTTGAATCCCGATAATGTAGAGTTGATACACTTTAGATGCCACAACAAGGCACATAGAAGATTTGGTTCAGAAGGTGTAAGAGAAGTATATATTGTATATGGTTCTCCTTGCAGCGGAAAGACAACATTTGTAAGAGAAAATGCCGGGGAGAATGATATTATTCTGGATATAGATAATATCTATCAATGTATTACGGTGAATGACAGATATATAAAACCGGAGCGGATAAGAGAGAATGTGTTTGGGATCAGAGACTGCATACTTGATATGATTAAATGCAGGCGGGGAAAATGGTACACAGCTTGGGTGATTGGGAGTTATCCTTTGTTAATGGAAAGAACTAGACTAGAGACGGTGCTAGGAGCTAAAAGTATTTTTATAGATACGGACAAAGAAACGTGTTTAAACCGTGCAAGAGATAGACCGAAAGAGTATCAACGGTTTGTGGAAGATTGGTGGAATAAATTCCAACCCTCCCCCTCATAGTAGAATTTTAGAGAGTGCTTGGGGACTGGAAGGGGATTAACAATGTCGCAGAAAGTAAATTTTTGAGATTTTTAGAAATTGTTTTTCCAAGGTGTAAAAAGTTGGTGATAGTAATCAATAGAAAAGAAGAGTTACAAAAAGTATTTTTAGATCTGGACGAATCCGCAAAACAGATTGTGTTGCCTATGATTGATGATGTTGTGTTTTTGGAAGAGCAGCTTGCAGAATTAAAAAAATACCCATTTATCAGTATCAATCCGGCAAACAAAGCACAGCAAAAAGCAACAGCGGCAGGCAAACAATACAAAGAATTTTTGCAGCAATACAATAACTGTATCAAAATATTGCTATCTCTTGTAAATAGCGATGCCGGAGACGAAGAAAGCCCACTAAGGCTATACATGAAAGAGCTGATAAAAGGTAATGCTTAATACCTTAAATCAAGACTTATATTTGATACAGTATCGAATTGCAATTAAAAAAGGAGAAATTATAGCCGGTCAAGAACTTATTATGGAGCTTGACCGGTTAATTAATGATCTGGGAAATCCGAGGTATTATTACGACACAACAGAAGCGTATAAAAGAATTCATTTTATGGAAGGCTGCATTCGTCTTACAAAATCACCGTTTTACGGAAAACCCATGATTTTAATGTTATGGCAAAAAGCATTAATCGAAGTTGCATACAGCTTTAAAATGTCCGACACTGACTTTGACAGATTTAAAAAAATTATTTTGTTGATAGCAAGAAAAAACACAAAGTCGGAAACATGCAGCGCATTGGCGTTATGTGAATTAATTTTCGGAAATGACGGTTCGGACATTGTATGCAGCTCTAATGATGATATGCAAGCAAATATTTTGTATGATGCCATTGATACCATGCGTTTAATGATAGATCCAAAACAGCAAGATACATGGAGAAATCAGCAGTGTATCAGAAACAAAGTAAATAACTCTAAAATTTTCAAGCTATCAGACAGAACCAGAAATAAAGAAGGAAGAAATATTGATTTTGCCATTTTAGACGAAGTTCACGAAATGATGAAAAATATTATTTTGAAATCCATAGAACAAAGTCAATCTTTAAAAGATAACCCAAAACTCTTTATTATCACAACAGAAGGTTTTGTCAATGACGGTGTGCTGGATCATCTACTTGTTGACTGTAGAAAAATCATAAACGGAGAAGATAACGGTATCAGTGCGGAAAGGACATTACCTTGGCTGTATACGCAAGACAGCGAACAAGAAATCTGGCAGGATAAAAGTACGTGGGTAAAATCAAATCCAACGCTTGGAATTGTAAAGAAGTGGGACTACCTAGAAGAACAGGTAGACTTAGCACGTAAAAGCAAAGCGGATAGGATGTTTGTACTATCGAAAGATTTTAACTTTAAGCAATCCAACTCCGAAGCATGGCTTATGGAAGAAGATTATAAATATTCTGCCGTATACGATATAGAGGAATTCAGAGATTGTTTTGCTCTGGGAGCGGTGGACTTATCAGAAACTACAGACTTAACATGCGCAAAAGTATTGCTTATGAAAAAAGATGATCCAACAAAATATATTTACACTATGTATTTTATACCTGAAAGTAAGTTAGAGTTGTCCAGTGATAGAGAATCAGGAGCGAAATACGCAGAGTGGGCAAAAGAGGGGTGGCTTACCATTTGTGAAGGCAACGAAATTGACCTATCAATGGTTGCGGACTGGTTCTATAAACTTTATGAGACATACGGAATACGCACAATTACAACCGGTTACGATCAGAAGTTTGCAAAAGACTTTTTAAACCGCATGGAAG